>DATLIR010000204.1:0-22656 GCA_035539315.1 Casimicrobiaceae bacterium
GGCGCGCCTGTAACGAAGCCGGCGGTCGTTGTCGGCGCGGGGCCGGTCGGGCTCGCCGTGGCGATCGACCTCGGATCGCGCGGCGTGCCGGTCGTCGTGCTCGACGACGACGACACGGTGAGCGTCGGCTCGCGCGCGATCTGCTACGCGAAGCGCACGCTCGAGATCCTCGACCGGCTGGGCTGCGCCGAGCCGATCTGCGCGAAGGGCGTGGGCTGGAACGTCGGCAAGGTATTCCACCGCGACGCGCTGGTGTTCGAGTTCGCGCTGGTCCACGAGGCGGGCCACCACCGTCCCGGCATGGTGAACCTCCAGCAGTACCACCTCGAGGAGGAGCTGGTTCGCCGTGCCGCCGCGGTGCCGGGCGTCGAGGTGCGCTGGAAGAACAAGGTGACCGGCGTTCGCGCGAGCCGCGACCGCGTCGACCTCACCATCGAGACACCCGAGGGTGACTACGCCATGAGCTGCGCGTGGCTCGTCGCGTGCGACGGTGCGCGCAGCCCAGTGCGAGGCCTGATGGGCCTCGAGAGCGAAGGTCAGGTGTTCCGGGACCGCTTCCTGATCGCCGACATCCACATGCAGTCGGATTTCCCGCCGGAGCGCTGGTTCTGGTTCGACCCGCCGTTCCATCCGGGCCAGTCGGTGCTGCTCCACCGCCAGGCCGACGACGTCTGGCGCGTCGACTTCCAGCTGGGCTGGGAGGCCGACCCCGACGAGGAGCGCCGGCCCGAGCGCATCCTGCCGCGGTTGCGCGCGATGCTCGGCCCCGACGCGCGCTTCGAGCTCGAATGGGCGAGCGTCTACACGTTCCAGTGCCGCCGCATGAAACGCTTCCGGCACGGCCGCGTGCTGTTCGCCGGCGACGCAGCGCACCTGGTCTCGCCGTTCGGCGCGCGCGGCGCGAACAGCGGCGTCCAGGACGCGGACAATCTCGCGTGGAAGCTCGCCGCGGTGATCGGCGGGCAGGCGCCCGAACGCCTGCTCGACAGCTACGACTCCGAGCGTACCGCGGCCGCCGACGAGAACCTGGCGAACTCGACGCGCTCCACCGATTTCATCACGCCCAAGAACCGCGCGTCGCGCACCTTTCGCGACGCCGTGCTCGAGCTCGCGAAGCGCTACCCGTTCGCGCGCCGGCTGGTCAACAGCGGGCGGCTGTCCACGCCGGCTGTGCTCGCCGGCTCGGCGCTGAACACCCCGGATCGCGACAGCGACTGGCCGGCGGGCGCGGGCGCCATGGCGCCCGGCACGCCGGCGGCCGATGCGCCCGTGCAAGGCGAGCTCGGATCGTGGCTCCTCGGCTATCTCGAGCGCGGCTTCACGCTGCTCGCGTTCGGGAGCCTGCCGGACGGCGCGACGCAGACGCTCGCGCACGGCGACACGCCGGTTCACGTCGTCCAGGTTGGCGCCGCGGCCGCGCCCGGAGCGGTCGCGATCGCCGATCCCGACGGGCTCGTGGCCGCGCGCTACGCCGCGAGACCAGGCACCGTCTACCTGCTGCGACCCGACCAGCACGTCTGCGCCCGCTGGCGCGCCTTCGACGTCGCGGCCGTTCTCGCCGCGCGCGAGCGCGCCCTCGCGCGATCGGAGGCCCGATGAGCGAACTTACGACCACGCCCCGTCTCGAGGCGCCCGACGATTTCTACGAGCGCCTGGTGGCCCTGCATCGCGACCTTGACGATGCGCAAAGCGCCCGGGTCAATGCGAAGCTTATCCTGCTCCTCGCCAACCACATCGGCGACGCGCGCGTTCTCGCGCAGGCGCTCGCCGCGGCGCGCGAGGACGTCGTGCCGGCCACCCATCCCACCGATCCCGCGAGCCAGCGATGAGCCACGACCCCTCGACCGCGCCGGCGCGCACGGCATCGCGCGGCGCTGCCGCGCTGGCGTACTTGACCGGATTCGGCAACGAGCACGCGACCGAAGCGCTGCCCGGCGCACTGCCGGTCGGCCAGAACTCGCCGCAACGCTGCGCGTACGGGCTCTACGCCGAGCAGCTCTCCGGGACGGCGTTCACTGTCGCGCGCCACCTCAACCGCCGCACCTGGACCTATCGCATCCGGCCAGGTGCAATGCACGAGCCGTTCCGGCGGATCGACAACCGCGGCATCGTCAGCGTGTTCGGCGCGGATGCGCCGCCGCCGAACCAGATGCGCTGGGACCCGCTGCCGCTGCCGGTCGCGCCGACCGATTTCGTCGACGGCTGGTGCACGATGGCCGGCAACGGCGCGCCCGCGTCGATGTCCGGCTGCGCGATCCATCTCTACGCCGCGAACCGATCGATGACCGACCGTTTCTTCTACGATGCCGATGGCGAGCTCCTGATCGTTCCCGAGCACGGGCGCCTCGGCATCGCGACCGAGCTCGGCACGCTCGAGGTTGCTCCCACCGAGATCGCCGTGATCCCGCGCGGTGTGCGCTTCGCGGTCGAGCTGCCGGACGGGGCCGGGCGCGGTTATGTCTGCGAGAACTACGGCGCGCCATTCAGGCTGCCCGACCTCGGCGTCATCGGGTCGAACGGCCTCGCGAACGCGCGAGACTTCGAGGTGCCGGTTGCGCGCTACGAGGATCGCGAGGGCGATTTCGAGCTCTGCGCCAAGTTCGCCGGCAACCTGTGGTCGGCGCGCATCGGCCATTCGCCGCTCGACGTCGTCGCCTGGCACGGCACGCACGTGCCGTACCGCTACGACCTCAAGCGCTTCAACGCGATCGGCTCGATCAGCTACGATCACCCGGACCCGTCGATCTTCCTGGTGCTGCAATCGCCGAGCGACACGCCGGGGGTGGACAACATCGATTTCGTCATCTTCCCTCCGCGCATCCTCGCGATGCAGCACACGTTCCGCCCGCCATGGTTCCACCGCAACATCGCGTCCGAGTTCATGGGCCTCGTGCAGGGCGTCTACGACGCCAAGGCGGAGGGCTTCGTGCCCGGCGGCGCGAGCCTGCACAACTGCTTTACCGGCCACGGGCCCGACGCGGCGACTTTCGAGGCTGCGAGCCACGTCGACTTGTCGAAGCCGACGGTGATTCGCGACACGATGGCGTTCATGTTCGAAACGCGGCTGCCCATCCTGCCTACGCGCTTCGCCGTCGAGTCGGCGCAGCTCCAGCACGAGTACTACCGCTGCTGGCAGGGGCTCGCGAAGCACTTCGACCCGGCGAAGCCCTGAGGGCGTCGCGCGATGTCGCGCCAGGCGACGAATCGACGTCCGCTCACCCCCGACGCGCTGCCTGGAATCTTCTCCCTCGTCCCGTGGGAGCGCCGAGAGAGTGCCGGCGCGAGGGCATGCCACGCTATCATCGCTTCTCGCACGACGCGTCCCGCCACGCGTCGCCGCGTCCCCTCCCTCCTTCCTGTGACGCCCCATGACCTACGAGAACATCCTCACCGAGACGCGCGACCGCGTCGCGATCATCACGCTCAACCGCCCGCAGCGGCTCAACGCCCTGTCCGATGCGCTGGCCGATGAGCTCGGGCACGCGCTCGAGGGCTACGACGCCGATCCGGGCATTTCGGTGATCGTGATCACCGGCAGCGCGAAGGCTTTCGCAGCGGGCGCCGACATCGGTGCGATGGCCGAGTGGAGCTACGCGAAGGTGCTGGGCGACGACTACATCACGCGGAACTGGGAGGCAGTGCGCTATACGCGCAAGCCGGTGATCGCGGCGGTGGCGGGCTATGCGCTCGGCGGCGGGTGCGAGCTCGCGATGACGTGCGACTTCGTCATTGCCGCCGACACGGCGAAATTCGGCCAGCCCGAGATCACGATCGGCACGATGCCTGGCTTCGGCGGTACGCAACGCCTGCCGCGCGCGGTGGGCAAGGCGAAGGCGATGGACTGGTGCCTGACCGGCCGCATGATCGACGCCACGGAGGCCGAGCGCGCGGGCCTGGTCTCGCGCGTCGTGCCCGCCGACCGCCTGCTCGACGAGACGCTCGCAATCGCGAACCAGATCGCCGGCTTCTCTCTTCCGGTGGTGATGAAGGTGAAGGAGGCGGTGAATCGCGCGTTCGAATCGTCGCTCGCCGAAGGGCTCCTGTTCGAGCGGCGCGAGTTCCACGCGACCTTCGCGCTCGACGACCAGAAGGAAGGGATGCGCGCGTTCGTCGAGAAGCGCAAGCCGGCGTTCCGGCATCGCTAGCGGCCTAGCGTGCGCACGCTACAATCGGCGCGATCGTTGGGCCGATTCACGCACGTCGGACGGAGGATGACATGAGGAACGCGTGCGAGCAGGTCGTCGTCCTGGCGGGAGCGCTGGCGCTCGCCGCGTGCGCGACGACGACCATGCGCGATTCCTGGTTCGACCCGTCGGTGCGCAGCGCGCCGTTCGCGAGGGTCCTGGTGGTGACGGTCGGCGGCGACCTCGCGCAGCAGCGCATCTTCGAGGACATGCTCGCCGAGAAGCTCCGCACGGTCGGCATCGACGCCGTGCAGGGCTATCGCTTCCTGCCCGACAGCAAGGCGACCGAGGCGCAGATGGACGCGGCCGTGGCTCGTGCCGGCGCGGACGGATTGATGCTCGTGCGGTTCAAGGGCGTGCGGACCGAGACCGAGGTGCGCACGTCAATGGTGCCCGGGGCGTTCGGGCCGGGTTGGTACGGGTGGTACGGGAGCTGGTACGCGGTGCCCGAGGTCTACCAGACGCGTATCGCCACGGTGGAAACCTCGTTGTTCGATGTCGGCAGCAGGAAGCTCGCGTGGACCGGCGTGACCGAAACCTACGACCCGGCGTCGTTCCGCAAGGACGCGGGGCGCCTGGCAGACATCATCGTCGGCGCGCTCGCAACGCACCGGCTGACCCCGAAGGGAGCGGCATGACGAACGTGGGGCCGTATCGCGCGATGCTCGCGGCAGCGATCGCCGTCGGGCTCGCCGGATGCGCAACGCTCACCGAGCGCACCGTCGTGCGCGAGATCCAGGGGGCATCGGTCACCGCGACCGCGCCGCTGGCGCGCGTTGCGATCGTCGCGGTCGAGCGCGACGCCGCGGCGCGACAGGCGTGGGAAGGAGCCTTCGCGGCGCGACTCGGCGCCCGGGGCGTTGCCGCGACGACCGCCGAGGGTCTGCGCGCCGGGCGGGCGGCCGACGCGGATGCCGTCGTGGTCGATGGCGCCCCGGTCATCGAGGCCGCGCGCCGCGCCGGCGCCGACGCAATCCTGTTCGTGCAACCGCCGACCACGGTGCCGATCGAGGTCGGCCGCGGCGCGTACCGCTGGTTCGACGCACGCAGCGCGCCGGATCCGCGCACCGACCTCGATACGACGCCGGCGTCGGTCACCGAAGTGAGGCTCTTCAGCCTGCACACCAACAGCGGCGTGTGGCGCGCGATGGTGCTGCGCTACTACCCGGCGGCGGGCGCGGGCAACGCGGACGAGATTGCGTCGTTCGTCGCTGCTGCGCTGGCGAAGCGCGGGTACCTGAAGTAGCGGCGGGCGGGCGGCCGGCGTCAGAGCGGCCGGAAGCGCATCGTCGAGCCGTCGCGGCCCGACAGCACCAGCACGCTGCCGTCGTAGCGCCAGCCGGCGACCTGCGCGAGATCCGCGCCGTACGCGACATCGAGCGAGCCGCGCGGGCACATCATCTTGGTCGAGGCGATCGGCGCGAGCGCGAGACGCTCGCCGTCGCGCTGCCACTGCGCCGTGCCGCGGTTGCAGTCGAGGCGCAGCACGGCGCGCCCCGATCCATCGAACGCGATCGTGTAGCGCGCGGCGTCGGCCGGCGCATTGCGGCGAACGCCGCCGGCGTCGGTGCCGAGCCACGCGAACGTCGTGCCGACCGGGAACGGCGCGTCGGCCGGCGGAAGCGCGGCGCACGCGGTGGCGGCGAGCGCCGTCACGCCCAGCAGCATGCGGCGCCGTCGCAGGCTGCGCAGGCGCGGGCCGAGGGAGCGGAGAAGGGTGCGAAGCATGGCAGGCCGGGCCATTCTAGCGCCGAACTGCCACCGTGCCCGATCTTCAACCGGCGCGGGTGTCGGGCAAGCCACGCTCGTACCAGTCGCGCGTGCGATTGACGATGCCCGCGACGGCGAGCATCAGCGGTACCTCGACGAGAACACCGACCACCGTCGCGAGCGCGGCCGGCGATGCGATCCCGAACAGGCTGATCGCCGTGGCCACCGCGAGCTCGAAGAAGTTCGACGCGCCGATGAGCGCCGAGGGTCCGGCCGCCGCGTGCGCGACTCCGAAGCGACGATTGGCGAGGTAAGCCAGCGTGGCATTGAGCGCGACCTGCAGCGCGATCGGCACCGCGAGCATCGCGATGACCCACGGCGCCGCGAGGATCGCCTCGCCCTGCAGCGCGAACAGCAGCACCAGCGTCGCCAGCAGCGCGGCGGTGGACATGGGCTTCAGCACCGCGAGTCCTTGCGCCAGGTAGGCCGGCCCGCGTGAGAGCCAGCGTGCGCGCAGCAGTTGCGCGAGCGCGAGCGGCACGATGATGTAGAGGGCGACCGACGCGAACAGCGTCGGCCACGGCAGGACGATCGACGTCACGCCGGTCAACAGCGCCACCAGCGGCGCGAACGCCACCACCATCACGAGGTCGTTCAGCGCGACCTGGGTGAGTGTGAAGTTGGCGTCGCCGCGCACCAGCTGGCTCCAGACGAAGACCATCGCGGTGCACGGCGCGGCCGCCAGCAGGATCAGACCGGCGATGTAGCCGTCGTGGTCGCCGGCGGGCAGCGCGTCGCCGAATACGTGGCGCACGAACAGCCATGCGAACAGCGCCATCGAGAACGGCTTGACCGCCCAGTTGACGGCGAGCGTCACGCCCAGGCCGCGCCAGTGCTCGCGCACGCCGTCGAGCGCACCGAAATCGACGCGCACCAGCATCGGCACGATCATCGCCCAGACGAGAAGGCCGACCGCGATGTTGACGTGCGCGATCTCCAGCGCCGCAAGCCAGCGCATCGGGCCCGGCGCGAGGCGACCGGCGAGGACGCCGAGCGCCATGCAGGCGATCACCCACAGCGTGAGGCCGCGCTCGAAGCGCGACAGCGCGTGCGGCGCCGCCTCGACCGCGGCCGCGTGCGTCATGCCGCGTCGGCGTCGGGCGTCGCGATCGCGCGCAGGTTCCGCTGCAGCGACATGCGGTCGAGCCTGTCGACGGGAAGGCTCGTGAGCAGGCGTATCCGCGCGCTCAACGCGTGCGCTACCTCGGCGAACACGCGTCGCTGCGCCACGTCACCGGTGACCGCCGCGGGATCGGGCAGCCCCCAGTGCGCCGTCGCCGGATGGCCCGGCCATACCGGACAGACTTCTCCCGCGGCGTTGTCGCAGACCGTGATCACGAGGTCGAGCGCCGGCGCCTGCGGCCGCGCGAATTCATCCCAGCTCTTGCTGCGCAGGCCGTCGACCGGCAACCCGCGATTCGCCAGGAGCTCGAGCGCCAGTGGATGGACGCGGCCGGTGGGATGGCTACCGGCGGAATGGGCGACGAACCGCTCGCCGCCCATCTCGCGCAGCAGCGCCTCGGCGAGGATGCTGCGCGCCGAGTTGCCGGTACACAGGAAAAGCGTATGCAGCGGTGGTCGACGCGCCGGCGCGCCCAGGTCCTCGCGATCAGCCACAGCACGCCCGCGTCGGGGAGGCCGCGACGCGTTCGCGCGGCGCCGCCTCGGCGGGTTGCGCGCAGCATCCCGTCGCTGCCTTCGTCGCCGTCGTGGCATCGGTTGCTTCTTCCGCGCAGCAGGCCGAAGCGCCGTCGCCGCACGCGCTGCCGTCGACCACCGGGATCGTGCCAAGCGAATGGAACGCCTCCCAGGCGATGCCCTGCGGGTCGCGCACCCAGTGCTTGTCCGAGACCGCGTAGCAGCAGTGCGCGCCGGTCTCGTCGACCACGGCGCCCCGCTCGGCGGCGTCGAAGCGGCCGCGGATCTCGGCAAGCTCGTCGGCCGAGTCGGCCTGCAGCCCCAGGTGGTTGAGGCCGGTGCGCGCGCCGCGCTTGGAGATCGCGAAGTTGACGCGCGGCTCGTCGAGCATCCATTTCGCGTAGTCGTCCTTCTCGACCGTGGGGGCGAAGCCGAACATGCCGGAGTAGAAGCGGATGCTCGCGGCGAGATCGGGGACGGAGAGGTGGACGTGGAAGCGCTTCATGATTGTTTCCTCGCGCGCGTTGGGGTGGGCAGGCATGCGGCGGGGGCGCAATCCGTCGCGCATGCGGCGCTGTCGACGAGCCGACCACGGCCCCGGCAGCAATTGTCGGTCAGGTAGCCGATCAGCGCGTTCATCGCGGCGAGGTCGGCGCGGTAGCGAATGCGGCGCCCTTCGCGCTGGTCGGCGATGAGGCCCGCGTTCGCGAGCTCCTTCAGGTGGAACGAGAGCGTCGCGGGCGCCAGGTCGAGCGCGGTCGCGATCTCGCCCGGCGTCAGGCCGTCGGGCGCGAACTCGACCAGGCGCCGGAAAATGGCGAGCCGGGTTGGCTGGGCGAGCGCGGCGAGCGCGATGACGGCGTTGCCCGTATCGATGGCGTCGGGCGGGTAGGTCGTCGCGGAGAGGACATTCGCGGATTCCATAGTTCCAATATTATGGAATTATAGAACCTTGTCAAGTCCCCCATTGGACGACCCGCGCGGTCAGCGCAGGCGAGCCACGAGCCAGGCGATCGCGCCCGCCACCGCCGCTACGCCCACCACCGCCCAGACGGCGAGGGGCAGATCGGAGGGACGGCGCGGCTCGGGCAGGAGGTCGGGGTCGCGCAGCGTGGACGGAAACGGGCGGGCCGGGACCGGAACGCGCTTCACGTCCGCGGGATCGCGCGGCACCTTGCCGTGGTATTCCAGGGGTGAAGCGACCGGCCACGATCCGGCCGCGCGCGACGACGGCAGCTGCGGCACGTGCACGAACACGAGCGCCTCGAGGTCGCGGGCGAGCAGCCGCTCGACTTCGCTCGCGTCGCGACCGGGGTTGCTGCCTGCGAGTCGCAGCAACGAGCCCGCGACCGCCTCGAAAGCCACCGCCGGGAACAGCCGCTCGCGGTCCTGCGTCAGGTACTCGTAGGCGCCGCGCGCCTGGGTGACCGAGCGTTCCTTCGCGAGCGTGACGGGCACCGCGAGCCACGCCGCGATGTGCGCCAGCGCGCCCGGCGCGCGCCCGGGCAGGGTCCAGCCGAGCGCGCGCAGCGTGTCGACGCTGATGCCCGCGCAGTTCAACGTCGTGTGACGGTACGGGAGCTGGTGGCGCCAGAACTGCGCGTAGACACGGTGGAACGCGGCCTGCACGCGCGCCGCCGCGGCCGGGTCGGCGAGCACCGCGACGAGGATCGCGGACGGGCGGTACCACGCCTGCCCGCTGTTCAGGTCGGCGAGATAGTTGTCGAGCGGCACCGGCGCGGCGAGGATGCCTTTCTCGCTGACGACGTCGAGCGAATAGAAATTGTCGACGAGGATGTCGGCGAGGTCGCCGTCGCGTCCGACGCGTCCGGTGCCGACCGCGAAGTGTCCGCCCCAGGCCTCGTCGTCGTCGCCTTGCGCCCCGTTGACCATCACGATCAGCGCCGTCTTGCCGGACCATGAGCGCGAGACGCCCGCTCGTTCCCACAGCACTCGCGTCGACCACGGGGTGCGCGCACCGCCGTCGTCGGCCCGCACCAACGCACGCAACGCGGCTTCCTCGTCGCCGCCGGCCACATCGAGCGGAAGCACGGCGTCGCGCTCGTCGAGACGGAACGACTCCGGCCACAGCGTGCGCGCCTCGAAGCCGCCGTCCGCGAGCGACGTGCCGCGCAACGCGACGGGGAGCGGCGCGAAGAACGCTGCGGACGAACCGTCGAACCAGGACAGGTTTGAGGTCAGCCGGGGACCCAGCAGCAGCCGCCGCTCGCGGCCCTCGATCGTCGCCGACGCCGCGTCCGCGGCGAGCCGGGCCCCGCGAACGCGCTCGGGCGCGGCGATCCAGACCAGCGGCGGCCGCAAGTCCTGCGCCGTACGCGCCTCGGCGGAGGCCGCCCACGCCCGCACGTCCTCGAACGCATCGATGCCGATGCCGTGCCCGGCCGTCGCCACGCCTTCGCGCGGCACGGCGATCCATTCCTGCGCGAACAGCCACCGCGCCGCGGGCGCGAGCGCAGCGTTTTCGCCGGTCGTGACGACGAAATCGCCACGCGCGTAGAGGCCGAGGCGGTCGGTCGGCGACGGCCCGTCGGGCACGGCCGCCGCGACGGAGGTGGAAAGCACCATGCAGGCAAGGGCCGCGCGCAACGCGCCGATCATACGCGTGCGACGCAAGCGGCGCCGGAACGGCCCGGCGCGCACGCTGCCGTCGCCGCGCGGCGAGCGCTGGCGGAGCGCTACGCCGAGATCTCGCGCGCCGTGATCCGGTACTTGAACGTGTCCGGGTCGAGGCTGTCGACGCGCTCGCCGCGGGTCTCCGCCTGCGGATACATGAAGAAGCCGAGCTTCGCGCCGCGCGATCCCGGCAGCGCTACGTCGTGCGCGACGTTGTAGCCCATCCAGTTGCCTTCCCAACCTCCGTAGAGCGCCCGATAGACCGGCGCGACGACGGGGTGGCGCGTGTCCCTCAGCCACTCGCCGGTCTCGAGGCGCATGACCTTGCCGACGTCGGCGGGGTCCATCGCCACCCAGCCGCGGCCGGCGAGCCAGACTTCGGCGCGGCAGTGCTGCGCCTTCGAAATGTCGGGGCTCCCTGCGCCGAGCTCGCGGTATCCGAACGCCGACTTCGCGACGCGGATGCCGTAGATGTCGCGCGCCGGCACGCCCACGGAGCGCGCGAGGCCGACGAACAGCGCGTTGATGTCCCCGCACTTGCCGCCCATGTTGCCGGTCTCGAGCATCGCCTTGATGTCGCCGACGCCACAGCCGCGCACCTTGGGCTCGCGGTAGGTGTTGTCCACCACCCACTCGAACAGCGCGCGCACCTTGCCCTCGTCGGTCGCCTGGCCGGCGGTGATCCTCTCGGCGGTGGCGCGCACGATGCCGTCGATGGGCATGAGCTCGGTCGCTTTCAGGTACGACGCCAGGTCGGCGGGAGCGGCGAGGGTGCCTGCCGGCGTCGACCAGTCATGGCGACGGTCCTGCGCCTGGATGCGGCTCGCGACCTCGACTACCGGCGTGCGCTCGCCGTCCGCCCAGGTCGCGTGCACCATCCGCGCCGCGCCGTCGCCCCAAAGCGCTCCGCCGTTCAGGTTGCCGCTCCACCGCGACTCGAGCGACCGCTGCCACGGCGTGTCGATCGCCGGCACCGGCACCCACGCCTGCGTGCCAGGCCCTGCGTCGGCGATCTCGAGGCGGGTGATGACCTCGAACGTGCGCCACGTGCCCGGCGCGGGCGCGAAGCTGCGCTCCTGCGCGAGCGCGAGCGACGGGAGCGCCGAAGCGAGCGGGAAGGCGGCGGTGCGGGCGAGGAACGAACGACGGTCCATGACGGCTCTCCTGACCAACGCGGGCGACGGGATACGCCCCGGGCGCTATTGTCTAGCGGAACACGAGCGCGCGGATGCGCGGCTCGATCGGCGGCCCGCTCCAGTCCGCCTCGCCCACGACGACGAAGGCGACGCTCTGGTCCGGGGCGATGACGAAGCTCGACGGGAACACGCTCACGCCCCAGCCGCTGCGGGCGCTTCCGTCGTGGTCGCGCACCACCGGGAACGCGAGGCCGTGGTGGTCGAGGAAGGGCCGGATGCGCGCGGCGTTCTCCTGGAAGTTGACGCCGATCACCTCGAGCCCCTGGCCGGCGAAGCGCTCGCGCAACCGCATGAGCGAGGGCATCTCGTCGACGCAGGGGCCGCACCAGGTCGCCCAGAAATTCACGACGACGGTGCGGCCGCGGTAGGCGTCGAGCCGGACCTCGCGTCCATCGAGGTCCTTGAGCACGAGGGGCGGCGTGGGACCGCCGCGCCACGGCTCGGGCGCGGCGGCGTGCGTCCGTCCGGCGCACACGATCGCAAGGACCATCAGCAGCGCCGCGGCGACGAGCGCCACCCGGAGCCGGAAGGCACGCGCCGGCGCCCGCGCACCGTCGTGTCGGTGCGGGCGGGAACGAGCGGGTATCGGCATGGGTCGGACTTTGACGGGCGGGCGATCGCCGATGCAGACTCGCGGACACCCGCCGCTTCGGCGGGCGCGCGGGCGCGTCAGCGGCGCTTCCCGCTTCCCCGGATTGCGGGAAATTATTCCATGCCGAAGGGCGCCATCGTCAAGCGACTGCGCGTGGACCGCGAGGCCGAGGGGCGCGCGCTGGTCGCGGGATTGCGTCGCATGCCCGCCGCCATCCCGCCCAAGTATTTCTACGACCGGCTGGGCTGCGCGCTGTACGGGGCCATCTGCGAATTGCCCGAGTACTACCCGACGCGCACCGAGCGCGCCATTTTCTCGACCCACCGCGAAGCGATCGCGGCGGCGGTGGGCACCGGCGGCCAGTTCGTCGACCTCGGGGCGGGCGACTGCTGCAAGGGGGAGAGCTGGCTTCCGTTCCTGATGCCCGCGCGCTATCTCGCGGTCGACATTGCCGAGGACGCGCTGGCGCGCTCGCTCGACCGGCTCGCGCCGGAATTCCCCGAGATCGACCTCGCCGGCATCGTGGTCGACTTCACCGACGGGCTCGACCTCGCGTCGGACCTCGACGCCACGCCGGTGACGTTCTTCTATCCCGGCTCGTCGATCGGCAACTTCTCGCCCGACGACGCGCGCGCGTTCCTCGCAAGCATCCACGCGCACTGCGCGCCGCGGCCCGGCAGCGGCCTGTTGATCGGCGTGGACACGCGCAAGGACGTGGCGCGGCTGGTGAAAGCCTACGCCGACCCGACCGGCGTCACCGCCGCGTTCAACCGCAACGTGCTGAACCACGTGAACCGCGTGATCGGAAGCGATTTCCAGCCCGAAACCTGGGCGCACGTCGGGCTCTACAACGTACCGGCGTCGCGCATCGAGATGCACCTCGAGGCCATGACCGCGCAGGTCGTCGCGATCGGCGGCGCGCCTCGCCGCTTCGCTGCCGGCGAGCGCATCCACACCGAGAACTCGTACAAGTACGCGCCCGACGACTTCGACGCGCTGCTGCGCGCGGCCGGCTTCCGCCGCACGCTCCGCTGGCTCGACGACGCGCAGGCGTTCGCCGTCTTCCACGCGGCGGCGTGAGCCGGGGCGGCGCCGAAACGCCGTCACGCCGCGATGTCGCGCGCGAGGCGCACGCCGGAGAACTGCCAGCGCGTGTCCGGCGCGAAAAAATTGCGGTAGGTCGGCCGCAGGTGCGAGGCGGGTGTGACGCACGAGCCGCCGCGCAGCACGTACTGCCCGCTCATGAACTTGCCGTTGTACTCGCCCAGGGCGCCGTTCGGCGCGACGTAGCCCGGGTAGGGGGCGTAGTCGCTGCGCGTCCATTCCCACACGTCGCCCCACAGCTGTGCGGGCGTGCGCGGCGGCGACGGCTCGGCGAGCGGCATCGGGTGCAGCGCGCCGGACTCGAGCAGGTTGCCGGCGATCGGGACCTCGCGGGCCGCGCGCTCCCATTCGAGCTCGGTGGGCAGGCGGGCGCCGGCCCACCGCGCATAGGCGTCGGCTTCGTAGAACGACAGGTGGCACATCGGCGTGTGCGCGTCGATCGCGACGCGCCCGTGCAGCGTGAACGTCGTCCACGTGCCGGCGTCCGCCTGCCAGTAGAGTGGGGCGTTCCAGCCGCGCGCGACGACGACGTCGTAGCCGGCTGCCAGCCACAGCTCGGGTCGCCGGTAGCCGCCGTCGCCGACGAACGAGGCGAACTCGCCGTGCGTGACCTGGCGCGAGGCGAGCGCGAACGGCGCGAGGTACGCGCGGTGGCGCGGCGACTCGTTGTCGAACGCGAAGCCCGGGCCGGCATGCCCGAAGTCGTCGAGCCCGCCGGCGTATCCGATCCACTCGGCGCGGCCTGGTCGCACCTGCGCGAGCGGCCAGCCGGCCCGGTAGACCGGTGCCGCCGGGTTGCGCGAGAACAGGTGCTTCACGTCGGTGAGGATCAGCTCCTGGTGCTGCTGCTCGTGGTTGAGGCCGAGCTCGATGCAGGCGGCGGTCACCGGATCGCAGGGTGCGGTCAGCAGCGAGCGCATCGCCGTATCGACGTAGGCGCGGTAGGCGCGCACCGAGGGGAGGTCGGGACGGGACAGGAGACCGCGCTCGGGGCGTGGGTGCCGCTCGCCGACGCCGACGTAATACGAATTGAACAGCACGCGAAAGGCCGGATCGAAGGGCGCGTAGTCGGCACGTCCTTCGAGCACGAAGGTCTCGAAGAACCAGGTCGTGTGCGCGAGGTGCCACTTGACCGGGCTCGCGTCGGGCATCGACTGCAACGCGCCGTCCTCGGCGGACAGCGGCGCGGCGAGCGCCACGGTCTGGCGGCGAACGCCGTCGTAGCGTGCGGCGAGATCGAGGGCCGGCGACGTCGCGGCGCGGGGTCGGGGGCGGGGAGGAAGCATCGAGAGGGCCGAGAAGGACACGCTAGCGCCGCGCGAGTGAAACGGCCATCGGACAAGCGGCCGTCGCGCTGACGGACGACACCCGAGGACGCGCCCGTGCGAGCGAGGGGAAGGGTCGCGCGCGCATTCGGGCGGCCATCGGCCCGTCAGGCCGTCACGTGAATCCCGCGAGCGCGTTCTGGCAGACGGCGCCGTCGAAGTCCGCCTGGCAGGCGTCGCGCACCGCGCCGCAGACCGCGCCGGACATGCCGGCGGTGACGCCCTTGACCAAATCCCGCATCGCCTGGCCGAGCGGGTCGGCGAGCGCCGGCGCGGGTGCCGAAGCGGCCGGTGGCCCAGGCGCCGACGAAGGCGGGCGCTCCGGCGCGGCGCCGCCGAACTGCTTCATGCACGACGCGTAGGCCCGCTCGACGCGGGCCTCGCGCGAATACCCGCGCTGCCAGAAGACCGCCGCAATGATCGCGAGGACGACGACGAGGACAACGAACTTCATCCTAGCGCACGGTAAGGCGCGGTGCGTCGGCGACCATCGTGCCGATGTCGGCGGCGTGCGCGAAGCCTTCCGCACGGAAGACGTCGAGCACCGCCCCGACGTCCTGCGCCGTGCAAGCGACCAGGAGCCCGCCGGAGGTCTGCGGATCGGTCAGGAGCGTGCGCACGAGATCCGACTCGGGCGCGTCGATCGTCACGTCAGCGCCGTAGCCCGTCCAGTTGCGCGCCGAAGCGCCGGTGAAGAGGCCTTCGCGGGCGAGGTCGCGCGCGCCCGGATGAATCGGGACCCGCGCGATGTCGACGACCGCGCCGACACCCGAGGCGCGGCAGATCTCCAGCAGGTGGCCGGCAAGGCCGAAGCCGGTGACGTCGGTCAGGGCGTGGACGCCGCTCATCGCGCCCAAAGCGATGCCGGGCGTGTTGAGCTGGGTCGTGCTCGCGATCATCGCGTCGTAGCCGGCGGCGTCGAGCTTCTGCTTCTTCAGCGCCGCGCTGTAGATGCCCACGCCGATCGGCTTGCCGAGCACGAGCCGGTCGCCGGGCCGTGCGCCGGCATTGCGCTTGAGGTGCGCGGGATCCACGAGACCGATCGCGACCAGTCCGTAGATCGGCTCGACCGAGTCGATCGTGTGGCCGCCGGCGATCGGGATGCCGGCCCTCGCGCACACGTCCTCGCCGCCCCTGAGGATCGAGCGGATCGTCTCGAGCGGCAGCTTGTTCACCGGCATGCCGACCAGCGCAAGCGCGAAGAGCGGCGTGCCGCCCATCGCATACACGTCGGAGATCGCGTTGGTCGCCGCGATCGCGCCGAAATCGTAGGGATCGTCGACGATCGGCATGAAGAAGTCGGTCGTCGCGACGATCGCCTGCCGCTCGTTGATCCGGTACACCGCCGCGTCGTCGGCGGTCTCGATGCCCACCAGGAGCGCGGGCGGGAGGAACGAGGGACCGGCCTTGGCGATGATCTGCTGCAGCACGCCGGGCGCGATCTTGCAGCCGCAGCCGCCGCCGTGGCTGAACTCGGTGAGGCGGAGCGGAACCGGATCCGGGGCGTTCATCGCGTGGCTTTCGCGGCGGGGCGGCGCGCCAAGGCGCGCGAACCGTCCATTCTAGCCCCGCGCGTCCTCGCGGCGAGCGCGGCGTCCACCGCGGCGGCGAGCGCGCGCGCTTCGGCGTCGGGTGTCATCAGCTGCGCGCGTCGCTCGCCGTGGCGCCTGAGCCGGGCAAGCCAGGCCCGATCGGCCGCCGCGTGCTCGATGGCTGCCGCGAGACCGCGCGCATCGCCGACCGCGAAATAGCCTGGATAGTCGGCCCCCAGCATGCCGAGGTTGCCCGACATGCGCGTGCCGATGACCGGGGTGCCGGCGGTGAGCGCCTCGACGACGACGTTCGCGCCTCCTTCGAGGCGCGACGTCACGACCAGCACGTGCGCGCGTCGTATCGCCTGGCGCGTCCACCCGTGCGCGCGCGCGCCGAGCCAGCGAATGCGCGCATCGGCCGCGCAGGCCCGGCGCACGTCGTCGCCAAGACCGGGATCGAGCGCGTCGCCGACGAGCGTCAACGTCGCAGCGCAGTTTGCAGGCAGGTGACGCCATGCTCCGAGCGCCGTGCGCGGATCCTTCTCGTCGCGCAGGTGCCCGACGAAGAGCGCATTGAGGCGCGTGGCCGCCTTGGCGTCGAACGGCGACAGGCGTCGCGCCGACTGCACGACGACCGACGCCTTCGCGCGCCGTCGCGCGGGCAGGTGGCGCAACGCGTCGTCCTGGAGCACCACCAGACGGTCGGCCTCGGCAAGCGAGGCGAGCGCGTCGGCGTCACCGTTCGGGACATCTCGGTAGAGATCGGTGCCGGTCAACGCGACGACCAGCGCGCGGTCGGGATGAGCGCGTCGCCACGCGGCGATCGCGGCGCGACTGCGACGCGCGTGCAGCGCCAGGAGCGCCACCGCGAGATCGCGCGAGCCGCCGGTCACCGGCGCGTCGGCCGACTGTAGAATCACGCGAAAGCGCGGCGCGAGCAGGCGCGCCCAGCGCGCGGCGGTGCGCCAGTTGCCGTTGTTGGCGCCCGCGAGGTAGGGCGTGACGAGGATCAGCGTGGGCAACATCGAACCGATCGGCGCCGTCAGCGCGCAACGCGGCGAGACGTGGCGCACCGCGCTCGCCGCGGCGCTCGTCGATGCGCGCGAGTATACGCGCCGCGCCTATGCGCATCTCGCGTCGAGCGATCCGGTGTTCCCGCGCCTGGCGATCGTCAATCCTGCGCGCTGGGAGCTTGGTCACATCGCCTGGTTCCAGGAGTACTGGTGCATGCGACATGGCATCGCGTGGCGGGCGGGCGATCCGGCGTCGTGCCCGGTGCCGTCACGCTTCCCGCACGCGGACGCGCTGTTCGATTCCGCGCGCGTCCCGCACGACGCGCGCTGGTCGCTCCCGCTGCCGGCGTGGCGCGGCATCGACCGCTACCTCGACGAGACGCTCGCGGCGACGCTCGATGGCCTCGCCACCTGCGACGACGGCGCGCGCTATTTCCACGAGCTCGCGCTGCACCACGAGGACATGCACGGCGAGGCGCTGCTGATGACGCTGCAGACGCTGGGCTTCGCGCCGCCCGACGGGCTCGAGCCGCCGCGCGTCGGTACGGGCGCCGGCGACGCGGGGGACATCGCGGTGCCCGGCGGCGTCCGGACCCTCGGCAGCGCCGCGCAGGTCGCGCGCGATCGCTTCGTGTTCGACAACGAGCAGGACGCGCACGACGTGTCGCTCGCGCCGTTCGCGATCGCGCGCGCCTGCGTGACCGAAGGCGAGTACGCGGCGTTCGTGGATGCCGGCGGGTACCGGCGCGACGAGCTGTGGTCGAGCGCAGGCCGGTATTGGCGCGACGGCGCCGGCGCGACGCTGCCGGTGGCATGGCGGCAGAGTGGCGCCGGATTCGAGGTGCGCTGGTTCGACCGCTGGCGCGCGCTTGCGCCGGCGGCCGCGATGCAGCACGTCAATGCCCACGAGGCCGCCGCGTACTGCGCGTGGGCGCGACGCCGCTTACCCACCGAAGCCGAATGGGAGACCGCCGCCGCGCTTGTGACGGACGAGCGCGACGCCGCCAACCTGGATGCGCGACTCGGGGGCCCGGTCGCGGCGGCGAGCACCGCCACCGGGTCGAATTTCCTCGGCAATGTCTGGGAATGGACGGCGTCGCCGTTCGCTCCCTATCCCGGGTTCGTGGCCGGGCCCTACGCCGAGTACTCGCAGCCGTGGTTCGGCGATCACCATGTCATTCGTGGGGGATCGTGGGCGACGCGGAAACGGCTGGTTCACGCGCGGATGCGCAACTTCTACCGCCCCGAGCGCCATGACATGTTCGTGGGCTTCCGCACCTGCGCCGCGGGCTGATCGACCTCGAAGGGCCCGCCTGGTGGCGGCACGAGGATTGCTCCGCCCGGAAGGCCCGCCGAGCGACGGGTGCATCGTGTGTGCAGCGCAGCAAACCCTGGCGCGTCAACGGGAGCGCGCCCTGGCCCGTCATGGCGTAGGCGAGCGCCCGCGTTCGGCGTAGCATGCGGCCAGCGTTCGCTGCGTCCTCGGGCAACCCGCCGGCAATGTCGGCCTGGCGAGGAAGACGGCCCGCCCCGACGGGCCCGTGCGTGGCGAACGCGTTCGAGGAGCCAAGTTGAAACCGACGGATATCGCGCAACCGGACTACTTCCACAAGGTTGTCGATTGCCAATGGGCGTGCCCCGCACACACGCCCGTTCCCGAGTACATCAGGCTGATCTCGCAGGGTCGCTACGACGACGCCTACCTGATCAACTGGAAGTCGAACGTCTTCCCGGGAATCCTCGGCCGCACCTGCGATCGACCCTGCGAGCCGGCGTGCCGGCGCGTGCGCGTCGAGGAAGGCTCGCCCGAGCATCGCAAGAACGCCACCAAGCCGGAGGCGGTCGCGATCTGCCGGCTCAAGCGCGCCGCGGCCGACTACAAGGGCGACATCCGTCCGCGGCTGCCGCAGCCGGCCACGCAGCGCAACGGCAAGCGCGTCGCGCTGGTCGGCGCCGGCCCGGCATCGCTCACCGTCGCGCGCGACCTCGCGCCGCTCGGCTACGACTGCGTCGTCTTCGACGGCGATCCGCAGGCCGGCGGCATGATGCGCACGCAGATCCCCAAGTTCCGGCTGCCCGACCGCGTGATCGACGAGGAGTGCGGCTACATCCTCGACCTCGGCATCGACTTCCGCGGCGGCACGCGCATCGATTCGATGGCGGCGCTGCTCGGGCAAGGCTACGACGCGGTGTTCGTCGGCAGCGGCGCGCCGCGCGGGCGCGACCTCGACATCCCGGGCCGGAAGGAAGCGGCGAAGCACGTCCACATCGGCATCGACTGGCTCTCGTCGGTGTCGTTCGGCCACGTGACCTCGATCGGCAGGCGCGTCGTCGTGCTCGGCGGCGGCAATACGGCGATGGACTGCTGCCGCAGCGCGCGCCGCCTCGGCGGCGAGCAGGTCGACGTCGTCGTGCGCTCCGGCTTCGACGAGATGAAGGCCTCGCCGTGGGAGAAGGAGGACGCCGCGCACGAGGGCATCCCGATCCACAACTTCCTCGTCCCCAAGGCGTTCCTGCACGACCACGGCAAGCTCAACGGCATCACCTTCGACAAGGTCGCGGCGCGCTACGACGACAAGGGCCGGCGCGAGCTCGTGTCCACCGGCGAGCCGGAGGTGCGCTTCGACTGCGACGACGTGCTGGTCGCGGTCGGGCAGGAGAACGCCTTCCCGTGGATCGAGCGCGGCCTCGGCATCGAGTTCGACCGCTGGAACATGCCGGTGGTCGACAAGGTGACGATGGCGTCGACGCGGCCGGGCGTGTACTTCGGCGGCGACGCGGCGTTCGGGCCCAAGAACATCATCTGGGCCGTCGCGCACGGTCACGACGCGGCGATCTCGATCGACAAGCACTGCCGCGGCGAGGACATCGCCAAGCGCCCGCCGCCGACCTTCCTGCTCGTCTCGCAGAAGATGGGCATCCACGAGTGGAGCTACGACAACGCGATCACCAGCGACAAGCGACACCGCGTGCCGCTCAAGGACACCGTGATCGCGCTCAAGGACATCCGGCAGGAGGTCGAGCTCGGGTTCGACGTCCGCCTCGCGTTCGCCGAGGCGCAGCGCTGCCTCAACTGCGACGTGCAGACCGTGTTCACCGACCGGCTCTGCATCGAATGCGACGCGTGCGTCGACATCTGCCCGATGGACTGCATCACGTTCACCGCGAACGGCGACGAGCCGGACCTGCGCGCCCGACTGCGCGCGCCGGCGGTCAACCTGGCGCAGGACCTCTACGTCTCCGGCACCCTCGCGAGCCACCGCGTGATGGCGAAGGACGAGGACGTGTGCCTGCACTGCGGGCTGTGCGCCGAGCGCTGCCCGACCGGCGCCTGGGACATGAAGAAGTCCTATATCGAGCCGACCCATTGCGGCGAGACGCCGCGCGTCCACCTGCCGAAGCGCGCGGCCGCCGAGGCCGCGGCGGAGGCGGCGGAGTAGCCATGCGCGGACCCGCGCGCACCAACGATTTCGTCGTCAAGTTCGCCAACGTCAACGGGTCGGGCTCGGCGTCGGCGAACGGGCTGTTCGCCAAGGCGATCCTGCGCATGGGCGTGCCGGTCGCCGCGCGCAACATCTTCCCGTCGAACATCCAGGGGATGCCGACCTGGTACGAGGTGCGCATCGTCGAGGCCGGCTGGCGCGGTCGCCGCGGCGGCGTCGACTTGATGGTCGCGATGAATCCGGAGACCTGGAAGGCGGACCTCGCCGAGATCGAGCCGGGCGGCTACCTGCTCTACGACGCGACCAAGCCGCTCGCGGCCGACCGCACGCGCGCCGACGTCACCGCGATCGGCGTGCCGCTGACGGAGCTGTGCCACGAGGCGTTCAGCGACGCGCGCCAGCGGCAGCTGTTCAAGAACATCGTCTACCTGGGCAGCCTCGCATTCCTGCTGGGCATCGAACCCGAGGTGGTCGAGGCGATGCTGGTCGAGCAGTACAAGAGCAAGGCGCCGCTGCTCGACGCGAACCACAAGGCGTTTCGCCTGGGGTACGACTGGACGCGCGAGCACATCGCGCCGATCGGCCTGCGCGTCGAGCGCCGCGACCGCGTCGGCGACCGCATCTTCGTCGACGGCAACAGCGCGGCCGCGCTGGGCGCCGTGTACGGTGGCGCGACCGTGTGCGCCTGGTACCCCATCACGCCGTCGTCGTCGCTCGCCGAGGCGTTCATGGGGTACTGCCGCAAATTCCGCGTCGACAAGGCGACCGGCAAGCACCGCTACGCGATCGTGCAGGCCGAGGACGAGCTCGCGTCGATCGGCATGGTCATCGGCGCCGGCTGGAATGGCGCGCGCGCGTTCACGGCGACGGCCGGCCCGGGCATCTCGCTGATGCAGGAATTCATCGGGCTTGCGTACTTCGCCGAGATTCCCGCGGTGCTGTTCGACGTGCAGCGCGGCAGCCCCTCGACCGGCATGCCGACCAAGACGCAGCAGGCGGACATCCTCTCCACCGCGTACGCGTCGCACGGCGACACCAAGCACCCGCTGCTGCTGCCCGAGGACCCCACCGAGGCGTTCGAGATGGGCGCGCTCGCGTTCGACCTCGCCGACCGGCTGCAGACGCCGGTGTTCGTGATGCTGGACCTCGACATCGGCATGCAGGACTGGCTCACCGCGCCGTTCCGCTGGGACGACGCGCGCGTCCTCGACCGCGGCAAGGTGATGAGCGCCGAGGAGCTCGAGTCGGGCCGCGACTTCGGGCGCTACCTCGACGTCGACGGCGATGGCATCGCCTATCGCACGCTGCCGGGAACGCATCCTCGTCGCGGTGCGTACTTCACGCGCGGCACGTCGAAGGACCGCTACGCGCGCTACACCGAGGAAGGCCCGGCGTACGTCGACAACATGCAGCGCCTGCTGCGCAAGTTCGAGGGCGCGAAGGCGCTGGTCCCCGGCCCGGTGATCGAGCGCGCCGCGCAGCCGACGCGCGCGGCGATCGTGTGGTACGGCTCGACCGGAGCGCCGATGGCGGAGTCGCTCGCGACGCTGGCCGAGCAGGGGATCCACCTCGACCGGATGCGCATCCGCGCCTTCCCGTTCGCCGACGCGATCCCCGAGTTCGTCGCCGTGCACGACCACGTGTTCGTCGTCGAGCAGAACCGCGACGCGCAGCTGCGCGCGCTCCTCGTCAACGAATGCGGCATCGCGCCCGACAAGCTGATCCCGGTCCTGCACTACGACGGCAATCCGCTCACCGCGCGCTTCATCGAGAACGAGATCGCCGAGAAGGCGCGCGCGCTGGGCCTGGTGCGCGGGCGGCCGGCGATTGCCGCGGACTGAATGAATGGCGGCGATGGGCGATAGGCGATGGGCGATAGCCAACCAGGGCTTCGCATCGACGATGACCGTCTCTCCTTCGATCCCTAGGGCCAATGCCGGAATGTCCTCCTATCGCCTATCGCCCATCGCCCATCGCCGCCTCCCGCCCCCATGACCTACCTCGCCAAGCCCAAGATCCACCACCCTTCGCTGCCGGTCAACGCGCTCGGCTTCACCCGCCGCGACTACGAGGGGCCGGTGTCGACGCTGTGCGCCGGCTGCGGTCACGACTCGATCTCGGCGGCGATCATCCAGGCGTTCTTCGACCTCGCGGTGCCGCCGCACCGCGTCGCGAAGCTCTCGGGCATCGGCTGCTCGTCCAAGACGCCGACCTACTTCCTCGGC
>DATLIR010000205.1:0-4080 GCA_035539315.1 Casimicrobiaceae bacterium
GCCGAGGAAGGAGAGGATCACCTCCGACTTGATGAAGGCGACGACGAGAATGGAAAGCTGCACGAGCACCACGTGCGACACGTTGGGGAAGATGTGCTTGAACATCCGCCGCGTGTTCGACGCGCCGATCGCGTCGGCCGCCTGCACGTACTCGCGGCCCTTGTGCTTCAGGTACTCGGCGCGGATGAGGCGGAAGACGCCGGTCCAGCCGGTGAGCCCGAGGATCAGCACGATCGTCATCGTTCCCTTGTGCTGCAGCACCGCGGCGACCGCGAGGATCAGGAGCAGGTAGGGGATCGAGTTGAACACCGAGTAGAACCAGTTGAACGCGTCGTCGACCCAGCGCCCGTAGTAGCCGGCGATCGCGCCGAACAGCGTGCCGAGCGCGGTGGCGAGGAGCGCCGAGGCGATGCCCACGAAGATCGACGTCTCCGAGCCCTTGATCGTCTTCGCGACCACGTCGCGGCCCCACTTGTCGCCGCCGAAGGGCAGCGTGGCGCTGCGCGCCTCGACCGGGACCGGCACCGCCTTGCCGCCCTTGCCGGCGCGGATGTCGGCCATCACGTCGGCGAGCGGATCGACGCTGCCGGCTTCCGCGGGCGCGGCCCCGGGCGCGGCGGCGGGCTTGCCGCCCTTGAGCTCGGCGATCACGTCGGCGAGCGGATCGACGATCGACGACTTGTACTCGGACGCGGGCACCGGTGCCTCCGGCTCGACGGGACCCGCCGGCGTGCCTGCCTCGATGTCGGCGCCGACGAACGACGGCGGCGCGTAGTTGACGCCGACCTCCTTCGCCCAGTCGCGGGCGATGAGGCCGGTCACCGACAGCAGGATCAGCACCAGGAACGCCGCGACGATCGCAAGCGAGACCATGCCGACGCGGTCGGCGCGGAGCCTGCGCCAGGCGAGCGTCCACAGGCCCGGCGAGACGGTGTGCGGGATCTCGCGCGTGCCGTCGGCGGCGCGGACGAGCGTTGCGCTGGGCGTGGCCATCGCTCGTCTCCTAGCGCAGCTGCACGCGCGGGTCGACGGCCTTGTACATCAGGTCGGCGAGCAGGTTGAACACCATCGTCGCCACCGCGACGTACACGGTGATCGCCTTGATCACCGGGAAGTCGCTGCGCTCGACGGCGAGGATCACCTCGCGCCCGATGCCCGGGATCGAGAAGAAGCGCTCGATCAGGAAGGCGCCGATCAGGAGCCCCGGCAGCGACGCCATGATGTAGGTGATGATCGGGATCGACGCGTTCCGCAGCACGTGCACCCACATGATGCGGTTCTCGGAGAGCCCCTTCGCGCGCGCCGTGCGCACGTAGTCCTGGTTGATCTCGTCGAGGATGAAGGTGCGATATAGACGCAGGCTCGGCGCGATGCTGACGGCGAGCCCGATCAGGATCGGAAGCGACGCGTAGCGGAACAGGTTCTCCCCGAACGAGTCACCCCACCCCTGCACCGGGAACCATCCGAGCTTGTAGGCGAATACGTACTGGAACACGATGATGTAGACGAGGATCGAGATCGACAGGCCGACGGTGCACACGATCATCACCATCCGGTCGGTCAGCGATCCGCGCACGTAGGCGACCGCGAGGGCGAGCGCGATGGCGATCAGCGCGTCGAGAACGGTCAGCGGCACCAGCACGGTGAGCGACGGCGGCAGCCGCGTCAGGATGATCGACGCGATGCGCTCGTTGGTGCTCCACGACGCGCCGAAGTCGCCGGTCACGATCTGCTTCACGAAGATCCACAGCTGCACCCAGTACGGCTGGTCGACGCCGAGCTGGCGGCGGATGTTGTCGATCTGCTCCTGGTTGCTGATCTTCCCGGCGAGCACGTAGGCGGGATCGCCGCCCACCCAGTTGAACAGGAAGAACACCAGGATCACGACGCCCAGGAGCGTCGGGATCATCTGCCACAGGCGCCTGATGATGTAGGCGGTCATCGTCGTTCCTCCCCGCGGCGGGCGCGCTCGAGCGCCCGGGCCACGGCTCGTCGCGCGGATCGGCCGGCCCGCCGCGGGGCCGCCGGGTCGCGCTCTGGCGGCAGGGCCCGCCACGCGGAAGCTTCTTGGGCGCCGCGGGGCGGGCATGCCATCGCTTGTACCGCGCGGACAGCGCGGCCGGGGTCGCCGGCCGCTCGCGCGTCGTTCTCCCCTCCTCCTACTTGCTCTTCGGCTGCGTCGCCACGTCGACGTACTGCCAGTGGGCGTGCAGGATCGGATGCCGCTTGTAGCCCAGGACGCGCGGCTGCAGCAGCATGTTGCGGTAGCGGCTGATGGTGAGGCGCCATGGCGCGTAGTTCTCGATCACGCGCGCCATCTCGCGGTAGAGCGCGTCGCGCTCCGGCCCCGGCGGCAGCTTCTGCGTGCGCTCGTAGAGCCGGTCGAACTCCGGGATGCGCGCGCAGGCGTTGTTGCTCTGGAACGTGTTGGGCCCGTACAGGAGTTGCATGAAGTTGTCGCCGTCCGGGTAGTCGGCGATCCACGACGCCACGCGCATCTGGAGCTTGCACTGCTTCTCGGCCTTCAGGAGCTCGGGGAACTTGTCCTTGTGAACGTCCATGCGGACGCCGATCGCGTCGAGCGACTTCTTCCAGATCTCGTCCTGCTGGCGCCCGAGCGTGTCCGGGCGCGACGACAGCCGCACCGTGAGCGGCTTGCCGTCCGGTAGCGTACGCCAACCGTCCGCGCCGCGCTTGTACCCGAACGCGTCGAGCAGCGCGTTGGCGCCCGAGGGGTCGTAGCGGATGCCGCCCTTCCAGGCGGGATCGTGGCCGACGACGCCGGGCGGGATCGGGTAGCGCGCGGCGATCGCCTGGCCGTTGCGGATGACGCGGATCTCCTGGTCGACGTCGTAGCTCATCGCCATCGCCCGGCGCAGCGCGACCTTCTCCTTCGCGAGCCCCCCCACGACCGGGTCGGTCATGTTCCAGTAGGTGTACGAGAGCTCCGGATCGATGATCCGCGCGAGCTTCACGCCCTTGGACGCGAGCTCGGGCTTGAGCGTGCCCCCGTCGAGCACCCGCGGCGCGAGCGGCCCCTCGAGATTCATGATGTCGATCTCGTCCCCCTGGAAGGCCAGGAGCCGCGCCTGGTCCTCCTCCATGATCGAGATCTCGACGCGGCCGATCGCCGGCATCGCCTTGCCCTTCATCGCCTTGATCAGCGCGGCGTCGGCCGGGTCGTCGGACGCGAAGTTCCAGGTGAAGCCGCGGTACTGCGGGTTCGCCTCGAGGAAGATCTTGGAGCTGCGCACCCAGCGCACCATCCGGTAGGGGCCGGTGCCGACCGGGTTGGCGAGCGTGCGGCCGTCGCTCTCGCCGTACTTCGTGATCACTTCGCGCGCGACCGCCGACGTCGGCTCGTGCGCCAGGATGTAGGCGAGGTTGTAGTCGGGGTCCTTGAGCCGGAAGCGGATCGTATAGCGGTCGACCGCCTCGATGCCGGGGATCTTCGCGTCGTAGTCGAACCGGCCGCCCTCCTTGGCCTTCGCGGCGAGGTCGTCGAGCCCGACGAACTTCCCCTCGACCAGGAACGCCCAGGGCGAGCGGATCCGCGGGTCGATCAGGCGCTTGAACGTGTAGACGTAGTCGTCGGCGGTGAGCTCGCGCGGCTTGCCGCCGAACGCCGCGTCCTCGGCGAAGCGGATCCCCTTCTTCAGCTTGACGGTCCAGGTCCTCGCGCCCTCGGTGACCTGGGGCATGCCGTCGGCGGTGAGGGGCACCACCTTCGCCGGCCTCGCGAGGTAATCGTAGGTGTAGAGCGTCTCGAAGATGCCCTGCAGCACCGTCGCCGAGTAGAGGTCGTGCACCGCCGCGGGGTCGAAGCCGGTCTCCGCGACCGGGAACACCTCGCGGATCACCTTGCTCATGTCCGGCGCGGCGGCGGCAAGCGGCGCGAACGCGGCCGCCAGTGCGACGACCAGCGCGGGCAGGAGCCGGGACGACGGCGTGGCGAGGCGCCTCATGACCGCGGCGCGAGGTCCATGTAGAGCCACTCGCCGTGCAGGATCGGATGCTTCTTGTAGCCCTGCACCCACGGCCGGATCAACTGGTTGCGCTCGCGCGACACCTGCATCGACC
>DATLIR010000206.1:0-2096 GCA_035539315.1 Casimicrobiaceae bacterium
GGTCGTGCCCGGGGCGCGGGATTCCTATACTGGCCGCACCATGGCCCGCAACGACCCCGCCACCCGAACCACGGCCGCCGTCGAGCAGCGCGTCGACGCGATCCAGTCGGTGCTCGACGAGCACGGCATGCGCCCGGGCGAGTTCATCGTCCAGGCCGACCACCTCGTCGAGGAGAAGTGGGTTCCGGAGAACGGCGCGCGCGTCGTCGCCAAGGCGTGGACCGACGCGGCGTTCCGCGCCCGCCTGCTCGCCGACGGCAGGGCCGCGGTCGCCGAGCTCGGCTACGAGATGCCGCGCCACCACCGCCACCTGGTCGTTCTCGAGAACACGGCGACGGTCCACAACGTCATTTGCTGCACGCTCTGCTCGTGCACCGCGTTCACCCTCGTCGGCCTGCCGCCGGATTGGTACAAGGACCTCGAGTACCGCGCCCGCATCGTGCGCGAATCGCGCACCGTCCTGCGCGAGATGGGCCTCGACCTGCCGGCCGAGATCGAGATCCGGGTCTGGGACACGACCGCGGACACGCGCTACATGGTGCTGCCCGCGCGTCCGCCGCACACCGAAGGCTGGAGCGAGGAGCAGCTGGCGGCGATCGTCACGCGCGATTCGCTGATCGGCGTCGCGCGCCTTTAGGCACATCGGCTTCGCGATGGACGGCATCCACGACCTCGGCGGCACGCAGGGCTTCGGCGCGGTGCGCCATTCAGCCGATGCGAAGGCCTTCCACGAGGACTGGGAGAAGCGCGTCAATGCCCTCTATTCGCTCGCCGTCCGGCTCGGCGTCTTCAACATGGACGAGTACCGCCACGCGATCGAGCGCATGGAGCCGCGCCATTACCTGACCGCCAGCTACTACGAGCGCTCGCTGACGAGCCTGGCGACGCTGTGCGTCGAGAAGGGCCTGGTCACGCGCGACGACCTCGAGCGGCGCGCGAACGGCGCCTTCCCGCTCGCGCTGGCGAGCGCGCCGGGTCGCAGCAACGCGGCAACCCGCGAGCGCTTCCGCGCCGGCGATCGCGTCCGCGTCAAGGCCGACCACGTCGCCGGCCACGTGCGCATGCCGGCCTACATCCGCGGCCGGATCGGCGTCGTCGTCGCCGAGTCGCCGCCGTATCCGTTCCCGGACGCGCACGCGCACGGCGTGGCGGCCGACGACGAGCCGACCTACGACGTCCGCTTCAGCACCGCCGAGCTGTGGCCGAGCTCGGCGGATGCGGCCTACGTGCACGTCGCCGTGTTCCAGAGCTACCTCGAGCGCGCGCCGCAGGACTAATCCCCTTCTTACTCATGCTGCAGCTTCATTACTCCCCGGGCAACGCCAGTCTCATCGTCCACCTCGTCCTCGAAGAGGTCGGCGTGCCGTTCGAGCTGCGCTACGTCGACCGCGCGCAGTCGGCCCACAAGTCCGCCGAGTACCTGGCGCTCAATCCGAACGGGCTGATCCCGGTCCTGGTCGACGACGCATCGCGCGGCGCTGCTGGTGCGCCGCTCGTCCTCTACGAAACCGCCGCGATCTGCCTGCATCTGGTCGACACGCATCCGGCGGCCGCAATGCTGCCGGCGCTCGCCACGCGCGAGCGCGCCCATGCCTACAAGTGGCTCGTGTGGTGCACGAACACCCTGCAGGCGACGATCACGAACTACTTCTATCCGGAGCGTTGGGCCGACGACGACGCCGGCGCGGCGGTCGTCAAGGCCCTCGCTGAGACGAAGGCCGGCGCGATGCTCGACCAGATCGACGCCGAGTTCGCGCGACATGGCGGGCCCTGGTTCCTCGGCGACCGTTTCAGCGTCGTCGATTCCTACGCGTTCGTCCTGTGTCGCTGGACGCGCGGCTTCACGCGGCCTGCGCGCGAGTTGCCGCACGTCAAGCCGTGGCTCGATCGCATGCTGGCGCGACCGCCAGTGCAGCGCGCGTTCGCGAGCGAGAAGCTGACCGCGCCCTTCGTGTGAACGCGCGACGGGCCACCGCGTTCGACCTTCGCGCAGGCGGCGGCGTGTCGCGGGGCCGCGCGGTCAGGCGAGCGCGCGTGCCCACCACTCGCTGAGCGGCGTCGCCGGCTTGGCGCGCGTTCGCGCCGCGAGCAGCGCG
>DATLIR010000207.1:0-9852 GCA_035539315.1 Casimicrobiaceae bacterium
CTTCGACGCCGACTACGTGCGCGCGCTCGAAGTGGGCCTGCCGCCCACGGCCGGCGAGGGCATCGGCATCGACCGGCTGGTGATGCTCCTCACCGACAGCCCGTCGATCCGCGACGTGATCCTGTTCCCGCAGCTCAAGCCGGAAGGCTGAAGCCCGGCCCACAACCCTCATATACCCTACTGGGGTACTTGACAAGTACCCTACCAGGGTATATGATGCGGACATGGATGCTCTCGTTTCGCCGCCAGCACCCACGATCGTCCCGGCCGGCAACGACCCTGCGCCCGGTGCCGCCCGCGTCGACCTCGCCCTCGAGGGCATGACCTGCGCCGCCTGCGCGACGCGGATCGAGAAGGTGCTGAACCGACTTCCCGCGACCCACGCAGCGGTCAACTTCGCCACCGAATCGGCCCAGGTGCGCTTCGACCCCGCCGCGACGTCCGTGGACGCGCTGCTGGCCGCCGTCGAGCGCGCTGGCTACCACGCGCGCGTCAAGGCCGATCTCGAGAAGGAGCGACGCGAAGACGAGGCGCGCAAGCGCGCGGCCTATCGCGCGCTGCGCTTCGAGTTCATCGTCGCGGCACTGCTCACGCTGCCGCTGGTCGCGCAGATGGTCCCGATGCTCGTCACCGGCGGCTGGTCGTGGACGGGCGCGGCGGCGCAACACGACACCCTGCCGCGCTGGGTGCAGCTCGCGCTCGCCACGCCGGTGCAGTTCTGGATCGGCCGGCGCTACTACGTCGGCGCATGGCACGCGCTGCGCGGCGGCGGCGCCAACATGGACGTCCTGGTCGCGCTGGGCACGACGATGGCGTGGGGACTCTCGGCCGTCGTCACGGTGCTCGGCCTCCACGAGCACGTCTACTTCGAGGCCGGCGCCGCGGTCATCACGCTGGTGCTGCTCGGCAAGCTGCTCGAGTCGCGCGCCCGGGCCGGGACGTCCGCGGCGCTCGAAGGGCTGATCAAGCTGCAGCCGCGCACCGCGCGCCTCGAGCGCGACGGTGCGACCGTCGAGGTGCCGCTCGCCGACGTGAAGGCCGGCGACCGCTTCGTCGTGCGCGCCGGCGACGCCGTGCCGGTCGACGGGGAAATCGTTCGCGGCGACTCGTCGGTCGACGAGAGCATGCTGACCGGCGAAAGCCGCGCCGTCGCGAAGTCGACCGGCGACCGCGTCTACGCCGGCACCGTCAACGGCGACGGCATGCTTGTCGCGGTCGCGACCGGCGTCGGCGCCGCCACGCTGCTCGCGAGCATCGTGCGGCTGGTCGCGCAGGCGCAAGGATCGAAAGCGCCGATCCAGCGGCTCGCCGACCGCGTGTCCGGCGTGTTCGTGCCCGTCGTGGTCGCGATTGCGCTCGTGACCTTCGCGGCGACGTGGGTGCTCGATGGCGACGCATCGCGCGCCCTCATCCACGCGGTGGCGGTGCTGGTGATCGCCTGTCCGTGCGCGCTCGGCCTCGCGACGCCCACCGCGATCATCGTGGGCACCGGGCAGGGCGCGCAACGCGGCATCCTGATCCGCAATGCAGCGGCCCTCGAACACGCCGGACGTCTCACCAGGCTGATCGTCGACAAGACCGGCACGCTGACCGAGGGACGGCCGGTCGTGACGGGCGTGATCGCGTTCGAGGGCGCCAGCGCCCGCTGCGCGCTGGGCATCGCCGCGGCGCTCGAGCTGGGCTCGACGCACCCGCTCGCGCAGGCCGTGATCGCGCACGCCGCGTCGATGGGCGTCCGCACGCTGCCGATCGAGGCGTTCGCGTCCCTTCCGGGCAAAGGCGCGCGCGCGACGCTGGCGGCGTCGGGCGCGATCGTTCGTGTCGGCTCGCCGGCATGGCTCGCGTCGGAAGGCATCGCGGTCGACGACGCGGTGATCGCGGACATCGCACGCGACGGACACACGATCGTGGCGGTAGGCGAAGGCGACCGTCTGGTCGCGGTGATCGCCCTCGCCGACCGGATCCGCGACACCTCGGCATCGGCAATCGCGCGGCTCACAGCCGCCGGCATCGGCGTGACGATGCTCACCGGCGACCACGAGGCCACTGCGGCGGCGGTCGCGCGCGCAGTCGGCATCCCGCAGTGGCGGTCGGGCGTGCTGCCCGCGGCGAAGGCGGACGCGGTGCGCGAAGCGCGCGCCTCCGGCGCGGTGGTCGGCATGGTCGGTGACGGCGTCAACGACGCGCCCGCGCTCGCCGCAGCGGACGTGAGCTTCGCGATGGGCGCGGGCTCGGCGATCGCGATCGAAAGCGCGGACGTCACGCTCATCCGCGACGACCTCGAGGCGGTCGTCGACGCTATCGAGCTCTCGCGCGCCACGCTGGCGAAGATCCGCCAGAACCTGTTCTTCGCGTTCGCCTACAACGTGCTGGGCATCCCGCTCGCCGCGATCGGGGCGCTGAGCCCGGTCATCGCCGGCGCGGCGATGGCGATGTCGTCGGTCTCGGTCGTGGGCAACGCGTTGCTGCTCAAGCGCTGGCGTCCCGCCGGCGCGCCACGCTGAACGAAGGAGGCTCGATGGAAACGGTCACACTGAACGTCAAGGGCATGACCTGCGGCGGTTGCGTCGCGAGCGTCACGCGCGTGCTGAAGGCGGTTCCCGGCGTCGAGGCGGTCGACGTCAAGCTGCAGCCCGGCCAGGCGACGGTGCGCTACGACGCGGCGAAGGTCGCGGTGCAAAAGCTCAAGGCCGCGATCGAGGATGCCGGCTATGACGTCGCGGCGTAAGCCGGCGCCCACCGCGCGCGACACCCACGCTCCCGCCGCCTCGGCTCATGCGGTCGCGCAGCGTGCCGCGCTGACCAAGCGCCTCAACCGCATCGAAGGCCAGGTGCGCGGGATCGGCAAGATGCTCGCCGAGGACCGCTACTGCGTCGACATCCTGACGCAGGTCTCCGCGATACGCTCGGCGCTCGATTCGCTCGGCCTCGAATTGCTCGAGCACCACCTGCACGGCTGCGTGCAGCAGGCGGTGAAGTCCGGCAAGGGCGAGCCGGCGATCGACGAGGCGATGAGCGTCATCCGCAAGTTCGCGTGCTGAGCGGGCCCGCGCGCGCGGAAGGAGAGTGCGATAATCGCGCCGGCGGGGTGTGGCGCAGCCCGGTAGCGCGCTTGCTTTGGGAGCAAGATGTCGGAGGTTCGAATCCTCTCACCCCGACCAGGACCGAGGTCCCGTCCCGCGCAACGAGCTTCGCGCCGCTCGTCGACAGGTTCAGCCGCAGCCAACGTCGGTAGCCTCCGGAGGAGAACGATCGATGATTCGTGACCGCCAGGCCGTCGTGATCGTCAGTCTTGCCTTGCTGGCTGCCGGAGGCTGCGGCGACCGGGACGCAGCGTCCGACGCGTCGCCCAAGGCGAAGGGCGAGGGCGCGAAGAAGGTCGTCGAGGAAAAGGTCCCGCCCTACGCCTATGCGGCGCCGGTGAAGGGCCACATCAAGGAAGTGAACATCGGCGACTTCGACCTCGTCGACGGGATCGCCTACGTTGCGCAGAGCGGCGCGGGTACCGTGGTCTACGTCGCGAGCAGACCCATCGCTTCGCCGATGCTGGTCGACTCGGCATGCCCGCTCTCGCAGGCGCGCGCGCTGACGACGCTTCGCAAGGCGAGCTACGCCGAGGTGACGCTCGACGCGAAGGGGCGATCGAGGTATTTCGCCGCCGGCACGCCGTCCAACGGCAGCCTCACCGACCTGTCGCCGCGCGGCTGGACGAGCGCCCTCAAGGCCGATGCCGGCAAGGCCGCCGGAAACGTCGTGCACCGGAACTACGGCCGGTTCGAGTTCGACGTGCCGCTGTCGCATCCGAGCGTCGACGAACTGAGCTACGGCGACCGCCAGAAGGAGCGGAAACCTGCGGCCACGACGCCCAAGCCGACCGAGAAGGCCGTGATCGACGCCTACGTCGCGCTGCGCGACGCGGTGCACAGGAAGGACATGAAGGCGACGTTGTCGGCGATGGGATTCGATGCGAAGCAGGTCGCGGCGATCCGCGGCATGGACGGCATCGATGCCGACTTCGCGGGGTTCACCCACCGGTTTCTCGCGCCGGGCACGCCGAGCGAGCCATGGGCCCGGGCAGGCGAGGGCCAAGTCATTGGCGAAGGCACGAGGGCCAACGGCAGCAAGAAGTACCGCAACGGCTACTACTTCGATCTCTGCGGCGATCGACTCGTGCTCACCGGCATCTCCGAGCAGGACCCTTAAGGCGCGTCGCGCGACGACTCCGCTCGGGGCGTCGGCGCGTCGATTATGCTAGACTCGCGACCCGCTGCAACCGGGAGGGAGCGACGCGATCGAGTCCGTCGTCGTCCAACGTCCCGGGACCGACCGGTACCGCGCCCGTAGCTCAATCGGATAGAGCACCGGCCTTCTAAGCCGGGGGTAACAGGTTCGAGTCCTGTCGGGCGCGCCATTCCACATGCGCGCGCATCAACGATTGCATCGGCGGTGGCTGTAGCTCAGCGGTAGAGTCCCGGATTGTGATTCCGGTTGTCGTGGGTTCGAATCCCATCAGCCACCCCACCCCTTCAGTCGAGTACGTGGTCGACCACGCTCGCGACCGCCTCGTCGAGCGTTGCGCTGCCGTACCTGACGCTCCGTAGTCCGATCACGTAGCCGGCGAGCAACCGGTACGCGAGCACGTCGGCGCGTGCTGCCGACATGGGCGTGCGCGCGGCCGCGACGATCAGCTCGCGTAGCTGCGCGCGCGTGTCGTCGATCATCGCCTGCGCTCGCGCGTGATCGTCGCCGCTCCAGAACCACTGGTAGCCGATCCACGCCATCACCAGGTTGAGCCGCGGCAGGTCGAGCGCGAAGAGCTCGCGCACGAGGTCGGCCACGCGGCGCGGCAACGCCGTGCGCTTCGGGAGGGCGGCCCGGATCGCGGCGATCCGCGTTCCGCGATCCACGTCGCCCAGCGCGAGCAGGATGGACGCCTTGCCGCCGACCGACTTGACCACGGCCGCCTTGGTGACGCCGGCGTCGCGCGCCAGGTCGTCGAGCCTGAGCGCCTCGAAGCCGTGGTCGAGGATCCGCCGGCGCGCGCCATCGAGGAGCCGCTCGCGCGTCAGGCGGCCGCGCACCACGTTCGCGGCGTCGGCGCGTACCGGCCCGCGCTTGCCCCGGACCACGACCCCCATGTCCCGCCCTCCCGAAGCGGCCGACGAGCGACCCTCCGGAGAGTATACGAGGTCACCGGAACCGTCTGGCTTGTGGTATACTATGGTCACTATCTTAAGTAAGGGGCCGCATGCTCGCGGCCGATGGCCGGGCCGGCGGGATGCTTCAGGGAGACGACGAGTGGCGGCGCCTCGCCGGCGCCGTCCATGACGACGATGCGGCGTGGCTCGCGAACCGGGATGCGCACGCGCGTCCGGCGTGGCCCATCGTCACCTCGACGGGGGCTGTGCCGAGTCTCGGCGCCGTTTGGACGGCGCCGGTCGTGCTCCTCTGCGCGCACCCGGAGCTCGACGCCGCGACGCCGCCAGCCGGCTACCACTTCTCGCGCGACGGCTGGCCGCTCGCCGCGTTGCATCCCAGCGCTCCCAGCGGGCTTGCCGAGCGCTGGCGGCGCCGCCTGGCGTCGCTCGTCGACCTGTTCGGCGCGCAACACGTCGCGCATTCGGTTGCGGCGGTCTACCTGAATCCCTGGCCCGGCCGGGTCTTCGACGCCGGCCTCGTGCTGCCCAGCCGGCAGCGCATGCTCGCGCTCGCGACGCGCGTTGCCGAGCGCGACGCCGCCCTGGTGATCGCACCCGGTGCCGAGGCGTGGCTCGCGCATCCCCCGATCGCCGCGCTGCCGCCGACGCGCCGCTGTGCGGTCGAGCTCTCTGCCGGCGAGGATCTCGACGCAGCCGCGCTCGGCGCGGAGTCGTGGGACCTGCTCTGCTCGCGCATCGCCGTGCACGCCTGGCTTTGACGGTTTGGGTCGGACCCGAGCGCGTGGGCTGGCCGCGCGAGCGGCCCCTTTGGGGCACGCGTCGGGTCCGGCCCGCTTTCCCCCCGTCAACCAGCGCCTAGCGGGCGCGAGCGAAACGCGGCGGCCGTCGGACTACAATGCCGTTCGCGCCCATGCTCGCCGCGGAGGTCCCATGCGTGCGCAGTCGCCTCGGTTGATCCGTACCCTCTTCACCCTCGCGTTCGCGACGGCCGCTGCGCCCGGTCTTTCCCATGGGCAGGCCCCCGAGAAGACGCTGCGCATCGCGATCCTTTCGTCGGGCACGCAGGAGGTGCGCAGCCCGTTCGACCAGGCGCTCGTGCAGGGCCTGCGCGAGCAGGGCTGGGTCGAGGGACGCAACCTGTTCATCGACCGCCGCTACGGGTCGAGCCGGATCGTCGAGAACGCGAAGGAGCTCGGCGCGAAGGACCTCGACGCGATCCTCACGACCTGCACGCCGTCGACGCGCCTGATGATGGACGCCACGTCGAAGACGCCAATCATCATGGCGGCGGTGTCCGATCCGATCCGCCAGCACATCATCGCGAGCTACGCGAAGCCCGGCGGAAACGTGACCGGGACGTCGAGCCAGGCGGAAGACTTGCTGATCAAGCGGCTCGAGCACGTCACGGCGCTCCTCCCGGGGGTCACGACGGTCGCCGTGCTGGCGAATCCGCGCAATCCCGCCCACGCGCTCGCCTGGCAGAGGCTCGAGCGAGAGGCGCCCGCCATGCGGCTTCGGGTCGTCCGGTTCGAGTTCAACGGTTCCAGCGAGGCGGCGGGCGCCATCGAAGGCGCGGCTCGTGCCGCGGCCGGCGCGCTGCTGGTGCTTCCGGACGATCCGTTGATGCTCAATGCGCGCCCGCAGATCGTCGCGGCGGCGGCGAAGCACCGCATCCCGGATTTCTACTGGGAGCGGTCGTTCGTCGAGTCCGGCGGCCTCATGAGCTACGGCGAGGACCTGCGCGCAACCTACCGCAACGCGGCCGTCTACTTCGACAAGATCAAGAAGGGCGCGCGCCCTGCGGTCATGCCGGTCGAGCAGCCCACCCGCTTCGAGCTCGTCATCAACGCGAAGACGGCCCGCGCGCTCAACGTGACGGTTCCAGCGGCGATGCTCGTCAGCGCGGACGAGGTGCTGAACTAGCGCTTTCGCCCCGGCGCGGCCGCCGGCTGCGAACGCATCCGCAGGCGAGTTGGCGCGCGGTCCGGCGGCGGCCAGAGGGCGGTTATCCTTGCAGTTGGCCGCCGCTCCCTGCCGGCCGGTCCGGAGGCACGCGATGGACTTCGACGAAATCTGCAAGCTTGCGCACGGGATCGCCGCGCGGCATTGCGTCGTCCGCGGCGCGAAGTTCCGGCTCAAGGACCACGATCCGGACGACACGGGCCCGCTGGTCGACGAGGACAAGCCGCGTGCGCGGGAGGCGCTGGAGGAAGGCAAGGCGGCGCTCGCGCAGCTGCAGGACATGCTCTACGCGCAGGATCGCTGGTCGGTGCTGCTGGTGTTCCAGGCGATGGACGCGGCGGGCAAGGACGGCGTGATCAAGCACGTGATGTCCGGCGTCAATCCGCAGGGCTGCCAGGTCTTTTCGTTCAAGGCGCCCTCGCCCGAGGAGCTCGACCACGACTGGCTGTGGCGCTGCGTGCGCGCGCTGCCCGAGCGCGGCCGCATCGGCATCTTCAATCGCAGCTACTACGAGGAAGTGCTGGTCGTGAAGGTGCACCCGGAATTCCTCGGCGGGCAGAAGCTCCCGCCGGCGCTGGTCGGGAAGCGCCTGTGGGACGAGCGCTACCAGGACATCCGCGGCTTCGAGCGCCACCTGGCGCGCAACGGCACGGTGATCCTCAAGTTCTTCCTCAACGTGTCGCGCGCCGAGCAGAAGCGTCGCTTCCTCGAGCGCATCGCCGAGCCCGAGAAGAACTGGAAGTTTTCCGCGGCCGACGTCAAGGAGCGCGGCCACTGGAACGAGTACATGAGCGCCTACGAGGCGATGATCCGCGAGACGGCCGCGCCGCACGCCCCGTGGTACGTGGTGCCCGCCGACAACAAGTGGTATACGCGCGCCGTCGTCGCCGGCGCGGTCGTCGACGCGCTCGCGCATCTCGACCTGCACTACCCGAAGCTCGGCCGGGCCCAGCTCGCCGAGCTCGCCGCGGCGAAGAAGGCGCTCTCCGCCGAGCCGAAGTAGGCGCCCGGTCGACACGCGGTCGCGCGCGCGTCCGTACGGGCGGCCCGGTACCATCGGGGGTTCACCGCACGCTCCCGCCATGCGCTTCACCATCGCCACCTACAACATCCACAAGGGGTTCTCGCACCTGACCCGGCGGATGGTCATCCACGAGCTGCGCGAGCGGCTGCACCACATGGCGGCCGACGTGCTGTTCCTGCAGGAGGTGCAGGGCTCGCACGAGCATCACGCGGTCCGCTACAACGACTGGCCCGGCAAGCCGCAGCACGAGTTCATCGCCGACCAGGTGTGGAGCGAGGTCGCCTACGGAAAGAACGCGATCTACCGGCACGGCCACCACGGCAACGCGCTGCTGTCGCGCTTCCCGATCGTCGTGCACGAGAACGAGGACATCTCGGCGCACCGGTTCGAGAGCCGCGGCCTCTTGCACTGCGTGGTCAAGCTCGGCCCGCGGATGCCCGACCTGCACTGCATCAACGTGCACCTCGGCCTGTTCGAGCGCGGGCGCGAGTGGCAGGTGCGCGCGCTGTGCGAGCGCATCAAGCACAACGTGCCGCGCGCCGCGCCGCTGGTGATCGCCGGCGATTTCAACGACTGGCGCCACCGCGCGAATCGTCAGCTGGTCGACCAGTTGGCCGTCGTCGAGGTGTTCGAGGCGGTGAAGGGACGCACCGCGCGCACCTTCCCGTCGGTGATGCCGCTGTTCCGCCTCGACCGCATCTACGCGCGCGGGCTCGCCGTGATCGACGCGCGCGTCCACTACGCGTACCCGGGCCGGCGCCTTTCCGACCACGCGGCGCTCGCCGCGACCTTCGAGCTCGGGTCGCGCAAGCGCTAGCGGACCGGCGATGCCCGGACGATGAACCGCTTCACGCCGGGCAACGAGGTCATCCTGCTCACCAGCGGCGCGGCGTACTTTCCGGCGCTGATCGAGGCCGTCGACGCTGCGACGCGCGAGGTCTGGCTGGAGACCTACATCTTCGCCGACGACCCGGCGGGGCGCCGGGTCGCGTCCGCTCTGCTCCGCGCGGCGTCGCGCGGCGTCGCCGTGCGCGTGCTCGTCGACGGCTGGGGCGCGCGGCACTACCTGACGCGCCGCCTCGAGTCCGACCTCGAGCAGGGCGGCGTCCAGCTCCTCAAGTACCGGCCGGAGGTCCAGCCCTGGCACTTCCGCTCGCACCGGCTGCGCCGGCTGCACCGCAAGCTGTGCCTGGTCGACGACGACCTCGCGTTCGTCGGCGGCATCAACCTGATCGACGACATGAACACGCCCGGGCAGCGGCCGCCGCGTGTCGACTTCGCGGTGCGCGTGCGCGGGCCCATCGTCGCCTCGATCGCGTGGACGATGCAGCGGCTGTGGGCGCTCAACGAGCTGGTCCAGTTCCGCACCAGCGACGTGCCGCTGTTCCCGGAGGAGGTGCCCGGGCATCGCGTCGGCACGCAGACGGCGAAGTTCACGATCCGCGACAACCTGCGCCACCGACGCGACATCGAGCGGGCCTACCTGGCCGGAATCCGCACGGCGAAGCGCGAGATCCTGATCGCCAACGCGTACTTCTTCCCCGGCATCCGCTTCCGGCACGAGCTGATCGCGGCGGCGCAGCGCGGCGTGGCGGTCACGCTGCTGCTGCAGGCGAAGGTCGAGTACCGGCTGCTGCACTTCGCCAGCCGCGCGCTCTACGGCCAGTTCGTCGGCGCCGGCATCGCGATCCAGGAGTACCACCGCTC
>DATLIR010000208.1:0-3362 GCA_035539315.1 Casimicrobiaceae bacterium
GCGCGCCCGAGGATCAGCGCGTGGATGTCGTGCGTCCCCTCGTAGGTGTTGACCGTCTCGAGGTTCAGCATGTGGCGGATCACGTTGAACTCGTCGACGATGCCGTTGCCGCCGTGCATGTCGCGCGCCGTGCGCGCGATCTCGAGCGCCTTGCCGCACGAGTTGCGCTTGAGGATCGACGTGATCTCGGGCGCCGCGATCCCTTCGTCCTTCATGCGGCCGAGGCGCAGGCAGCCCTGCAAGCCCAGCGCGATCTCGGTCTGCATGTCGGCGAGCTTCTTCTGCACGAGCTGGTTGGCGGCAAGCGGCCGGCCGAACTGGTGGCGGTCCATCGTGTACTGCCGCGCCGCGTGCCAGCACGCCTCGGCGGCGCCGAGCGCGCCCCACGCGATGCCGTAGCGCGCGCTGTTGAGGCAGCCCATCGGGCCCTTGAGGCCGCTGACGTTGGGGAGGAGGTTCGCGGCCGGCACGACGACGTCGTCCATCACGACCTCGCCGGTCACCGAGGCGCGCAGGCTGAACTTCCCCTCGATCGTCGGCGCGGACAAGCCCTTCATCCCCTTCTCGAGGATGTAGCCGCGGATCGCGCCGTCGTCGTCCTTGGCCCACACGACGAACACGTCGGCGATCGGCGCGTTGCTGATCCACATCTTGCTGCCGGTCAGCCGGAAGCCGCCATCGACCGTGCGTGCGCGCGTGACCATCGCGCCCGGATCGGAGCCGTGGTTGGGCTCGGTCAGGCCGAAGCAGCCGATCCATTCGCCGGTCGCGAGCTTCGGCAGGTATTTCCGGCGCTGCGCCTCGGAGCCGTAGGTGAAGATCGGGAACATGACGAGCGAGCTCTGCACGCTCATCATCGAGCGGTAGCCGGAGTCGACGCGCTCGACCTCGCGCGCGATGAGCCCGTAGCACACGTAGTTGAGCCCCGCACCGCCGTAGGCCTCGGGGATCGTGGGACCGAGCAGGCCCAGCGCGCCCATCTCGGGGAACACGCTAGCGTCGACCGTCTCGTGGCGGAACGCGTCGCGGATACGCGGCGCGAGCTTCTCCTGCGCGTAGTCGTGCGCGGTGTCGCGCACCATGCGCTCGTCCTCGCCGAGCTGGGCGTCGAGCAGGAACGGGTCGTCCCATTTGAATACCGCCTTGGCGGCGGGACGGTCGGGTGCATTCATCGCGGGACTCCCCGGCGGCGCGTTCGCCGTCGTCAGCACATCGTCATGCCGCCGTCGGCGGCGATCACCTGGCCGGTCACGTAGCTCGCACCCTCGGAGGCAAGGAACACGAACAGCGGCGCGATCTCGTCGGCTTCCGCCCAGCGGCCCATGGGGATCCTCTCCAGGTACTTGTCCTTGAAGCGCTCGTCGGTGCGGATCGTCTCGGTCATCGGCGTGGCGGCGCCGGGGGCGATCGCGTTGACGACGATGCCGTGCTTCGCGAGCTCCCGCGCCGCGGATTTCGTGAGGCCGAGGATGCCCGCCTTCGCCGCGCTGTAGTTGATCTGCCCGATGGTGCCGAGCACCCCGGCGGCCGACGTCACGTTGACGATGCGGCCCCAGCGGCGTTCCATCATGCCCGAGACGACCGCCTGGAGGCAATGGAAGCTGCCGCCGAGGTGGACGGCGAGCACGGTCTCCCACTGCTCGGGCGCCATCTTGTGCAGCATCGCCGGACGGATCACGCCGGCGTTGTTGACGAGGATGTCGACCGGCCCCAGCGCGAGCGCCGCGGCGGCGGCCATCGCGTCGACGCTCGCACGGTCCGCGACGTCGCACGCGAGGGCGGCGGCGCGACCGCCCGCCGCGACGATGGCGTCGGCGACGCGGCCGGCGTCGGCTGCGTCGAGGTCCACCACGGCGACGCCCGCCCCTTCGCGGGCGTACGCGCGCGCGACCGCCGCGCCGATGCCGCGTGCGGCGCCGGTGACGATCGCGTTGCGTCCTTCGAGCTGCATCGTGCTCCCCGCTTGCCATCAGGCGGTCGCCCGACTGTGCGCGACCCGGACGGGAGGGGCCTTGACGGCCGTCAAGGCCCCCGGCGCCTACGGAGCGAGAATGGACACTGGGCCGGGTCGTTTCCCGGCTCCACGCTCGCACCATGGCCACCGACCAGCACGACGTTCCCGACCACGACGGCGTGCTCGCCGCGATCGCCACGGTCATGGACCCCGAGGCGGGCATGAACGTCGTCGACCTCGGCCTCATCTACGACGCGACGCTCGACGGCGACCGCGTCGTCGTCACGATGACGATGACCACGCCAGCCTGCCCGGTCGGCGACTACCTCGCCGATGCGGTCCGGGACGCGGTCGCCGACCGCTATCCGTCGCTCGCGTCGGTCGACGTCGCCATCACGTTCGACCCGCCGTGGACGCCCGACCGCATGAGCGACGCAGCGCGCGCCAAGTTCGGCTGGTAGGCCGGCCCGGGCAGGTCAGGCCCCGTCCTGCCTGCGACCGCGTCGCGGCGTTGCCGGGTCCGACCCCACACCGACAGGCCGGGACGACGCCGGGTCCGACGCGCGGGGCACCACCTGCCGCGCCATGATGGCGAGCATCGTCGCGATCGTGATCGACCGGAACGTGGCGATCGCGATCTGGTCGATCTCAGAGAGCACGGCGGCGAGCGCGCGGCCGGCCGGCGTCGTGTCGCCCCGCTCACGGCGACGTGCATCGGCGGGCGTCAGCTCCTCGAAGCGGCCGATGACGTCGTGCAGGGTGAGGCGGCGAGCGTTCGCCGCGAAGCGGTAGCCGCCGCCGGCGCCGCGCACCGATTCGACGATGCCGGCGCGCGCGAGGTCCGCGAGCACCTTCGCGAGGTGATGCGCGGACACGCCGTACTTGTCGGCGATCTCGAACGCGGCGACCTGGCGCTCGCCCGCCGCCGCGCATTCGAGCACCGACAGGAGCGCGAGGCGCGAGTTCTTCTGGAGCTTCACTCGAGCACCTTCTCGAGCGGGATGAACGGCCCGGCCATCATGCCCTGGCTCCGGAAGAACGACAGCACCAGCGCGTTGTCGCGGGCGAGCATGGTGCGGATCGTCCGCACGCCCGCGCGCCGGAAGCCCGCGGAGATCGCGTCGAGCAGCCGCGAACCCACGCCGGCCTGCCGGGCATCGGGGTGCACGTCGATCCCGAACACCCAGCCGCAGGGGGGCGAGCCGAACTCCCAGTCGCGCACCTCCCCGATGATGAAGCCGACCACGCGGGAGCCGGTCTCGGCGACCAGGAACTGGCGGCCCTCGGCGGCACCGCCGTAGCGGCGGAACACGCCGCGCCAATACGCGCGCTTCTCGAGGCCGGTGGCGCGCGCGTCAAGAGCGACGACCGCGCCGAGGTCGGCCCCGCGCGCGGGACGAACGGTGAT
>DATLIR010000209.1:0-9707 GCA_035539315.1 Casimicrobiaceae bacterium
CGTGCGTCGGCGAGGTAGTCGCGCCACGGCAGCGTCGTCATCCAAGGCCCGATGACGAACGCCGCGTAGACGGTGGCCGCGGCGTACGCGGGCAGGATGCGCAGCGCGCGCGAGCGGGCGTAGTCGAGAACGCTGCCCGAGCGGTCGAAGCTCCGTGCGACGAGGTAACCGCTGATCGCGAAGAAAACGATCACCGCGAGCGACGCGAAATCGAAGATCCGGGTTGCGCGCGCGAGTGGCTCTGCGCGCAGGTGGCCCGAGAGCGGGTAGCTGTGCGAGAAGACGACCAGCGACGCCGCGACGAAACGGAGCAGGTTCAGGTTGTTGTCGCGGCCGCGAACGCGGTCGAGCGTTCCGAGCGTTGCGATCCCGAATCGCGGGGTCGAGCTCGCGGGCCGCACCGGGTCGGCCACCGGATCTCTAGTGGCCGCGGATGCCGCCGCGGTACGCGTCCTGCGCCGGGTAGAGCAGCACACGGACGACGCGCGCACCCGTCACGTCGGCGGCGTAGGCGAGCTCGAGCTTCACCTGCACCGCGATCGCCTCGCGCCAATCGGCCGGCCAGCGCAGCGCGACACGCTCGCCGCCGGAGGCGCGGCCGATCTCGCGCCATGGCGTGTCGGGCGCGAGGCGCGCATGCACAGCGATCGAGGTCGGCGTGGGTCCCGACCATGCGCGCACGAGCGCGAGGTCGATGCGCCTGGCACGGATCACCTGGTCGATCGGCGACACCAGTTCGACGACGCCTCGGTCGGGCGCCACCGCGACATGGCTCCGGCCCGGCGTCAGCGTTCCGCGCGAGGTCGTCCATCCGTCGTCGGACGCCAGGCGGGCGGTGCCGAAGGTCCACAGCTTCGCGCCGAACGGCAGGTCCGCGTGCGAGACCAGAAAGTCGCGCATCGCGTCCTCGTTCGCCGTATTGCGCCACGCGGTGTAGGGGAGGTAGTCGGGATGCTCCTCGTGGATGCCGTTGCTGCCGTTCCACGCCATGATCGAGACTTCGCGCGCGCTGTAGTTGTACATGTCGCGCAGCGAGCCGTAGGTCCACGCGTACGGCGGCTTGGCCTTCGGCGTCTTCAGGTCCGCCGAGTTGAACTCGACCACGCCCCATCCCTCGTCCATCCGGGCGAACGTCGCGAACATCGTGTGGTCGACCTCCATCGGCACGTCGTTGCGCGCCGCCTCGCCGTAGATCACGGCCCCGAGGTGCCCGTCGCGCGGGATCGCGCCTTCGACCGACACGCCCGACGAGTCGTAGTTCTGGTGATGGCTCGCGAGCGTCACGGCGAACGGATTGCGACCCGGATCGGGGCGAATGAAGCCCTGCGCGGAGAAGATGCGGTCGGCCGGGATCCCGGTCTCGCGCGCCCACGTCGACAGCTCGTCGTAGTGCAGGTCGACGACGTGCTTGCGGAACTCTTCCCACAGGTGCCACCACGGGTCGTCCCAGATGCGCAGCCGGCCGGCGGGCACTTCGGGCGTGATGAACGAGCCGGGGAACTCGCGCGGCGGATCGACCTGGTCCCACGAGGTCCACGGCTGGCGCGCGATCGCGGCGACCTGCGCGAGCGTGTAGACGGTCTTGCGCCGGTAGGCGCGAAGGTCGGGCGCGCCGCCTTCGCCGCGTCCGGCGTACGGTCCGCTGCCGCGCAACCAGTCGCGGTACTGGCGCAGCATGCCCGGGTTGTAGTCGAACGTCTTGTGGCCGCGGAAGAACGGATTCATGTAGGTGTCGGAATCGAGCACGATGCCGACGAAGAGCTCCGGGTTCTCGCGCGCGAACCGCGCCACCAGCGTGGCGGCGGCCTGCAGGTTGCGGCGCTTGTACACGCGCACCGGCTTCGCGTAGACGTTGTAGGTGAGGCTTCGCGCGAGCTGCGGCGATTCGGTGGAGCCGGCATGCCCCTTCAGGTAGTCGTCGGGGAATACCTCGTCGTTCTCCGTCCACTGGCAGTTGAGCTTGTCCTGCTCGAGGTGGTCGGTGAGGTCCCACGCCGGCGTCTCGCACGAGGCGTCGCCCCAGATGCCGCCGTTCAGGATGAACTGCACCGGCACGCGCTTCTCGATGGCGAAGCGCATGACGCCGTTCAGCGTGTCCTCGGCGACGGCGTGGTTCGCGCACTTCGTGCCCCTGGTATCGAAGTCCGGGTCGAAGGCCCAGTCGCCGGCCGCGCCCCGGGTCGTGCGCATGTAGAGGATCGGCACCGCCATGCCGACCTTCTGCGTGCGCGAGCGATAGTCGGCGTACTGCGACTCGACCTCGTCCGCGCCGCCGAGGCCGACGCCGGAGGTCATCATCAGGAAATAGAACGGCTGGCGCGCGAGCGCGGGACGCTCGTCGAGCAGTGCCTTCCACTGCGTCATGGCGGCAGGCGGGATCAGGCTCCGGCGCCCGAGCACCGCCTCGCGGCCGTTCTTCCCGATCGCGACGACCGTGACGTCGTGGCGCATCGGCGAAAGGTCGGCGAAGTTGCCTTCGAACGTGAAGCCGCCGTTGGGGTTGTCGGGAAAGCCGGGCTTGACCTTCGCGACGTCCTCGCGCGCGGTGCCGTAGCGCGCCTCGAAGACGCGGTCGCCGACGCGAATCTCGACGCGCTTGATGCCGTCCTGCGCGAGCGCCCAGCCGTTCATCGCGAGCTTCGTGCCGACGACGCTTTCCGTCGCCGGCTCGTCGAGCCAGCCTTCGGGGACGGGAAGCGCGATCGGCGCGATGGGCGCCAGCGCTTCCGCCGCGGGCGACCCCGCCGCGCCGGGCTTGGCGGCGACGGGCGTGGGCGGGACGCCGACCCGACCGTACTTCTGGATCGCGTAGAACTCGACGCCGGCCAGCGCGACGATCGCGCCGAGGATCCCGACGAGCCACATCGGAATGCGGCCGTGCTGGCGGCGGCGAGGTGTGCGCGGTGTCATGCTTCTAAGGGCAGGGTCAAGGCGCGCATTGTAGCGATGCGGATGGTGGGTCGGGCTTCAGCCCGACGCGGTGCCCGGGGGCAGGAAAGTCGTCCGGCTGAAGCCGGACCCACAGGAACGATCAGCGGAGCGACTTGGTCATGATCGCGCAGTCGAGCCACGCGCCCGGCGCGAGCTCGTGACGCGTCGCGCATTCGCGCTGCCAGCCGAGGGCCAGGTAGAACGGCACCGCGTTGAGCGACGCGTCGAGCGTGAGCGCCGTGCGTCCGTGCGCGCGCGCGGCGCGCTCGACGCCCTGCATCAGCGCACGGCCGACGCCGAGCCGGTCGAAGTCGGGATCGACGTAGCAGGCCTTGACCAGTCCTTCGTCCGGATCGAGCTCGGCGAAGCCGACGATCCGGTCGGCGTCGTCGTGCGCGACCAGCACGACGCGCGTCGCGATCGGGACGAGGTACGAGGCGGGAGTCGTGCGGCCCGACCAGGCGACGATCGCCTCGGGCGCGTAGTGGGACGACGCGGTCTCGCGGATCGCTCGCGTGTGAACCGCCCAGATGGCCGCGGCGTCCGCCGGGACCGCGCGACGCAGGCGCCAGCGCGGCGGCGCGACCCGATCAGAGCTTGCTGAAATAGACGTACGAGCTCTGCGGCACGCGGCCTTCGTCCATCTCGCTCTGGCTCGCGAGGTCGCGCGGCGTCTTGTCCCACCAGATCGCGCGGCCCTTCTTCTGGTCGGCGACGAGCTCGGGCTTCTTCGCGAGCATGTCGTTGATGAAGAGCGTGTGCTCGGAGACGTAGTGGCGGGAGGGAAGCATACCCATGGCGGGCCTCGAGGCTAGGACGGATCGTCGTGGCGTCATTCTACGCCTCGAGCTTCCCGCTGACGATCCGGTACGCGTAGAGCCGGCACTCGATCGCGCCGTTCCACAGCGGGATGCGGCGCTCGGCCTTGAGCCCGATCTTCTTCGGGAGCACGGTGTCGCCGGAAAACAGCCACGCGCTCCAGCCGGTGAAGCGCGCCTTCAGCGCATCGCCGAGCTTCGGGTACATCGCGGCCACGCGCGCCTTGTCGTCGAGCCTGATGCCGTACGGCGGATTGGCGACGATCACGCCGGTGGGCGCGGGCGCGGCGCGCACGAGCACGTCGGCCTGCTCGACGCGCAGGAAAGCGTCCAGCTGTGCGAGCGCCACGTTGGCGCGCGTCGTGGCGACGGCCGCGGACAGCCGGTCGCTCGCGAACACGGGCGGCGACGACGGCGCGGGCCTGATGCGATCGCGCGCGCGCTGCTTCAGCCGCTGCCACGTCGGGCCGTCGAACCACGCGAGTTTCTGGAAGCCGAAGGTGCGTGCAAGGCCCGGGGCGCGGTCGGCCGCGATCGACGCGGCTTCGATCGCGATCGTGCCGCTGCCGCACATCGGGTCGAGGAACGCCGTCCCGGGCTGCCAGCCGGACAACGCGATCAAGCCGGCGGCGAGGTTCTCGCGGATCGGCGCGTCCTCGGCGTCGCGCCGCCAGCCGCGCTTGAACAGCGGCTCGCCCGAGGTGTCGAGATAGAAGGTCGCTTCGCGGTCGGTGAGATAGGCGTTGATGCGCACGTCGGCAGCGCGCTTGTCGACCGACGGCCGCTTGCCCTGCTCGTCGCGGAAGCGGTCGCACACCGCGTCCTTGACGGTCAGCGTCGCGAACTCGAGGCTGCGCAGCGGCGAGCGCGTCGCGGCGACGTCGACGCGGATCGTGCGGTCGGCGCGGAACTGCTTCGGCCAGTCGATCGCGCGCGCGATCGCGTTGAGCTCGCGTTCGTCGCGGTACGGCCCCCCGCCGACCTTCCACAGCACGCGGCTCGCCAGGCGCGATTCCAGGTTGACGCGGTAGGCGAGCTCGAGGGCGCCTTCGAACCCGGCGCCGCCGTCGACCGGCGCGATCGCGGCCGCGCCGAGGCGCTCGAGCTCGGCCGCCAGGGCAGCTTCGAGGCCGCGCGGGCATGGCGAGAAGAAGGCTTCGGCCATGGCCGTGCCGTTTCGCCCCTAGAACGGCTTCAGCACGACCAGGAACACGACGCCGATGAGGATCGGCAACGCGGGGATCTCGTTGAGCCAGCGGTAGTACACGTGGCCGTGGCGGTTGCGGTCGTGCGCGAAGGCGCGCACGAGGCCGCCGAGATAGACGTGGAACACGGCGAGCACCCCGACCAGGCCGACCTTGAGGTGCAGCCAGGCGCCGGTGATGCCGTAGCCCAGCCACAGCCACAGGCCGAACGCGATCGCCAGCACCGCCGAGGGGGTCATGATGCCGCGGTAGAGCTTGCGCTCCATCACCTTGAAGCGCTCGATGCCGGCGCGGTCGTCGGGCGAACACTGCGCGTGATACACGAACAGGCGCGGCAGGTAGAACAGCCCGGCGAACCAGGTGATGACGAAGATGATGTGAAGCGCCTTGACGGTCAGCATGGGCTCACCGGAGGTTGGTAAGGCTCGCTCACTTGAGCAACCGCCGGCGCGTGAGCACCACGGCGACGTAGAACGCGGCCAGCGCATAGGCGACCAGCACCGCGATGTGCAGCACGACGCTGCCGGGCACGCGCGCGAGCATGAGCGGCCGGGCGAGGTCGATCGCATGCTTGAGCGGCAGGACGTTCGACACCGCCGCGAGCCAGGCCGGCATCTGCTCGACCGGGAAGTACACGCCGGACAGGAGCAGCATCGGCGTGATGACCAGCGTGAAGAAATAGGTGAAGAAGTCGTAGCCCGGCGCGAGCGCGTTCATCACCAGGCCGAATGCGCCGAACACGAGGCCGACAAGGAAGCCGAGCGGCAAGATCCACAGCGCGAGCCAGGTATGCCCGAAGCCGAGCGCCATGATGACGGCGAGGATCGCCGCGGTCGACATCACCGCCTTGGTGCCGGTCCACATCCACTCGGCCAGCATGACGTCGTCGAGCCCGATCGGCGCGTTGATGATGCCTTCCCAGGTGCGCTGCACGTGCATGCGCGAGAACGCCGAGTACATGCCTTCGAAGCTCGCCGTGAACATCGCGCTCTGGCACACCATGCCGGTGCCGATGAACGCGACGTAGGGCATGCCGCCGACCTCGCCGACCAGCGAGCCCAGACCGTAGCCCAGCGCGACCATGTAGAGCAGCGGGTCGGCGATGTTGCCGAGCACGCTCGCGAACGCGAGCTTGCGCCAGACGAGGAGGTTGCGCCGCCACACCGGGACGAAGCGCGGCGACAGCGATGGGAACGCGACGAGGCGCGCGGTCAGGGCGGTCATGGCTAGTCCCGGAGCTCGCGGCCCGTCAGCTTGATAAACAGGTCCTCGAGGTTCGCCGGCCGGTGCAGGTAGTGCACGCCGTCGCGCAGCGCGAGGTCGGCGAGCAGCGGCTGCGCGTCCATCGCGTAGCAGAACGCGGTCTCGCCGGCAACCTCGAGGCGCCTGGCGAGCTTGCGCCCGTGCGCGTCGGCCCACGCCTTCGCGCCGTCGCCGTACACCTCGACCACCTCGGGCTCGACGTGCTCGGCGATCAGCGCGCGCGGCGCATCGGTGGCGATCATGCGGCCGTGGTCGATCACCGCGAGGCGCGACGCGAGCCGCTCGGCCTCGTCCATGAAGTGCGTGGTCAGGAGGATGGTCTTGCCCTGCGCGAGGAGCTGGCGCAGACCGTCCCAGATCAGGTGCCGCGCCTGCGGGTCGAGGCCGGTGGTCGGCTCGTCGAGGATCAGGAGCTCCGGGTCGTTGACCAGCGCCCGCGCGAGCGTGAGGCGGCGCTTCATGCCGCCCGACAGCGTCCGGATGTGCGCATTGGCCTTCGACGCGAGCCCGGCGAACTCGAGGAGCTTCGGGATGCGCTTCGCCAGCGTCGCGCGGTCGATCGAGAAGTAGCGGCCGTAGACCACCAGGTTCTCGGTCACCGTGAAGTCGGGATCGAGGTTGTCCATCTGCGGCACGACGCCGACGCGGATGCGCGCCTCGCGCGCGGCTTTCGGGACCGGCTCGCCGACCAGCTCGATCGTGCCGCCGTCGGGATCGACCAGGCCGAGGCAGCAGCGCAGCGTCGTCGTCTTGCCGGCGCCGTTGGGCCCGAGCAGGCCGAAGCATTCGCCGCGCCGGATGTCGAACGACAACCCGCGGACCACCTCGTGGCCGCCGTAGCGCTTGACCAGGCCGTGCACGACGAGCACGCGATCCCGCTCGCCGCGCGCACGCCCGGGGAGCACCCGTTCGACGATCGAGTCCATCAGGCCCGGGGCGCGCCGCCGCGGTGCCACATGCCGACGATCGTGTCGCGCAGCTGCGGCAGGCGGCCGTGGAAGAAGTGCGTGCAGCCGGGGAACACGACGACCGGCAGCGCCTGCGGGCGCGCCCAGTCGAGCACGTCGGCGAGCGAGACGACCTCGTCCTGCTCGCCGTGGATGACGATCGTGTCGGCCGGCACGTGCTCGATCGGGAAGCGCATCACGGCGGGCCCGACCAGCACCAGGCGCTCCGCAACGACGCGCTGCGCGATGCGCGTCTGCACGTACGATCCGAACGAGAAGCCCGCGAGCGCGACCGGCAGCCGCTCGCCGTAGGTCGAGCGCGCGTGCGCGAGCGCCGCGAGCCCGTCGTCGGTCTCGCCGACCCCTTCGTCGAACGTGCCCTGCGATTCCCCGACGCCGCGGAAGTTGAAGCGCACCGCGACGTAGTCGAGCGCGTGGAACGCCTTAGCGAGCGTCTGCGCCACCTTGTTGTCGAGCGTGCCGCCCTGCAGCGGATGCGGATGCGCGATGAGCGCGATGCCGCGGCGCGCCGTGTCCGGCGCGTTGACGACGATCTCGAGCGCGCCGGACGGCCCGTCGATCAGCGCCTTCTCGGTGGTGGCGGCGAAGCTTTGCACGGGAACGGACGCCATGCACGCCTTCGCGCGCGGCGCGGGCGACCCTAGATGCGCAGTCTTTCGACGACCTCGCCGTTCACGACGTGGCGGTCGATGATCTCGTCGATGTCGGCGCGATCGACGTAGGTGTACCAGACGGCGTCCGGATAGACGACGAGGCACGGCCCTTCCTCGCAGCGGTCGAGGCAGCCGGACTTGTTGACGCGCACCTTGCCCTCGCCGGCGAGCCCCAGCGCCTTGACGCGGTCCTTCGCGTACTTCTGCATGTCGGCGGCGCCGGCGTTCGCGCAGCACTTCTCCGGCGGGTCGCGCTGGTTGAGGCAGAAGAAGAGATGCCGGTGGTAGTAGCTCATCGCGTCGTGCTCGGTGCAAAGGAGCATTGTAGCCGCTGGCCCCGGGTTCGCTGTCGGGGAAACGTCCCTTTGGACCCGCGGACGCGCTCCGACCGGGTGTCGGGCCCGTCGCCGGCACGTTGCCTATTGCGTCCCGGTGGAGGGCGCTCCCCACGCGGGACGGCCCGACAACGCGAACAGCCACGCCGCCGCGGCCACCGGCCACAGCAGCAGCACCGTGTGCGTGAGGCCGTTGAAGTTGAGCAGGTGCCCATAGCGCCAGCTGAACAGCGTGAGCGGCGCGCGCGCGGCGAGGAGGTCCGAGGCGACGAGCGGCATCAAGAGCGACGAGAGCAGCGCGATGCCGCAGAACGCGATCATCGCGGGGCGCGGCAGCACGATGGCCGCCAGCAGCGCGAGCGCGCCGACCGCGATGCCGGTCGAGATGCCCGGCCGCAGCCAGCCATCCCACGCCGCCGGCTTGAGCAGGAGGATCGCGGCGAGCCCCTTCAGCACCAGCGCTGCGCCGATGAGCAGCAGCACCGCGGCGCCGGCATGGCGCCGATGGCGGACCAGGAGCGCGAGGAACAGCCCGACGCCGAGCACCTGGAACGCGCTCTCCGCAGCCTCGATCACGACCGCGGCCGCGTCGGGCTCCTGCATCACGCCGGCGATCATCCGCTCCGGCGCGGGATCGAACGCGATCGCGAACAGCGGGATCGCCGGATTGACCTGGGCGGCGAGCCAGGCGGCGAGCAGCACGAGGCCGACATCGCCGAGCACGCCTGGCAGGAACAGGGCGCTGCGCCACGCCGACAACGCCGCGCGCGCATGGGGCCGCCTCGCGATGACCGCGGCGATCGCCGCGCCGATCGCCGCGCCCAGCGTGTTCGACGCCAGGTCGATGACGTTCGCGTCGCGCGGCGGGATCCAGGCCTGCAGCGACTCCATGGCGAACGACATCGCGAAGCCTGTCGTCGCGCCGATCGCGACGCGCCACGCCGGCGCGGCGCGGCGCGGCATCAGCGCCACGAACGCGCCGAGCGGCAGGTAGGCGATCAGGTTGGCGATGACGTCGAAGCGCGGCGAGCGCAGGCGTCCGGACGAGAACAGCCAGAACGGCGCGTCGGGCGGCGGCGCGATCCAGCCGCCGAACGGCTGCAGGCTCGCGAACACGATCGCCAGCGCGTACACCCCGGCGAGCACGTGAGGCAACGTGGAACGGTGGACCGTCCCGCGCGACGTCGCCGGCGCCGGCGCGCTCACGTTGCCGCGTCGGCGGGAGCGGCCCCGGCCACGAGATGCTTGCGCATCACGGCGAGGTCCGCGGTCTCGGCGATCGTCGAAAATCCGCGCGAGGCGAACAGCGACGCGGGGCCATGGTAGTGGTCGGCCGGCGCCGTGCTGTCGCCGGCCTTGAACGGGAACGCGTCGACGACCGCGAGGCCGCGCGCGGCGAGGTCGGCGAGCGCGCCGTCGAGCAGTGCGGCGGCAACGCCGCGGTGATCGTCTGCTTCGTGATCGCGCCCGCGTGGCGCCGCGTGCAGCCAGCCGATCGTCTCCGTGCCGGTACGGGCGAGGCCGAGGGCTATCT
>DATLIR010000210.1:0-2706 GCA_035539315.1 Casimicrobiaceae bacterium
CTGCTGCGCGCCGGCCCAGCGTCCGTAGGTCCAGATCTTGGTGGCGCAGAACAGCGGCGGGCGGCGCAGTTGCTCGGCGAGGTCGCCGACCACCGCCTCGGACGAGCCGTACATGGGCGAGCTGTCGACCGCGCGGCCCCCGGCCGCCACGAAGTCGCGCATCACCGGCAGCAGCGCGGCGCGCGAAGCGGCGGCGTCGCCGACGTCGAACGTGATCCAGGTGCCGAGGCCGATGACCGGCAGGCGCTCGCCGGTCGAGGGGATCGCCCGCGTATGGATCGTCGCCTCGGCGGCGGCGAAGGCGCGCGACGCAACGAGGCCGGCGGCGGCTGCGCCGCCCAGCATGGCGACGGTGCGCCGTCTCGCCAGATCCGGCGCGGAATCGTCGGCGGCCATGGATGAAAGTATGACGCGGCGTCGCGCCGTTCTGCGTAGAATTCACCGCTTCGCGGCGCAGATCGCGTTGACGGGAGAGAGGCGATGACGAAGCGCACGCCGGCCTGGCTGGCAGCGGTGTCGATCGCGGTGTTCATGACGAGCTGCGCCGCGCCGCCCGCGCAGCGCATCGCCGGTCCGGCCGCGGTGGTCGAGAAGCTCGAGGTCGGCACGCGCGTGCCCGCGTTCGGCGGCACGAGCTTCGGCACCGTCGGCACCTACGAGTACGTCGCGGGTGTCGCGACCGTGCGCCTCGATCCGCGCCATCCTGCCAACCGCGCGATCGTCGACGCCGAGAAGGCCGCCGGCGCCGACGGTTTCGTCCGCTACCAGACCGATGTCGCGTTGCTGCGTCCGGCAAGTGCCGCCGCCGCGTCGAAGGCGCTCGTCTTCGACATCGCCAACCGCGGCAACAAGCTCGCCCTGGTCCGGCTGAACGACGGCGCCACGCAATTCGAGACCGCAGCGCAGGCCGGCCACGGGTGGGCGATGCGCCAGGGCCACACGCTCCTGTGGGTCGGCTGGCAGGGGGACGTGCCCCTGGGCAAGGCCGGCCAGACCGTCGGCACGCGCTTCCCGGTCGCGACCGAATCAGGCCGGCCGATCACCGGAACGAGCCTCGAGGAATTCATCTTCGACAACACCGCGGCGGAAAGCAGCGGGACGCTGACCTATGCGGCCGCGTCGCTCGACCCTGCGCGAGCAACGCTCACAGTGCGCGCGCGACCCGATGCGCCGCCGACACCGCTGACCGCGAGCAGCTGGCGCTACGTGAGCGCCACCGAGATCGCGATCGTGCGCCCCGCCGGGTTCGATGGCGGCGCCATCTACCAGTTCACGTACGAGGCGCGCGACCCGATGGTGATGGGGCTGGGATTCGCCGCGGTGCGCGACGTGGTCGGCTTCCTCAAGGCGACCGGTCGCGACGCCGCGGGACAGGCGCATCCGCTCGCCGACCTGCGCTTCGACGTGACCGTCGCGATGGGCATCTCGCAGTCGGGCCGCTTCCTGCGCGACTTCGTCTGGATGGGATTCAACGCCGCGCCGGACGGCGGGCGCGTGTTCGACGGCGCGATGCCGCTGATCTCCGGTTCGCGCAAGAGCTTCACCAACGCACGCTGGGCGCAACCCGGACGCTACTCCCGCCACCAGGAGGACCATTTCTTCGCGGGCGACCAGTTCCCGTTCAGCTACGCGGTGAGCACCGATCCGGTGTCGGGTCGCACCGACGGCATCTTCGCGCAATGCCGCCGCGACGGGAGCTGCCCGAAGACGATGCACCTCGACAGCAACCTCGAGTTCTGGCAGGCACGCGCTTCGCTCGTCGTGACCGACGGCGCGGGGCGGGAGCTCGCGCTGCCCGGCGACGTGCGCGCCTACCTGATGGCCAGCACGCAGCACGGTCCCGCGGCCCGGCCCGAAGCCGGCATCTGCCAGCAGCTCAACAATCCGGCGAACCAGAGCACGATGGTGCGCGCGCTGATGGCGCGTCTGATCGACTGGGCGCGAAGCGGCAGGGCGCCGCCGGACAGCCTGTATCCGACGCTGTCGGCCGGTGCGCTCGTCGCGCCGTCGCGGGCGGCCATCGGCTTCCCCGATCTTGGGCCGATGGGGGTGAACTTTCCTGCCGCGGTCAACGAGCTCACCGTGGTCGATCACGGCGCCGTGCCGCCGCGCGCCGATGCCACGCGGCGCTACGGGGTGCTCGTACCGCGCACCGATGGCGACGGACACGACCGCGACGGCGTGCGCCTGCCCGACGTGGAGGTGCCGGTCGCGACGCACAGCGGCTGGGGCCTGCGCAAGTCGGGTTTCGCGGAAGGGCAGCTGTGCGGACTCAACGGCATCTACGTTCCGTTCGCCCGCGATGCCGCCGAGCGCGCGGCCAAACGCGACCCGCGTCCGTCCCTCGCCGAGCGCTACGCGACGCGCGAGAGCTATGTCCAGCGGGTGCGCGCGGCGTCCGAGCGTCTCGTGGCGGGTGGGTTCATGCTCGATGAGGATGTCGTGCGCTGGGTGGATCGCGCCCGCAACGACCCGAGGGTCGCGCAACTTCCGCAGTGACCGGCGCCGCCTGCGCCCGTCGCCGCCCGCGGCGGCATGGGCGCGCGACGAGGATCAGGGCGATGCGCGCGTGAAATAGCGCTCGATCAGGAACGGCTCGTCGAAATGGCGCCGGCCGACGAACGCCGTCGCATGGCGTCCCCACTGCCGCATCGCGCCGGCGCTCTCGATGCCGCTGATCCACAGCGTGTACCGTTCCGGCCGCTC
>DATLIR010000211.1:0-6237 GCA_035539315.1 Casimicrobiaceae bacterium
CCATCACTGCGCGCCCATGGGGTTCCTGAAAAAGGCGCCGGCGAACTCGCGCGAGCGATTCGCGATGTCGGCATGCGCAACCCACGGTGACCATGCCCCCCTTGCCCTGGCGCGCGCTTGCCTCGTAGACAACGCTGCCGAACCGTGCGCGCCGAGCGCGCCGGCGAAGCAGCCCGAAGCGAGCACGACCGCACGAAGCGCACGGTGAAGGGTCACGAGCGCGACCATCGCGTTCTCCCGGCGTCGCTCAGACCGTCGGCAGTCGGCGCCGAGCCCGACCGTCTCACCCATGGACGGACGTATGATCGCATCGGTGATGCGGGGTCGCCAACGCGCCCCCTGGCATTGCCCCCCGGCGCGGTGTTCCCCGGACTCCCATGGTCGCGCGACGCGCACGCAGCATCGTCCTGCAATTCGATCCCGCCCGGGACGCGCTGCCGAGCGGCAAGCGCCTGAGCGAGGGCATCTCGGCCGCGTTCGCAGTCGACGGCACGCTGTGGCTCACGCACGACGAGACCGTCACGATCGAGCGGCTCGGCATCGAGCGCTCCGGGGCTCGATCGGTGCGCTTCGCCAGGCACCGCCGCTTCGATCTGGGCGAGCTGCTGCCGCTTCCGGTGCCACGGCCGCGTCCGGGCGAGCACTCCGTTCCCGAGGCCGACCTCGAAGGCATCGCGTACTGCGACGGCTACGTCTGGGTCGCCGGATCGCATTCCGCGCTCCGCGACGGCCGCGACGCGATCGACGAGCTCGCGCGGGTCCGACGGGCGGGGAACCGGTTCCTGCTGGCGCGGATTCCCGTCGCGACCGACGGCGACGACGGCCCGAGGCTCGTGCCACGGTACAGGTCCGACGACGGCCGCGTGCTGCGCGCGGCCCGGCTCACCGGAGGTCCGAAGAACGATGCCCTGACGCACGCGTTGCGCGACGATCCCCTCCTCGGACCGTTCCTGGCCATTCCCAGCAAGGACAACGGCTTCGATATCGAGGGCCTCGCTGCGGCGCCGGACGGACGCCTGTTCCTGGGATTGCGCGGTCCGGTGATCGACGGGTTGGCCTGCGTGCTCGAGATCCACGTCGCCGAGCATCGGGATCGGCGGGACTCGCTCGCGTTGCGCAAGCTTGCAAGGTCCGCTGCCGCACCGACCGTCCGCGCGCTGTACCGCAAGCACTTGCTCGACCTCGGCGGTGCAGGCATCCGCGACCTCTGCCTCGCCGGCCGCGACCTCCTCGTCCTCACCGGGCCACCGATGCGCGGCAAGGGACAGTCGAAGGTGCGGCTCTGGAGGAATGCGCTCGCGACGCGGGGCGAGCGCATGCTGCGCGACGACGACCTGCCGACGCTGCTCGAGCTGCCCTACCGCGAGAAGAAGGACCATGCCGAAGCCATCACGGTCGTGGGCAGGCGTCGCAACCTCCTTCTGGTGCTGGTGATCCACGATTCGGTGGCGCGACATCGGCGCGTGCCGCCGGCAGGCATGCGCGCGACTCTGCACGCGCTCACCGTACCGCGGTAGGCGCAGCGCTCCGTCGCACCTTCACCCGTCGGGCTTCCATCGCCGCCTGCGGAAGTGCTCGCGCCACGCCGCCGGCAGCACGGGATGCTCGCTCGCGCGCTCCAGCAGTGACGCGTTCGCCGCGTCGGCCGCGTAGAGTGCGACGACATCGCGAACCGAGAGTCCGCGCTCGTCGCGCGAGACCCGCTCGATCGCGTCGCCCGCGCCGGACTCTCCTTCCTGCGCGACCGCCAGGTAGAAACCGCTGCGATGGCTCTCGAGGAAGCGCTTCACCACGTCGGTCCGCCCGAAGCGGATCGCGAGCTTGTAGCACGGCATGCGCGGTTGCGTGACGACGAGCTCCGCACTGCCGATGCGGAAGCGGTCGCCGATCGCAACGTCGTCCTCGAGCAGGCCCTCGGTGGTGAAGTTCTCGCCGAAGGAGCCCCAGGGCAGCGCCTCGCCGGGCAGCTCGCCGCGCCAGAACGCGTAGTGCTCGGCCGGATACGCGTAGACGGCCTTGTCGACGCCGCCGTGCACGGACAGGTCGGATTGCCGGTCGCCTTCGATGTTATCGCGCGCGACGCGTACGCGATGGGTCACCGGCGACTTGAAGATCGACGTCGTCGTCGTGCGCCCGCGCCAGCGAGCCTCGCGCGGTTCACCCACGCTGATCGCGACGAGCTTCACGACGACGGGTTGCCCGCTACGCTCATCGTGGACGTGGAGTGTCGCGCCCCGCACCTGGCTGCGTCTCGAGCCACCGACGGTCCGCAAGCACGACCGATGTCTCCACCTGCCGAACCGGGATCGACCAGTAGGTGCGCAGCAACCGGTCCTTGTCGGCGGGCGAGACGACGGTGAATCCATTGCGCCGGTAGAACGCGATCGCCCACGACGCATCCGCCCAGGTGCCGAGCAGCAGCGGCTTGCCGGTGAGGTCCTGCACATGCCGCAGGAGCGTCGTCCCCACGCCCGAGCGCTGCAGGTGCGTCGCGATGTACGCGTGGCGGACCAGGGCGATGTCGCCCTTGTCCTGGATCCCCATCACGCCGAGCAGGCGGCCCTCGTCCTCGGCCACCCAGAACTCGACGCCGCCGGCGATCTCGTGCCGCAACTCGTCGAGCGGCATGTAGGGCTCGCGCCAGCGGTCGGCCGGGATCACCCCGCGGTACGCCTGCGCGGCGTCGTTGACGATGGCCAGCATCGCCGGCACGTCCGCCTCGGTGCTGCGTCGAACGAGAGGCAAGCGACGGCCCTGGCGCCAACCGCTCAGCCGCGCAGCTTGCGGAGCATGGGGCCGATGACCTCGCCATGCTCGTGCTGCGGGCTGAACAGGATGACGTCGGCATCCTGGCCGACCTTCACCGTGTGGCCGGGTGGCCGGTAGAACAGGTCGGCGCCCCGGGGCGTCTCGCGGGTGCCGTCGGCGCAGGTGACGGTGAGCTCGCCCTTCAGCACGTAGCCCCGGTGGGGGGCCTGGCACAGGTCGCCCTCGAGGCCCTGGAGCAGCGGGGAGGTGTCCAACCCGGCCGCGAGCGTGAAGTACTCGCCGCTGAGGGTTCCGTACCCGCTCGCGTCGCCGAATCCGGTCTTCTGCCGCGCGACCGCACCGGGTACGTCGATCCTGGCGGGGATGTCCTCCTTCGCAATCCGCATCGCGCCGTTCCTCCGGGGCCGATCAGGGGGCAGGTTTGTCGACCTGCGGCGCTGCTTCCGCTGTCGCTTCGGGCGGGGTTTCGACCGATTCGGCCTTGCGCTGGCGCTTCGCTTCCTTCTTCTGCTTCTTCGCGAGGTCCCGCTGGCGCTTCTGGAACGCGTAGTTGGGTTTTGCCAAGGCATCGCTCCCTGTGGTGGGTGGAAAACCCTAAGGTTACGCGAACTCGGCGATCCGCTCCCGCCGGGCCAGCCCTGACGCGGTGGCCTGCGCCAGGCGCAGCCCGGGCCATCGGCGAAGGCGCGCGAATCCGCGGCCGCCCCGCCGGCGCCGGACTCGCCGTCATTTGATGACCTCGTCCGCCCGCAGCAGCACGGCTTGGGGGACCACGATACCGAGCGCCTTGGCGGTCTTCAGGTTGACCACGAGCTCGAACTTGCTCGGCTGCTCGACGGGGAGGTCCCCCGGCTTCGCTCCCTTGAAGATCCTGTCGGCGTAGCGTGCGAACCGGAAATAGAGGTCGGGATAGTTCACGGCATAGGCGACCAGCCCGCCGGCCTCGACGAATTCGCGGGCCGGGTACGCTGCAGGGAGACGATGGCGGCCGGCGAGCTCGACGATGGCCTGCAGATGCGCCTGGGTCAGGCCGTCGGCCCCGACGACGACGGCGTCGACCCGTTGCCGCGCGGCCAGCTCGAACGCGCGGCCGAGGTCGGCGGGCGTGCGCACGTCGAGGAGCGTCGCCTCGAGACCCTGCGCGCGGGCGGACCGCCTGGTCTCCTCCCACTCGGGCGGCACCGCCGGATTGCCCATGTTGTGCAGCAGGCCGACGCGTGCGAGGGTCGGGACGAGCTCCTTGAGCAGCTGGACCCGCTTCCCGGTCAGCTCGGTGCTGAAGGTCGTCACACCGGTCACGTTCCCGCCGGGACGCGCGAAGCTCGTCACGAGCGCACGCGGGTCCCCCATCGTCGCCATCACCACCGGGATGGACTCGGTCGCGCGCTGGGCCGCCATCGCAGCAGGCGTGCCCCGCGTCACGATGAGATCCACCGGAAGCCGCACCAGCTCGTCGACGAGCTCGACGAAGCGTTCGGCGCGGCCGTCGGCCGATCGGTACTCGATGATGAGGTTGCGCCCTTCGACGTAGCCGGCCTCCCGCAGGCCCCGGCGCAGGGCGTCCAGATTCGCGACGTTCTGCGCGGCCGGCACGGCGTCGAGGACGCCGATGCGATACATCCTGCCGGCGGGCTGCGCGCGCGCGGCCGTCGGCGCGGCGAGTGCGCCGCTCGCGATCATCCCGATGAAGGCTCGCCGATCCATCGCTGAGGCATCCCAGGAGCCGGCACTATGCCAAAGCCCGCGGTGCGGCTCAAACGCCGCGGCTGGTCGCCTTCGCTCATCGCGGGCGGTGATGGGCGCCGCGCGGGCTCCCGACGCCGAGGGGATCGCGTCGCCGTCGGCTTCGCTTCAGCGCTCGCGCGGCTCGTTCTGCTCGTAGGCGAGGAGGTTGCCGTCCGGATCCCTGACGATGAACCAGCGCGTGCCCCAGTGCGTGGACTCCGGCGCCACGACCACATCCGCGGACGAGCCGAGCGCGCGAAAGCGCGCGTCGAGATCGTCGACCGTCAGGTGCACGGTGGGACGCTGTCCGTTCATGCCGTGCGACCACGAATGGTCGTCGGCGGCGTGGCGCTCGGCCAGCACGACCTCGATGCTGCCGCCGTCGAGGACGATGCCACGCGGCTCGCCGTCGCCGCCCCACGCGGCGGTGGACGTCCAGCCCAGCGTGTCGCGGTAGAACGTCACCGCCCGGTCGTAATCGGACGGTGCGATGAACAGGTGGTCGAAGCGATCGTGGGCCACGGCGATTCCCCCTTGATCGAGCGTTACCTCAGCGGATCACCCGATCCGCGCCATTGACGAAGCTCTCCGGCAACTCGAACCCGAGCGCGCGCGCCGCCTTCGCGTTGACGACGAGCTCGTAGCGCGCCGACTGGTAGATCGGAAGGTCGCCGGGCTTCGCGCCCTTGAGGATCCTGTCGACATAAGCGCCCGCGCGCCGGAAGTTGTCGTGGACGTCGGCCTGGTAACTCAGCAGCGCGCCCTGCTCCGCGGTGCCAGGCCAGAAGTGGATGACAGGCACGCGTAGTTCCGTCGCGCGTCTGATCAGCACCGCGGATTGCTGGACGGACAGCGCTTCGGTGGCGATCAGCGCGTCGGGAGGCGCCTTGGCGAGCGAATCGAGCGCCCGCTCGAGCGAAGCGCCATCCTGGGCTGCCAGCGACGTCACCGAGAGGCGCAACGATGGCGCCACTGCCCGCGCCCGTTCCTCGATCTTGGCGGTGGCGGGAAATTCCGGGTTGACCAGCAGCACGACGCGCGACGCGTTCGGCAACGCGGCCTTGGTGAGCTGCAGGCGCTTGACGGTGACCTCGTCGGTAAGGTCGGCATTGCCGGTGATGTTGCCGCCGGGGCGGGCGAGGCTCTTGACGATCCCTGCGTCGACGAGATCGCTGGACGTGGCCACGACCACCGGCACCGTCGTGGTGGCGTCGCGCGCGTAGCGCGCCGCCGTCAGCCCCCCGACCACCAGCGCGGCCGGCGCTTCCGTGACGCTGTCCTGGATCGCCTTGCGCACGCCTGCGAACTCGGCGTAGCGAAACTCGATGCGGACGGTACGCCCGTCGACCTGTCCGGCCAGCCGCATGCCCTCGAGGAAGCTCCGCGCGAACGGGCCTGCGCTCGCTTCGGTGCCTCCGAGGACCATGATCACGCGGGGCAGGGGCGCCGCGCTCTGCGCGATGACGGTTGGCGCCAACGCGGTGAGCGAGGCCGCAATGCCGCCGAGCAACAGGTGACGGCGGGTCGCGGTCGTGCGCATCGTGGGTAGCGACAATCGTAATGGAGCGCCCGCCGACCTCGGCACACGCGGCCTCAGGCGTTCTCGCCATCGAGGTCCGCGCGGACGTGGTGATCCGATGACACGCTTCGCGCGTGCAGTGGCCGGGCGGGCGCTCGCCGAGGCCCCCCGCGCGGACCTCAAGGGCAAGCACGCCTGAGGCCGCGTGTGCCGAGGTCGGCAGG
>DATLIR010000212.1:0-15495 GCA_035539315.1 Casimicrobiaceae bacterium
CTCGGTGAGCGACGTGCCGAACGGGTCGTCGGAAGGCAGCGACAAGCCGTCGACGACGAGCAGCGGCTCGCCGGTGTGCGCTTCCGGATGGCGCGGGTGGGGCAGGTCGCCGCCGATCATCATGCGCGCGAGCGACGCGGAGGATTCCTGACGTGGGTCGCAGGTGCCGGTCACCTTGCCGCCTCGCAGCACGGTCGCGCGCGTGCACAGCGCGCGGATCTCGTCGAGCTTGTGGCTGATGTAGAGGATGCTGCAGCCCTCCGACGCGAGCCGGCGCAGCGTCTCGAACAGCTTCTCGACGGCCTGCGGCGTCAGCACCGAGGTCGGCTCGTCCATGATCAGGAGGCGCGGGTCCTGCAGCAGGCAGCGCACGATCTCGACGCGCTGGCGCTCGCCCACCGACATCGTGTGGATGTGGCGGTCCGGATCGAGCGGCAGGCCGTAGCGCGCCGACACGTCCCGGATGCGGGCGGGCAGGTCGCCGCCGGCGCGCCCCGGATCGAGCGCGAGCGCGATGTTCTCGGCGACGGTGAGCGTCTCGAACAGCGAGAAGTGCTGGAACACCATGCCGATGCCGAGCCGCCGCGCGCGGGCCGGGTTGGCGATCGTCACGACCTGGCCTTCCCAGCGGATCGTCCCGGCGTCGGGCTTCACGACGCCGTAGATGATCTTCATCAGCGTCGACTTGCCGGCGCCGTTCTCGCCCAGCACCGCGTGGATCTCGCCGGGCACGACGTCGAGGTCGATGCCGTCGTTCGCGACGACCGCCGGATAGACCTTGGTGATGCCCACCAGCGCGAGCCGGGCGGGCGCGGCGAGCTCGGTGGCAGCACCACCGGCGGGGGCCGGCACGCTCACGAACGATTCCGGCGCGGCAGCGGCCGCACGTTGGTCTCGTCCTTCGCGTGCTGGCGACGCTCGCGCACCGCGAGCATTTCCGCCGCGATCCCCACCGCGATCGCGCCCGGCTCCTTGCTCGTGAGCCCCGCGGGCGCGCCGATCGGGCAGGTGACGCGCGCAAGGTCCGCATCGGCCGAGCCGCGCGCCGCGAGGCGCTTCGCGAATTGCGCGCGCTTGGCCTTCGAGCCGATCAGGCCGAGGTACGCCCAGTCGTCGCGCTCGAGCGCGCGCTCGACGATGTCGAAGTCGAGCGCGTGGCTGTGCGTCGTCACCACGACGTAGGCGCCGCGCGGCGCGTCCGCGACCTCGTCGGCGGGTGCGTCGGTCGCCACGATCGCGACGTTGTCGGGGACCGCCGCCGGGAAATCACCCTGGCGCTCGTCGACCCAGCGCACGTTGCACGGGAGCGCGGCGAGCACCTGCACCAGCGCGCGTCCGACGTGGCCGTTGCCGAACAGCACGACGTCGAACGCGTAGGGGCGCACGACGTGGATGAAGAGCGATGCGCCGTCGACGTCGGCGAGTCCCGTGGTGCCGCCGGGCGCGAGGCGCGAGCGCGCCGCGACGACGGCGGAGGAATCGAGCGCGTCGCTGCCCACCGAGCCGCGCGAATCGTCGGCGGTGACGACCAGCCGCTGCGACGGGCCGTCCGGCGTGCCGAGCCGGTGCACCAGCGCGAACGCGGCGGCGGTCCGCTCGCACGCGCTCGCGACGTCGAGCCACGGTGCGCCCGGCTCGACGACCGCGAAGGCGACGGTCGCGACGCCGCCGCAGCATTGGCCGAGGCGCGCGGCAAGCGGAAAGCGCACGAGCCAGGTCGCCGCCGGCGTCGTCCCGTGGATCGCTTCCTGCGCGAGGCGCGTCGCCTCGTGCTCGAGATGGCCGCCGCCGATCGTGCCCACGCGGTGATTCGCGGTGACGATCATCCAGGCACCCGCCTCGCGCGGCACCGAGCCGCTGCCGGCGGCCATCGCGACGACGACGGCGCGGTGCTCGGACGCGAGCGCCTGCGCGAGCGCGGCGGCGAGCCCGCTCATGCGGGCGTCCCGAAGCGGCGCGCGCGCGTCATCGCCGAAAGCGTACGCCAGAATCCCGCGGGGCGTGCACCGCGCAAACGGGCAGTCACGGCGCTCGCCCTTGCATGTCCTCGACCGCCCACAGGATGCGCTCGTCGGTGGCGGGAGCGTCCAGCACCGCCGCATGCCGGTAGCCGGACAGGCTCGACACCGCGTCGCGCAGGGCGTGGAATCCGGCGAGCGCCAGCATCAGCGGGGGCTCGCCGACCGCCTTGCTGCGATGGATCGTCGCCTCGGGATTCTCGGCGGGCCAGAAATCGATGCGCACGCGATCGGGCCAGTCGCGCGAGGTGGGGATCTTGTACGTGGACGGCGCGTGCGTGGCGAGCCCGCCCTTGGGGTCCCACACCAGCTCCTCCATCGCGAGCCAGCCCCACCCCTGCAGGAAGCCGCCCTCGACCTGGCCGAGGTCGATCGCCGGGTTCAGCGAGCGCCCGACATCGTGCAGGATGTCGACGGCCAGCAGGCGATGCTCGCCGGTCAGCGTGTCGATCGCGACCTCGGCGCACGCGGCGCCATAGGCGTAGTAGAAGAATGGCCGGCCGGTAAGCGTGCGGCGGTCGTAGTGAATCTTCGGCGTCGCGTAGAAGCCGGTCGCCGAGAGCGGCACGCGCGCGTGATACGCGGCGTCGACGAGGTCGGCGAACGGGAGCGACTTGCCTCCGCCGCTCGCGATGCCGCCGGCGAACTCGACCGAAGCCGGCTCGCAGCCGAAGCGTTGCGCCGCATGCGCAGCGAGCCGCTCGCGCAGCGTTCGCGCCGCCTCGCGCGCCGCCATCCCGTTGAGGTCGGTGCCCGACGACGCCGCCGTCGGCGAGGCGTTGGGCACCTTGCTCGTGTCCGACGCGCTGACGCGCACCCGGTCGATCGGCAGGCCGAGCTCGTGCGCGACCACCTGCCGCACCTTGGTGAAGAGCCCTTGCCCCATCTCGGTGCCGCCGTGGTTCAGGAGCACCGTGCCGTCGCGGTAGACGTGCAGAAGCGCGCCGGCCTGGTTGTAGTGCGTCGCGGTGAACGAGATGCCGAACTTGACCGGCGTGAGCGCCAGGCCGCGCTTGATCACCGGGCTCTGCCGGTTCCATGCGGCGATCTCGACGCGGCGTTCGCGGTAGCGCGACGTCTCCTCGAGCCGGTCGATCAGCGCCGGCGCGATGTTGTCCTCGATCGTCATGCCGAACGGCGTGACATTGCGCTCGTTTACGCCGTACAGGTTCGCCTTGCGCACGTCGATCGGGTCGCGGCCGGTCGCGCGCGCGATCTCGTCGATCACGGCCTCGATCGCGAACATCCCCTGCGGGCCGCCGAAGCCGCGGAACGCGGTGTCCGAGACGGTGTGGGTCTTGCAGCGGTACGAATGGACCGCGACGTCGGGCAGCCAGTACGCGTTGTCGGCATGGAAGACCGCGCGGTCGTTGACCGGGCCGGAAAGGTCCGCCGAGAAGCCGCAGCGCGACGCCATCGTGAGGTCGAGCGCGAGGATGCGGCCCTCGTCGTCGTAGCCCACGTCGAAGCCGTGCACGAAGGCGTGGCGCTTGCCGGTCGAGCGCATGTCGTCGTCGCGGTCGAGGCGCAGCTTGACGGCGCGCCCGGTGCGGCGCGCCAGCAGCGCGGCCAGGCACGCATAGAGCGACATCTGCGTCTCCTTGCCGCCGAACCCACCCCCCATGCGGCGGCACTCGACGACGACGTCGTGCTCGTCGCAGGCGAGCGCGTGCGCGACCATGTGCTGCACCTCGCCCGGGTGCTGGGTCGAGCAGTGGACGAGGAACGTCCCGTCTTCGCGCGGGATCGCGAGCGCGACCTGGCCTTCAAGGTAGAAATGGTCCTGCCCGCCGTTGCGCACCGTCCCCGACAGCCGGTGTGGCGCGCGGGCGAGCGCACCGGCGGCGTCGCCGCGCGTGACGTGCACCGGCGGCAGCACGAACGACCGCGCGGCCATCGCCTCGTCGATGGTCAGGATCGGCGGCAGCGGCTCGAGGTCGGGCCTGGCGAGCAGCACCGCGCGGCGCGCGGCCTCCACGCTGGTCGCCGCGACGGCGAACAGCGGCTGCCCCGCGAATTCGACGATGCCTTCGGCCAGGATCGGGTCGTCGCGCTGGATCGGTCCGACGTCGTTGATGCCGGGGATGTCGGCGGCGACGATGACGTCGACCACCCCCGGCGCGCGTCGGACCGCCGCGAGGTCGAGGCCCCGCACGCGCGCGTGCGGCAGCGGCGAGACGCCGACGGCGGCGTGCAGCGTGCCGCGCGGCTCGGCGATGTCGTCGGTGTAGTCGGCGTCCCCGGAGACGTGCAGCGCGGCCGACTCGTGCGGCAGCGACGCGCCGAGGGTCGTGCCCGCCGGATCGACGGCGAGGTCGGGCAGCGGCAGGCGCGGATCGTTCATGGCGTCGTCGCGCGCGCGAGGTCCTCGACGCGCGTGGGCGTCGAGGTGCGCTCGCCGGTCTCGTGCCACAACCGGCGGAGCAGGTTGCCGAGCACGCGTCGCCGGTAGGCGGCGCTCGCGCGCATGTCGTCGATCGGCGTGAACTCGCGTTCGAGCATGCGACCCGCGTCGTCCGCGCTCGCGCGCGTCCATGCCTGCCCGACGAGCGCCGTTTCCGTCGCCGTGGCGCGCATGGGGGTCGCGGCCACGCCGCCGCACCCGATGCGTGCCGAGACGATGCGGCCGCTGTCGAGCACCAGCGCGAACGCCGCGAACACCGCCGAGATGTCCTGGTCGTAGCGCTTCGAGATCTTGTAGGCGCGCAGCACCAGGCCCTCGGGTCGCCGCGGAACGGTGACCGACGCGACGAACTCGCCGTCCTCGCGCGCGGTGCGCTGGTAGGCGAGGTAGAACTGCTCGAGCGGCAGCGTGCGCACGGCGTCGCCGCGTCGCAGCGTCACGTCCGCGCCGAGCGCGATCAGCGCAGGCATCGAATCGCCGATCGGCGAGGCGTTCGCCACGTTGCCGCCGAGGGTCCCGGCCTGGCGGATCGGCACCGACGCGAACCGCACCCATGCCTCGTGCAGCTCGGGATAGTCGCCGTCGAGCGCCTCGAACGCATCGGCGAGCGTCGCACCCGCGCCGATGTCGTAGCGCACGCCATCCTGGCCGATGCGCGCGAGATCGCGTGCCGCGCCGGTGGACACGAGCGTACCGAGGTCGCGATGCTGCTTGGTGATCCACAATCCCACGTCGGTCGCGCCGGCGACGATGCGTGCCTTCGGATGCGCGGCGCACGCTCGCGCGAGGCCGTTCGCGTCGACCGGGGCGAGCCAGCGCTGCCCGGCCGCCTCGTAGTCGAACGTCTCGTCGCGCGCAAGCGCTTCGAGCTGGGCGGCGAGGCGCTCCTCCTCCTCCGCTGCGACGCGGCTGCCGTCGGCGGCCACGCCGGGGGCACGCCAACCGGTCGCCCCGCAGGCTTGCGCGTCGATCGCGTGCATGCGTTGCGCCGCCGCGAGGATCGGCCGGTAGCCGGTGCAGCGGCACAGGTTGCCGGAGATCGCGTCGTCGACCGACTCGCGCGACGGTGCGTGCGCGTTCTTGTAGAGCCCGAACAGGCTCATCGCGAAGCCCGGCGTGCAGAAGCCGCACTGCGAGCCATGGCAGTCGACCAGCGCCTGCTGGACCGGATGCAGCCGGCCGTCCGGCGCGGTGAGCGACTCGACGGTGAACACGGCCTTGCCGTCGAGCGAGGGCAGCGGGCGGATGCACGCGTTGATCGGCTTCCAGGCGAGCGTGCCGTCGCCGCGCGGCTCCGCGACGACGACGGTGCAGGCGCCGCAATCGCCTTCGGCGCAGCCTTCCTTGGTGCCGGTGAGCTGGCGCGTCTCGCGCAGCCATTGCAGCAGCGTCGTCTGCGGCGGCACGCCGGCGACGTCGACGCGCTCGCCGTTCAGCACGAGGCGGATCGGTTCGCGGTCGGCGCTCATCGGGGGTCGAGCGGGCTGGCGGCGGCGGCGCCTACAGGAAGCGCCGCGCGACCAGCGCGACGATGGCGGGCAGCGCGAAGATGGCGAGGAAGATCGGCAGCTCCTCGCGCCAGGTGTATCCCGCTCGCGTCACGCCGACCCACATGTTCGCCGCCGCGATCGCCAGCCACGCGACGAGGAAGGCGACCGTCGCGAGCGTCCAGGCGGGACGCTCGGCGCCGGCGACGAGGCGGGCGATGCCGAGGCACACCCCCCACAGGACCAGCCCGCCGACGATGATCAGCGCGGTCCGCATCGGTCAATCGGGGATGGCGTTCAAGAGGTACATGGATGCGAGCAGGCCGCTCGGCCGCCCGAGCTTGCCGAGGTGGCGCGAGAAGATGCCGTCGATCTCGGTCACGTAGATGCGCGTGAGCTCGCGGTTGACCGCGAGGCGAAACGACGAATCGCCGCGCGGCAGCGCGAACGCGTACGGCTCGTACGACAGCTCGGCGGCGAGCAGCGACAGCCCGGCCGGGTTGCGCGCGGTGACGGCGAGCCCGATCAGCTTGATCTTGTCGCCCGCGAAGCCGTCGAGCGTCCCCGCCTCGAGCATCGCCGTGCCCTCGGGTCCGTCGCGCACCGGCACGACGGTCGCGGCAACGCCGTTCTCCTTGAGGGCGAGCGTGAGGCGCTGCTCGGTCGTCGTCCCGGCGATGACGCCGACGCGCTTGCCGGCGAACTCGCTGAACTGCTGGATCGGGCCGTCGGCGCGCACCAGGAAGCCGCCGCTGTCGACGAACACCAGGCTGCTGAAGTCGACGTCGGCCATGCGCGAGACCGTCGCGGTCGTGTTCGCGCACTCGATGTCGGCCCGTCCGGCCTTCACCGCGGCGAGACGCTCGGCGACCGTGCCGGCGATCCAGTTGATGCGCAGGGTGGGATTGCCGACGGTGCGCCCGATCGCCGCGACGATGCGCTGGCACAGCTCGATCGAGTAGCCGATGGGGCGTCCTTCAGACCCCGTCGAGGAGAACGGGAGCGAGTCGGGCGAGTAGCCGACGTTGATCTGGCCCGCCGCGCGGATCTTGCCCAGCGTGTCGGGCGGCGACTGCGCGCTGGCGAGTGTGGATGCCACGAACGTGGCGGCGACGAGGAGCGCGATGACGAGAGGCGAGCGTTGGGGGTGCACGGTGGGGTCCTGTCGGGGGCGGGCGCGCCGGTGGGCACGCGATGACGCCGATGGTAGCGCACCCGCTCGCCGGGCGTCCGGGGCGGGGCGGGCCGCGCACGTTGGTGCTAAACTCGCGCCGCCTCGCATTCGCTCGCGGGCTTCCATGCGACCGACCCTCCGCCTCGGGCTTGCCGCACTCGTCGTCGCCTGCGCGGCCCAGGCGCTGCCTGCGCTCGCCGGCCCCACGCTCGATCGCATCCGCGCCTCGGGCATCGTCCAGATGGGCTACCGCGACGACGCGGCGCCGTTCTCGTACAAGGATCGCGACGGCCGCGTCCGCGGCTACTCGGTCGAGCTGTGCGAGAAGGCGGCCGCCGAGATCGGCCGGGCGGCGGGCGCGAATGCGATCAAGGTCGAGTGGCGGTCGCTCAGCGCGGCGAGCCGTTTCGACGCAGTCCAGCGCGGCGAGGTCGACGTCGAGTGCGGCACCACGACGATCTCGCTTTCGCGCATGGCCAGCGTCGACTTCAGCGTGCCGATCTACGTCGACGGCGGCGCGGTGCTGGTGCGCAACGCCTCGAAGCTCGCGCGCCTCGCCGACCTCAAGGGCAAGCGCATCGGGGTGATCGCCGGCACGACGACGGAGCAGGCGCTCGCGCGCACGCTGACCGCGCTCGACGCGCCCGCGATCGTGGTGCCGATCGCCAGCTACGGCGAGGGCCTGGGATTGCTGGCGGCCGGACGCGTCGACGGCGTCGCCGGCGACCGCATCGTCCTCACGACGCTTCGCGCGCGCGCGCCGGCCGGGCGCGACACCGATTTCCTGCCGACCGACATCTCGTACGAGCCCTACGCGCTGGTGATGCGACGCGACGACCCCGATTTCCGGCTCGCGGTCAACCGCGCCCTGGTCGAGCTCTACCGCAGCGGCGGCATCGATCCGATCTTCCAGCGCTACTTCGCCGCGCTGGGCCGCCCCGGGCCCATGCTGCACGCGATGTTCTACCTCAACACGGTGCCGCAATGACGCGAACCGCGGTGGCGCGAACGGCCGCGGCGGTGCTGTGCGCGCTCGCCCCGCTCGCCGCCGCGCAGGCCCCGACCGACCGATGCGACAACTGTGGCGTCATCGTGGACATCAAGACGTCGACCGCGACGAACACGTGGACGCCGCTCGGCAGCGTCGCGCCGGGCACGATGCCGGGCGACTACGGCGGCGGGCAGGCCGGCCGCGTGACCGCGCAGTACCGGATCGGCCCGGAGATGAAGAACCAGGGCATGGTGCTGCTCGGCTCGGCAGGCGGAGGCGGCTACGCCAAGCGGCCCAACTCGTACGAGCAGGCGCGCTGGGACGTCTCGGTGAAGATGGACGCGGGCCCGACACGCCCGGTGTCCCTCGGCTACGAGCCGCCGTTCCGCGTCGGCGATCGCGTGCGCGTGTTCGGCACGCAGCTCGAGCTCGTCCAGCCCTGACGGCATGGCGGTCGCGACGATCGCCGTCAACGACCTGCCGGATGGTCGGCGCGTCGTAGCGCTGGACGGACGGCTCGACGCCTCGACCGTGCGCGGCCTCTGGGAGCAGGCGCACCGTGCGCTCGCCGAGGCGCCCACGCGGCCGGTGATCGTCGACGCCACCGAGGTCGACTACTGCGACAACGCCGGCGTCGCGCTGCTGCTCGACCTGGTCGCCCAGCCGCGCGCGGCGCCGGTCGAGGTCGCCAACCTCAAGCCGGCATTCCAGGCGCTGTTCCGCCAGTTCGATCCTGCGAGGCTCGCGCAGGACCTCGATCCGGAACCGAAGCGCCGGCCCGCGATCGAGGAGCTCGGGCGCGCCGCCTACGGCACCTGGAAGGACATCGCCGACCAGATCACGTTCATCGGCGAGATCTCGGCGGCGCTCGCGGCGGCCGTGCTGCGGCCGCAGAGCGTGCGCTGGAAGGACGTGTGGCGCGTGTGCGAGCGCGTGGGCGCCGACGCCTTGCCGATCGTCGCACTGATCAGCTTCCTGCTCGGCATGATCCTCGCGTTCCAGTCGGCGGTGCCGATGAAGCGCTTCGGCGCCGAGATCTTCGTCGCCGACCTGATCGGCCTGTCGATGCTGCGCGAGCTGGGCCCGCTGATGACCGCGATCCTGCTCGCGGGCCGCTCCGGCGCGGCGTTCGCCGCCGAGATCGGCACGATGCGCGTCAACCAGGAGGTCGACGCGATCACCACGATGGGCCTCGACCCGGTCCGCTTCCTCGTGACGCCGCGGATCATCGCCGCGCTCCTGATGACGCCGCTGCTCGTGCTGTTCTCGATGCTGGTCGGGCTGGTCGGCGGCGCGATCACGATGACCTCGTTCTCGATCCCGGTGGTGACGTTCCTGAAGGAGGTCGACAGCGCGGTGACGCTGACGGACTTCCTGGCCGGGTTCATCAAGTCGTTCGTGTTCGCGATCCTGGTCGCCGGCATCGGCTGCCTGCGCGGCCTGCAGACGGCGGCCGGCGCGTCGGCGGTCGGCGAGTCCGCCACGCGCGCGGTCGTTTCGGGCATCATCCTGCTCGTCGTGGTGGACGGCATCTTCGCCGTCGCCTACTACATTCTCAACATCTGAACCGTCCCCGGCCTCTGATGTCCGCCACGGATCCTCTCGCCGCCTCCGGCCCGCCGCGCCGCACGCCCGGCGAGGTGGTGATCGAGGTCGAGAGCCTGTTCGCCGGCTACGACGGCACGGCGATCCTGGACAACGTCAACTTCACGGTGCGCGCGGGCGAGGTGTTCGGCATCCTCGGCGGCTCGGGCGGCGGCAAGAGCACGATCCTCAAGCACATGATCGGCCTGGTGCCGCCGGTCTCGGGCAGCGTGAGGTTCGGGGACGACGACATCGTCGGCGCCGACGGCCCGGAGCTCGAGCGCATACGCCGCCGCTTCGGCGTCATGTACCAGTCGGGCGCGCTATTCGGCTCGATGACGCTGCTCGAGAACGTGCGCCTGCCGATCGAGGTGTACACCGAGCTGCCGGACGACGCGATGACGCTGCTCGCGCGCATGAAGCTCGCGCTGGTCGGCCTCGACGCGTTCACCGGGCACCTGCCGTCGGAGATCTCGGGGGGCATGCAGAAGCGCGCCGGCATCGCGCGCGCGATGGCGCTCGACCCGCCGATCCTGTTCCTCGACGAGCCTTCCTCCGGCCTCGACCCGATCACCTCGGCGACGCTCGACGCGACGGTGCGTCGGCTCGCAGAGAGCCTGGGCGTGACTTTCGTGATCGTCACGCACGACCTGCCGTCGGTATTCGCGTCCATCGACCGTGTCGTGCTGCTCGACCGCAAGGCGCGCGGCATCATCGCCGAGGGCGACCCGCGCGAATTGCGCGATTCCAGTCCCGATGCACGCGTGCGCGCGTTCCTGCGCCGCGAACCGGAACGGGCCGCCGCCTGACGGCGGGGCAGGGGCGCCTCGTTGAGCCAGAAAGCCAACTACTTCAAGCTGGGCCTGTTCGTGATCGGCGCGATCATCGCCGGCGTCGTCGTGCTGCTGGTGATCGGCTCGGGGCGCTGGTTCGAGCGCAAGATCACGATCGAGACCTATTTCAACGAGTCGGTGCAGGGCCTCGACCTCGGCTCCAAGATCAAGTTCAGGGGCGTGGTCATCGGCGAGGTCACCAAGATCTCGTTCACCTACGTCGTCTACCAGCAGGACCTGCCGATGCTGCAGCGCGCGCGCTACGTGCTGGTCGAGTCGCAGATCCAGCCGCGGCTGGTCGGCGGACGCGCCGCGGCCGGCGACCTCACCGACCCGGCGAACGCCAGGATGGAAGTGGACCGCGGCCTGCGCATCCGGCTGACGCCGCAGGGCATCACCGGCACGTCCTACCTCGAGCTCGACTACGTCGACCCGCCGCCGGCCGTGCTGCCGGTGGCATGGACGCCCAACAACGTCTACATCCCGAGCTCGCCGTCGACCGTCGCGCAGTTCGTCAACGCCGCCTCGGAGATCATCGAGCGGCTGCACAAGCTCGACATCGAGGGCACGCTCGCGAACCTGAACAAGCTGATGCAGACGACCAACAGCCGCCTCGCCGACATCGACACCAAGGGGCTGTCGGACCGCGCGGCGAAGACGCTCGACCGCGTCGACACCACGCTCGCGAACATCGACACCAAGAAGATCACCCAGGAAGGCACCGCGCTCCTCGCCGAGCTGCGCCAGACCAACGGCGAGCTCAGGACGCTGCTGCAGAACCCGGCATGGAAGCAGCTGCCCGAGGATGCGTCGGCGGCGGTGGTCAAGCTTCGCGAGCTCGTCTCCGACCCGCGGCTCCAGCAGACGGTGGGCCGCATGGAGCGCTCGCTCTCGCGCGTCGACCGGATCCTCGGCGGCGGCGAGCAGGACCTCGCCTCGACGATCTCCAACCTCCGCTCGATCACCGACAACCTGCGCGACCTCTCGGAGGACGCGAAGCGCTACCCGTCGAACCTGCTGTTCGGTGAGCCACCGCCACCGCTCCCGCGACGCCAGCCATGAACCGATCCCTAGCTTCCGCGTTACTCGTCGCCGCGGCCGCGGCGATGCTCGGGGCCTGCTCGCTCACGCGCCCGTCGCCGGTCAAGCAGATGTACCTGATCGAGCCGCCGCCGGCGAGCGCGGTCACGCCGACCAGCCCGTACACGGCGCGCATCGGCACGGTGACGGTGGGAGCGCCCTACCGCGATCGAACCTTCGTGGTGCGCGAAGCAGACCTGCGTTTCGAGACGGATTTCTACCACGAGTACGTGGTCGCGCCGGCGCCGATGATCGCCGAGGCGATCGCGCGCTCGCTCGCCGAGGCGCGCGGGTTCGCGAAGGTGATCCCGCCCGGCGCGCCGCCGGAAGCCGAGTTCACGATCGACGCGTTCGTGAGCTCGCTCTTCGCCGACAACCGCGACGCCAAGGCGCCCGCCGCGGACCTCGCGATCACGTTCTACGTGTCGCGCACCGACCGTGGACTGGCACCGCTGTGGGCGAAGGAGTATCGTCGGCGGGCGGTGCTGGCCGCGCCCAGCGCCGAGACCTACACGGCGGCGCAGAGCGCGTCGCTCGGCGAGATCCTCGGCGAGCTGGCACGCGACCTCGCAGCCGAGCGCGCGCTGCGTTGAGGCGGCCTGGCGGCGCCTGGCGCCGGTCCTTTCGTCGTTCGCAGGGAGTTCGGCCACCGCGAGCGACTGCGGCCGTCCGATCCCGCGACGCCGCATATATCGCGACGTGCGGGTGAGAGCGCGGGCGTCCGACGCGGTGACCGCGGCTCGGTCGACTGTGGCTGATGACCGGCAGCGCGAACGATCAGAACCCTGGAGTCAGGGTAAGAAACCGGACGCCAAGCGCGCGGTGAGATCGTGCGCGTCCGACGCGGTGACCGTGGCGCGAACGATCGTGCCCGGCGCGAGGCCCGAGCCGTCCTCGATGCGCACCACGCCGTCGATCTCCGGCGCGTCCGCGGTACTGCGCGCGATCGCGACCGTGCGCTTGCCCGTGCCGCGGCCGCCCGTCTCGTGCGCGTCGACGATGGCGTCGAGCGTGCGTCCGACCTTGGCGGCCAGCCGGCGCTCGCTGATCGCCGCCTGCTTCTCCATGAAGCGCGCGCGGCGCGCCTCGCGAACGTCCGGGTCGACCGGGTCGGGCAGCGCATTGGCGACGGCGCCCTCGACCGGCGAGTAGGCGAAGCAGCCGACGCGGTCCAGCTCGGCCGCGTCGAGGAACGCGAGGAGCTCGTCGAACTCGGCCTCGGTCTCGCCGGGGAATCCGGCGATGAACGTGCTGCGGATCGCGAGGTCCGGCTGCGCCTTGCGCCACGCGCGCACGCGCTCGAGCACGCGCTCGGGCGCGGCCGGGCGCTTCATGAGCTTCAGGATCCGCGGGCTCGCGTGCTGGAACGGGACGTCCAGGTACGGGACCAGGCCGCCGTGCGACGCGTCCTCGGTCATCAGCTCGATGACCTCGTCGACGTGCGGGTACGGATAGACGTAGTGCAGCCGCACCCACGCGCCGTGGTCGCGCGCCAGGCGGTCGAGCTCGCGGACCAGCTCCGTCATGCGCGTGCGCACCGGGCGGCCGTCGACGAAGCCGGTCCGGTACTTCACGTCGACGCCGTAGGCGCTCGTGTCCTGTGAGATCACGAGCAGCTCCTTCACGCCGGCGGCAAGCAGGTGGCGCGCCTCGGCGAGCACCTCGCCGATCGGCCGCGAGACGAGGTCGCCGCGCATCGACGGGATGATGCAGAACGTGCAGCGGTGGTTGCAGCCCTCGCTGATCTTGAGGTACGCGTAGTGCTTCGGCGTGAGCTTGACGCCCTGCGGCGGCACGAGGTCGGTGTACGGGTCGTGCGGCCTGGGCAGGTGCACGTGCACCGCCGACATCACCTCGGCGGTCGCGTGCGGACCGGTCACGGCGAGCACGCGGGGATGCGCGTCGCGCACGAACGCGCCGCCGTCCTTCGCGCCCAGGCAGCCGGTGACGATCACCTTGCCGTTTGCGGCGAGCGCCTCGCCGATCGCGTCGAGCGACTCGGCTACCGCCGCGTCGATGAAGCCGCAGGTGTTGACGACGACGAGCTCGGCGCCCTGGTAGGAGGGTGCGATCGCGTAGCCCTCCGCCTTGAGCTGCGTGAGGATCTGCTCGGAATCGACCAGCGCCTTCGGGCAGCCGAGCGAGACGAAGCCGACGCGCGGGGGCGCGGGCGGGCGGGCGCGAGGCGCGGTCATGGTGCGGCGCGGTCACGCAGCGCTTTGCGATGCAGCAACCGCGCTGCACAAGCGCGCTTGCTGCACCGCGCGACGCGCGCTAGCGCTTCTTGTCTTCCTCGACCGGGCCGCTGCCCGGCGGGAAGCCCGGGAACGGGAACGCCGCGAACATGCCGCGCGTCTGGTCCTGCATGCGCTGCTGCATGTCCATGAACAGCTTGGCGCTCTGCTCGAGGTAGTTGCCGAGCATCCCCTGCATCGCGGGGGCCTGCATCTGCATGAACTGCTTCCACAGGTCCGGCGTCAGCATCATCTTGTCGCCATAGACCTGCTTGGCCTGGTCCTGGAGCTTCTTCTGGATGGCGAGGAACGCCTTGACGTTCTGCTCCATGTACTGGCCCATCATCGTCTGCTGCGCGGTGCCGTAGAAGCGGATCATCTGCGTCAGCATCTCGGAGCTGAACATCGGCAGCCCGCCGGACTCCTCCTCGAGGATGATCTGCAGGAGGATCGCGCGCGTCAGGTCGTCGCCGGACTTCGCGTCGATGACCTGGAACTCGATCTGCTCGAGCACCATCTGCTTGACGTCGGCCAGCGTGATGTAGCCGCTGTTGGCGGTGTCGTAGAGGCGGCGGTTCGGGTATTTCTTGATCGTGCGGATCGGGGCGCTCATCGCGACTTCCTTCCTCGGGGACCGCGGATTATAACCCATTGATTCGTCGGCCGTTTGGGCATCGGTTTCGGGCCTCTACCGGCCTATGGTGCGCTGCACCAAAAAATCCTTGACTTGGCCGTTGGCCGTCCCTATACTGGGTTTGTGCGGTGCAGCAAACCGGACGCCGGCAGACCGAATCCGAAGGTTCCGCCGGACCCCCGGGACGAGGCAACGAAGCGATTTTCGCCGTCGACTCCCCGACCGAACGAACCCAAGAGGACACCATGTACAACGCCACCGAATCTTTCGCCGAATTCAACAAGGTCAACGTCGCCAACGCGACCAAGATCGCCGCCATGTCGATCGAGAACGCCGAGAAGCTGTTCAGGCTCAACCTGAACGCCGCCAAGATCGCCCTCGCCCAGGGCGTGGAGAGCGCGCAGGCCGCCGCATCGGTCAAGGACGTGCAGGAACTGCTCGCGCTCCGCGCCAAGTACACCGAGTCGGGCGTGCAGACCGCACTGTCGTACTCGCGTACCCTGTACGACCTCACGAGCGAAGCGCAGGCCGAGTACTCGTCGATCGCCGAAGAGGCGTGGGCGAGCTACACGAAGGGCGTCGCCGCGATCGTCGACAAGGCGAGCAAGTCGGCCCCGGCCGGCTCCGACGCCGCCGTCAACGCGTTCAAGTCGACGTTCGCCGCCTCGACCGCCGCGTTCGACCAGTTCCAGAAGGCGTCGAAGCAAGTGATCAACCTCGCCGACGCGAGCGTTCGCGCCGCTGCGGCGAACGCGAGCAAGGCGACGACCAAGTCGGGCCGCAAGTCCGCGTAAGGATCTTGCCCGCGGTCCGCTCCCGGCGCATTCCCCCAGAGTCGCCGGGAACGGAGTCGGGCAGGAGCAAGCGAGCGGCGGCCTCTGGCCGCCGTTTCGTTTTCCGACGGCACTCCGCCGGAAGGGCCAGGCCCGTTGGCCAGGCGGTCGGCAGGGGTTGAAACCGGCGGAACGCATCCCGATGTAATCGTCGTGTGATGCTCCTTCCGTATCGCATCCCCTCCTCCTGATCGATACGGTTCCAGCGCCTCGCCGGGGAACC
>DATLIR010000213.1:0-5755 GCA_035539315.1 Casimicrobiaceae bacterium
CACGGTCGGCATCGGCACGCCCAAGGGCGAGATCATCGGCGCCGAAGGCTGGTCGATGCGCGTGCGCCTGGACGAGGACGCGCTCAAGAACATCTCGAACCTGACGCGCGGCGAGTACTTCTACGCCGGCAGTGCCACGGACCTCAAGAAGGTCTACGAGGCGCTCAACACGCGCTTCGTGTTCGAGAAGAAGGCGATCGAGTTGACCGCGCTGTTCGCCGGCGTCGCGGCGCTGGTGACGATCCTCGCGGCGGCGCTGTCGGTGCTTTGGTTCCACCGCATCCTGTAGCGGGGACACCTCCGCCGTCTATCCCGGTAGCGTCGAGCGGTCAAACCAGCCCGCCCGCCGCGTAGCAGTAGCCTCCGAACCGCCACAAGCCGCCTTATCTTCATCCGAGAACCCTCGTGTCCGACGACCTCGCCACGATCCGCGACGGCTTGCCGGCGCGCGAGGGCAAGCGCCACCGGGTGGTCGTCGTGGGTGCCGGCATGGCCGGCCTGGTGGCGGCCTACGAGCTCGCACGCGCGGGCCACGATCCGGTCGTCCTCGAGGCGCGCCAGCGCGTCGGCGGGCGCGTCTTCACGATGCGCGAGCCGTTCGCTCCGGGCCTCTACGCCGAGGCCGGCGCGATGCGCATCCCGCTGGCCCACAAGGTCACGCTCGCCTGCATCGAGCGGTTCGGGCTCAACGTCAAGCCGTTCACCTCGCACAATCCGCGTGCGTGGTGCCACCTGTTCGGCCGCAAGCTGCGCCTGTCCGAGTTCGAGGAGCAGCCCGCCCTGCTCGGCACCGAGCTGGCCGAGCAGGACCGCGGCCTGACGTCGGGCGCGCGGTGGCAGGCGCTGCTGCAGCCGTTCGCGCAGCGCATCGAGAAGGACGGCGATGCGGCGTGGGCGGCGATCGTCGCGCAGTACGACGGCTACTCGACGCGCGAGTTCCTCGAGGAGCGCGGCTGGTCGGAGTCGGCGATCGAGCTGTTCGGCCTGGTGTGCAACCAGGAGGCGCTGATGAACGCCTGCTTCCTCGAGCTCCTGCGCGAAGAGGTCGGCCGCTACTACACCGACATGGTGCGCATCGACGGCGGCTCCGATCAGCTGCCCAACGCCTACCTGCCCGCGCTGCGCGGCCGCATCCGCTTCGGCGCGCGCATGATCGCGCTCGACCAGTCGGACACCCGCGTCACCGTCCACTTCCAGACCGCGGCGGGCCGCAGCAGCGTGAGCGGCGACTACGCGATCGTCACCGTGCCCTACCCGGTGCTGCGCCATGTCGAGGTGCTGAAGCCGTTCTCGCACGCCAAGCGCCGCGCGATCCGCCAGCTGCGCTACGACGCGTCGGCGAAGATCTTCTTCCAGTGCCGCCGCCGGTTCTGGGAGGAGGACGACGGCATCGTCGGCGGCGGCAGCGTCACCGACCTGCCGATCCGCAACGTCTACTACCCCGAGTCGGGGCGCGCGACCGGCCGCGGCGTGCTGCTCGCGAGCTACACCTGGTCCGAGGACGCGCAACGCTGGGGTTCGCTCCCCCCCGAGGACCGGATCGCGCAGGCGCTGGAGAACGTCGCGCAGATCCACCCGCAGGTTACCGAGGAGTTCGAGGTCGGCGCCTCGTGGATGTGGCACGACGACCCCTACGCCGGCGGCGCTTTCGCGCTGTTCGAGCCGTCGCAGCAGGGCCTCCTGCACGAGCACATCGTCGCCCCGGAAGGCCGCGTCCATTTCGCCGGCGAGCACGCGTCGCTCGCGCACGCGTGGATCCAGGGCGCGATCGAGTCGGGCCTGCGCGCCGCGCGCGAGATTCACGCGCACCCCGCGTGAGCCCGCGCGTGCAGGCTGCCGTGGGCGTCGGCTTCGTGCTGTTCCTCCTCGGTGCGGCGTGGCAATGGCGCCGCCTGCGCGCCGGGACGCTCGCGGGCGCTGGAGAAGGACGCGCCGCCACGGGGGACGGCGCGCGCTAGCGGCGTCCCGCGGGCTCAGCCGGCTTTGTAGAACACGTAGTCCGCCGCGTAGGGGACGGTGGCCTTGTTGCCCCGGGTCGCCGCGTCGCAAGGCAACTGCGGAGCGACGCCACCCCGGGTGTTGACGCGCTGGATGTAGGTCACGTCCTTCATCGCACCGGTGCCGCCGTCGGCCTTGACCAGCTGGTACGGGATGCTGCCGGCGGCGGCGGGCGCCACCGCCACCTGCTTGCCGGTGACCCTGCTGCCGTCGTTGGCCTCCCAGGTCGGCCCCGCGTAGTACCGACCCGTCGCCTGAATCGATCCTGCGTCGGCGAGCTTCGCGTCGGGTCCGGCGAATGCCCACTCGAACTGCGCCGCGTTGTCGCCCTTGGTGCGGCACTCGTAGGTCAGCGTGCCGGTACCCGTCCAGGTCATCGCGGCCTTCTGCCCGGCGGGCACTTGCACGGCGGCGGGCACGTCCATCGTTTGCGCGTGGACCGGCAGCCCAACGATAAGGCCGGCGGCCAGCAGGGGGGTGGCGAGTCGCATCGTTCGTCTCCGGAGGATCGGGCGAGTGCCCGCATCGACGGATACGCACGATGCTCCCGGCTGGATGCGCCGGTCGGGACGATCGCCAGGTCCGCTTCGCGTGGCGGGTGCAACGGCTCGGACGTCACAGCCGCTTCAGGAGCGCGAGCACCTTCTCGAAGGTCCTGCCGTACGGCGGATAGAGCAGCTTCGTCGCGGCGAAGCGCGGCTGGACGAACACGCTCTTGCGGTGGCTGAACGTGAAGAATCCCGCCTCGCCATGGTAGGCGCCGCTGCCGGACGCGCCGACGCCGCCGAACGGCAGCTCCTCGTGCGCGAAATGCCACAGCGTGTCGTCGACCGTCACGCCGCCGGCGATCGTCTCGCGCAGGAGGCGCGCTCGCGCGGCCTGGTCGGCGCCGAACACGTAGAGCGCAAGGGGCCGCGGCCGCCGCGCCACGTTCGCGATCGCCTGGTCGAGCGTCGTGTAGGCCTCGATCGGCAAGAGCGGCCCGAAGATCTCCTCGTGCATGATGCGCATCGCGTCGGTCGCGCCCACCACCAGCGTCGGCGGGATGCGGCGCGTGACCGCATCGGGCGCCGCTCCCGCCGGGATGGTGACGATGCGCGCGCCGTGTGCGCGCGCATCGTCGACGAGCCCGACCAGCCGCTCGTAGTGACGCGCATCCACGATCGACGTGTAGTCGTCCCCGCGCATCGGATCCGGATAGAGCGTGCCGACCGCGTCGACCAGCGCTCGCACCCATGCGTCGACGTCGCCCGCCGGCACCAGCGCGTAGTCGGGCGCGATGCAGGTCTGCCCGGCGTTGAGCAGCTTGCCGACCGCGAGACGGAGTGCGAGACGCGCGGGGTCGGCGCCTGCGACGATGATCGCCGGGCTCTTGCCGCCGAGCTCGAGCGTCACCGGCGTCAGGTTCTCGGCGGCTGCCTTCGCGACCAGGCGGCCGACGGCGGTCGAACCGGTGAAGAACAGGTGATCGAACGGAAGACGCGCGAACGCCGCGCCCAGCTCGGCCCCGCCCGTGACGACGGTGAACTCGTCGGAGGCGAAACGCGCAGCGATCGCCTCGGCGAGCAGCGATGACGTCGCCGGCGTCACTTCCGAAGGCTTGAGCATCACCCGATTGCCGGCGGCGAGCGCCGCGACCGCAGGAGCGAGCGCGAGCTGCACCGGGTAGTTCCACGGGCTCACGATGCCGGCGACGCCGAGCGGCTGCGGAACGACGTACGCCCATCCCGGCTTGAGCTCGAGCGGCGTGCGCACGCGCCGCGGAGCCATCCAGCGCCGCAACTGGCGCATCGCATGGCGCGCACTCGCCGCGACGATGTGGAGCTCGGCGAGGCGCGTCTCGTGCGCCGAGCGATGTCCGAAGTCTCGGTCGATCGCTGCGACGAATTCCGCCTCGCGATCGCGCACGATGGCGAGCACGCGTGCGAGCCGGTCGCGGCGCACCTCGGCGCGGGGCCAGGGCTCGCGCGCCTGCGCGGCGCGCAGCGCGTCGAAGCGTCGGATCAGCTCGTCGGCCTCGACCGGTGGACGCGCGCGGTCCGGCGGCTCGCTCATCGCTCGAGCCGGCGCACGGCGACAAGGACGGACATGGACGCCGGACTAGCGCGCGCCGGCCGGCGGCGCGCGGCCGAGCTCGCGCGCGAGCTGGCCCGCGCGCGCGCCGTGCAGGTCCGCGCACGTCGGGTCGAGCTGCGCGCACCGCACGAGGTCGACGCCCGCGGCCGCATCGTCGCCGAGACGCAGGTGCAAGAGCGCGCGCTCGCCGAGCCACATCGGTTGCGGGGCGGTCGCCAATGCGCGGTCGTACGCCGCGAGCGCGCCGGCAAAGTCGCCCGCCGACGCGAGCGCCAACCCGAGGCGATGCTGGTCGGGGGGCGTGTCGCGCGCCTGTGCGGCATGGCGCAGGTCATCGACCGAGGCGGCGGCCTCGCCGGCGTCGTAGCGCGCGAGGCCGCGGTCCGCGCGCCATGCGGTGATCGTCGTCGCCGCGATGCCGTTGCGCGTGCCGAGGTCGAGGGCGCGCGACAGGTCGTCGATGCCCTTCGCCGGCTGGCGGGCCTGCACCCAGGCGCGGCCACGCGCCGCATAGGCATCGGCATCGTCCGCATCGAGCGCGATCGCGTGCGTGAAGTCGGCGATCGCCTGCCCCGGGTCGGCCGCGGCATAGCCGCGCTGTCGCCACGCCGCCGACCACTCCGGACGCTTCGCGATGACGCGGTCGAACATCATGCGCGCATCGTCGGGGCGCCCGGAAGCGAGCGCACGGACGCCGTCGGCGTACGCCTGCTCGACTGCATTGCGCTCAAGCGTGCGCCAGCCCAGCACCGCGATCACGATCGCCGCCAGCGCGAGCGCGATCCACGCGGTGAGGCGCAGCGCCGGGCGTCGCGTCCCGATGGGAATGCCGCCCTGCCCGTCGTCGATGCCGGTGGGATCGAAACGCGAGTCGCTCGCGCGGCGCGGCTTTTTCGGGTCGGGAACGCTCATCGTGTCACCTGTGGAGGATCGCGCGCGCGGCGGCGCCGAGCGCCTGCTGCGCCGCTCGCGCCGCGGCGGCGTAGGGCGCGGCGCGCAGGAAGCCGTGGACCAGGGTCGGAGCCTCGACCAGCGTCGCGCCAACGCCGGCGGCGCGCAGGCGATCGGCGAGCGCGACACCCTCGTCGTGCAACGGGTCGAGCCCGGCCACGACGATGTGCGCCGGCGGCAGGCCGGCGAGTGTGTCGCGCATGGGGACGGCGCGCGCGCCGCCGTCGTCGCTGCCTTGCGGCAGGTACTGCGACCAGTACCAGATCATATCGGCGCGCGTCAGCGTCGGCGAGTTCGCGTTCGCGTGGTACGACGACGTCTCGAACGCGGGTTCCACCACCGGATAGACCAGAAGCTGCAGCGCGAGCGGCGGGCCGCGGCGATCGCGAGCCTCGATCGCGCAGCCGAGCGCGAGGTGCGCGCCGGCACTGTCGCCCCCGATGCCGATCCGCGCGGCGTCGATGCCGAGCGCGCCGGCATGCTGCGCGAGCCAGGCGAGCGCGGCATACGCGTCGTTGTTGGGCGCAGGATAGGGGCTCTCGGGCGCGCGGCGGTAATGCACGCTCGCGACCAGCGCATCGGCGTCGCTGGCGAGCGCCGCGCACGTTCCGTCGTGCGTGGCGAGGCTCCCCGCCACCCAGCCGCCGCCGTGCAGGTACACGATGCCCGGCAGCGTTCCGGCGCGCGGCCGGTACAGGCGCACCGCGATCTCGCGGCCGGGCAGCGCGAT
>DATLIR010000214.1:0-8258 GCA_035539315.1 Casimicrobiaceae bacterium
TCGACGATCGGCGAGGCGGTGCACCAGAGCCTGGTGACGGCGAACGCGCTGGGCTTCGGCGAGAAGTACGTGCCGTCGCTCATCGAGGCGCAGGAGAAGCTCGGCAACGTCGCGATCGTGCATCAGCGCTGACCTCCTCCCAGGGGCCCGGCACGCGCTGCGTGCCTGGTATCGGAAGCGATGACGCCCGCCGAGTACCTCGACTTCGCCTACCGCACGGTCGTGGCCGCGGGAGCGGTGACGCTTCCGCATTTCCGCGTGCCGATCACGGTCGACGACAAGGGCGGCGCCGATTACGACCCCGTGACGGCGGCGGACCGCGACGCCGAGGCGGTCATCCGCGCGGCGATCGCGCACGCGTTCCCCGACCACGGCATCCGTGGCGAGGAGCACGGCTTCGAGCGCGGGCGCTCGCGCCACACCTGGGTCATCGACCCGATCGACGGGACGCGCAGCTTCATCACCGGACAGCTCCACTGGGGCATGCTGGTCGCGCTCAACGACGGCGAGCGCGTGGTGTGCGGCGTCATGCACCAGCCCTATGTCGGCGAGAGCTTCCTCGCCGTCGCCGGCGGCCAGGCGCAATGGCGCCGCGGCGGCGAGAGCCGCAGGCTGGCCACGCGACGCTGTCCGGCGCCGGGGGATGCGATCGTCGCCTGCACCACCCCCGACATGTTCGACACGCGGCGCACGCGCGACGGGTTCGAGCGCGTCCGGCGCGCGACGAAGCTCACGCGCTTCGGCGGAGACTGCTACGCGTACTGCCTGCTCGCGATGGGCTTGATCGACGTGGTGGTCGAGTCGGGGCTCCACGCGTGGGACATCCAGGCGCTGATGCCCATCATCGAGGGCGCGGGCGGCACGGTGAGCGCGTGGGACGGCGGCCGCTGCGACGAAGGTGGCGATGTCGTCGCGTGCGGCGATCCGTCGCTCGCGCCGGCGGTGCGCGCGCTGCTGCAGGGGAAGTAGGGTCAGACTCGACTTTTCTGCCGCGCCCCGCTCAGGCAATCGTTCCCGCAACAGTCGAGTCTGACCCTACTTCCCGATGCGCTTCCTGGTCCTCGGCGGCACCCGCTTCCTCGGCCGGCACCTGGTCGAGGCGGCGGTCGAGCGCGGCCACACGGTGACGACGTTCACGCGCGGTCAGTCGCCGACGCACGAGCACGCGGCGGTGCTGCCGCTCGGCGGCGACCGCGACCCGGACAAGGGGGCCGGGCTCGCGGCGATCGCGTCGGGTACCTGGGACGCGGTGCTCGACACCAGCGGCTACGTGCCGCGCATCGTCGGCGCCTCGTGCGACCTCCTCGCCGACCGCGTTCGACGCTACCTGTTCGTATCGTCGCTCTCGGTCTACGCGGACACGAGCCGCCCGGGCGTCACGGAGGATGCGCCGCGCGAGATGCTGGACGATCCCGACAGCGAGGACGTCGCCAAGCAGTACGGCGCGCTCAAGGCCGCTTGCGAGGACCGCGTCGTCGCGCGCTATGCTGCCCGCGCGACGGTGGTCCGCCCCGGGCTCATCGTCGGCCCCTACGATCCGACCGACCGCTTCACCTACTGGGTAGCGCGCTTCACGCAGCCGCAGGTGCTGGGCGAGCGCGACGGCGAAGCCGCGGTGCCCGCGCCGCCCGAACGGCCGATCCAGGTCATCGACGCACGCGATCTCGCGCAATGGATGGTGACGCTGGCGGAGCGTGACATCGCGGGCACCTACAACGCGATCAGCCCGCCGGGCCGCTGGACGATGGGCGACCTGGTCGAGACGCTGCAGACCCATGGCGCGCACCACGACCCGGCGCCGACGCCGGTGTGGATCGACCTGCCGGTGCTCAAGAACGCGCGCATCGAGCCGTGGACCGAGCTGCCGCTGTGGCTGCCGGACGACGATCCGCAGTTCGCCGGTTTCTTCCTTGCCGACGACGCGCGGGCGCGGGAAACCGGGCTGGTCGCGCGGCCGCTCGCCGGCACGGTGGCCGACACGTCGGCCTGGCTTGCCGGCAAGTGGCGCCCCGATGCGTGGCAGCGCGTCCTCACCGTCGAGCGGGAGCGCCGGCTGGTGGCGTTGCAGGGCGAGCGCGACTGATCCTCCCGCCCCCGGTCCGCGTCGCGAGGCGTCCCGCATCCCTCCTCCGCTGCGTGGGGCGAAGGGAGGTGGAATGGGTTGCGGATGCGGCGTCGCTCAGAACATCGTATTGGCGTGCGCCTGCTGCGCGGGCACCTTCTGCAGCACGTCCCAGTGCTCGACGATCCGGCCGTCAGCATCGAGCCGGAAGATGTCGATGCCGGCCCAGTCGTCGTCGCCCGGCCATTCCTGCCGGCAATGCAACACCACGACATCGCCTTCGGCGATCGCGCGCACCACGTGCACGCGCTTGCCGGGATGCTCGCGCGCCATGCGCTCGAAATAGGCGATGAACGGCGCGGTGCCGTCGGCGACGTGCGGATTGTGCTGCCGGTAGCTCGCGCCGACGTACTTGCGCACCGCTTCGGCGGGCCGGCAGGCGTTGAACATCAGGTCGTAGAACGCCCTGACGTTCGCCTTGTTGCGCTCCAGGCGCGCGCTCATCGCGTCCTCCGCTTCAAGGCCCGGACCGCTTCAGATCGCCGGACGCCCGCTGCCGCGGTACAGGAACGCGACGATCACGCCGAGCACGAGCATCAGGATGCCGTCGAACAGCATCTGCTTGACCACCAGGTCGCCGGGCATCGGCTGGACGACGTAGTAGATGAGGTAGGTCGGCACGATCGCCAGCATGGCGACGGCGAAGCCGTAGCGCAGTCCCTGCGGCATCCAGTCGACGGCCTCGACGCCCTTCGAGTAGATCCACACGAACGCGCCGGCCATCAGCACGTGCGCGAGGATCATCCACGGGAAGTACTTCTGCGCATCGGCTTCCGGCCGCATGATCGTCGCGGTGAGCTTCGCATAGTCGGTGTGCAGCAGCATGCCGTGGACGACGACGCTGCCGGCCATCCACGCGACGAACAGCACGACCCAGGCGATGAAGAACTTGCGGCTCATGGCTCCTCCCTTGGGGGTCCGGACGCGAAGCGACGAAACCACGCGGGCGACGCCCGCCTAGCGCATGGCGGAAACCGGCTTGCGACGCTCGTCCGCGCCCTCCGCCTGGCGCTTGAGCGCTTCGTTCATCGCGATGAAGCCGGCGCGCGTCGCGCCGTCGAGCGAAGGCTTGAACCGCGGCACGAGCATGCCGGTGAAGTGCTCGCCCTGCTCGAACGCGACGCGGCCGTGCGCGGCGTGGCGCAGCTTGAACCAGTGCTCGCCGTCGAACAGGCCCGGGATCAGGAGCTTGCCTTTCCAGCGCAGCTCCCGCTCGGGCTCGACCGCGAGGACGACGGGGTGGAAGCGCATCTCGCGCTTGCCCGGCGGCTCCATCGTGACGTCGAGCGTGCGGCCGACCTCGAGCGTGCCGTCGATCGCGCGGATGAACGGGTTCCAGCGCGGGTAGTCCGCGAAGCCGGCGAGAATCGCCCATACGCGCGCGGGCGCCGCGTCGATCTCGATCGACGTCTCGATGCGGTGCGTGCGGGACGCGGAGGAGAACAAGGCCATCATGGGACGCGCGGGCGAACCGTGACCGGTAGGACAGCCTCGGGCGAGGACGCTAGCGCCCCGGCAACGACAGTGCGCCGCGCCACTCGTGCACGGGGGGGATGCCGCCCGCCGCGACGACGATGAGGTAGAGCGCCGCGGCGATCGCGAGCGCGGCCGCGATCGCGCGTAGCCAGCTCGACGCGGCGCTCGCGCGCTCCGCGGGTGCTCGCGCGAAAACCCACGCGGGCGCCGGCGACAGGAAGAAGCACGCGAGCGCGACCGGCCAGGCGCCGCGCAGCGCGAAAAGCAACGCGGCGCACGCCGCGAAGATGGCCCAGATCCGCATCACGGGACTCATCGCGCCTCCAGGACGTGTCGCGGTCGCGTGTGCGACCGTCGGCTTCATGATACCTCGGCGCCGCGCGGCGGGGCCATCGCGGTCAGGCGGCAGCGCTGCGCGGTGCCGGAGGGTTGCGAGGACGTCGGGGACCCGGAACGGGATGCTCGTCGGTCGGTCGCGGCCTCTTCCGTTCCGATGGCGCACGTCCTAGACTGGCGTTCTCCCGATGCGAGGAGCGCGAGATGACACTGCCCATCGACGAGCCGGCGCACCGAGGCGTTACACCCGGTGCGCGTGAACGCGCGAACGCCGTCGCGACGTCCGCGCGTGCGATCCGCGCGTACCTCGAGCGCCGCCGCGCGGAGCTGAACGACGAGATCCGCCGCTACCCGACGCCGATCGCCCGATGCGATGTGCAGCTCGGCGGGCTCGTCGAGGAGCGCGATGCCGCCACGCGCCTGTTGCGCGACGCGGACGACGTCGCGGTCGTCCGCGAGTTCGCCATCGCGGGCGCGTGGTGGAACGACGACGAGGCCTACGCGCTGCGCGCCGCCGCGGAAATGCGCGCCTAGCCGCGGTGGCCCAGCAGCCGCGCGGGAAGGAAGAGCAGGCTCTTCAGCAACGCGAACGCGGCGCCGACCACCACGCCGACCAGCCTGAACGGCAGCGCGACCAGCCAGACGAGCGGGAACAGCACGAGGACGAGGAGCGCGAGCGGCCAGGCGACCGCCAGCAGGCAAAGCCAAGCCAGCACGACCAGGAGCAGGTTCATCGCGAGCCCTCCGCCCGGCGCATGGCGCCGACGGTCCGCATCATGCCGGGGGCGCGGCCCGCGTCAAGGACCGCTGCGACGAACGGGGGCGGCGCGGCTACGTGCCGCGACAGGGGCGGCACGAAGCGCGCGTGCGTCAGATCTCCTTGCGCAGCGCCCGGTCGACCGACAGGAAGCCGCCGCCGTGCGCGACGAAGTAGAACGTCATCGCCGCCCACAGCAGCGACTTCTCCGAGCCGGGGTATCCCTGGCCCTGCACGAACCAGTGGAACCAGACGGTGACGAGCAGCACGACGGTGGCGCCGAGCGCAGCCGGGCGCGTCAGGAAGCCGATCGCGAGCAGGATGCCACCGAAGAACTCGGTGCCCGCGAGCAGCGGCGACCAGAGCGTGCCCGGCACGAAGCCCAGGCTCTCCACCATCCCGGCATTCTTGAACGGCGCCTGGATCTTGCCCCAGCCGTGGATCGCCAGCGCGACGCCGGCCATGAAGCGGAGCAGAAAGGTCGAGGGCCCCGCCAGGCTCGCGTAGAGGCGGCCGATCGTCGGGAACAACAGGCGCGGGTGCTCGGGGGTCGTGAAGGCTAGCGTGTTCATCGTGCGACTCCTGGATTTCGCGGAAGGGGTGGCGAGGCCACATCGTAGGACACCCCCGCCCGGGAAATTGTTCAATCCCCGTGCGCTGATGAGGTGCCACGGTCGGTGGGCATGGCCGAATGGTCCCGCCGCACTGTAGGCGGCCGCCGAATTGTGCCCGGTCCGAGTCGGCGCGAGTGCACCGGCGTGCGGCGGACGCCTTCACCCGCGCAGTGGTGACTGCCGCGATCGGCGCTCACCCGGGCGATCGGGACCCCGCCGCCCGCGACGGCAGCTGCGGCACGCGCTGCGCGGGATCGTAGAAGAACTGCTCCTCCGCGATGCGCTCGCCTTCCCAGCGCTGGTAGGCGAGCTCCTCGATGCGCGTCACGGTGCCGTCGGGCCATTCGAACCGGAAGATCCAGCGGATGACGACGTTGTCGCCGCTGACGAACACCGGACGCACGCAGGTCGACGCGAGCGCAGTGGCGCGCGCGAGCACGCGCCGCTCGTTGGCGACGTGCGCGTCGCGGCCGACGCGCGGCGGCGACTGGTTCTCCTGCATCGACGCGCCTTCCGTGTAGAACTGCTCGACGGCCTCGACGTGGGCGTTCGCTTCGACCAGCGCGACGAAGCGCTCGAGCGTGGCGGCGGTGGGCATGGTTGCTCCTGACGTGTCCAGGCGTGGCGCCGACGACGCGGGGCACTATGCGACGGGCGATAGTGTTGCGCGTCGCCGACCGCTGTTCCGCGGCCGTCTCGATCAGGCCGACGGCGGATCGGTCTCCCGCTCGTAGTGCCGGTGCCGGGCGAGCGCTTTCGCGAACGCGGCCACCGCCACGGTCCTGCCCTTCGCGGTGCCGGTCACGATGCCGGGATCGGCGGCGCCGGAGGGCAACGATGGCGGAATGCCCGCCGCGTCGAACAGCGCGGCGCCGTCATCGAGCGCGAGCAGCGTCTTGCAGTGGCGATGCTGCTCGCGGACGAAGTCCTTGGCCATCGCGATGCCCGTCAGCTCCGCGACCGACCTGGCGCCTCCGGCGACGACCACGCCATCCCATAGCACCGAGGGTGCGCATTCGAGCGACGTGTCGATCGTGAGCGGATCGCTCGTCGTGCTCGTCACGCTGCCGAGCTTCGGGCCGATGAACCGCGGCACTGCGCCCTGGGCCGCGAGCGCCTCGCGACAGCGCTGCGCCCCCGCGCCGTCGACGCCGTCGGCGACGAGGATCGCGACGCGCCGCGTCCTGATGCCTTCCTCACCGGGACGCGCCGTCAGCGACAGCGGCGGCGACCGGCTCACCTCGGGCTTGCGCGCCGGCTTGCCGAGGCGCGGGAGCGGCTCGGGCAGCTTGCGCATGCCGAGCCCCTCGGCGACACCGGCCGCGAGCTCGGGATCGACGTTGCGCAGCCCTGCGACCATGCGTTCGCGGATCGCCACCGTCTCCACCTTGGTCAGCTCGAAGCGGAACGCCTTGACGATGTGCCGGCGCTCGACCTCGGTCTGGCTGCGGTAGAAGAGCGCGGCCTGCTCGTAATGCTCGGCGAACTTCTCGGGCTTGCCGCGCACCTTGTCCTCTTCCATCGGCTGCGGGAACGACGTGAAGCCCGCCGGGCCGGCCTGGAACGGACAGCCGCCGCCGAGCGAATTGGGTTCGTACGACACGCGCCCGCGGGCGATCGCTTGCCGATGCATGCCGTCGCGCTGGTTGTTGTGCACCTGCGCGACCGGGGCGTTGACCGGGATCTCGTGGAAATTCGGTCCGCCGAGCCGCGAGATCTGCGTGTCGACGTACGAATGGATGCGGCCGGCGAGCAGCGGGTCGTTGCTGAAGTCGATGCCCGGCACGATGTGCGCGGCGCAGAACGCGACCTGCTCGGTCTCGGCGAAGAAGTTGTCCGGATTGCGGTTGAGCACCATACGGCCGATCGGCGTCAGGGGCACCAGCTCCTCGGGCACGATCTTGGTCGGGTCGAGCACGTCGAAGCTGAACCTGTCCGCGTCGCGCTCGGAGAACACCTGCACCGAGAGCTCCCACTCGGGGAACGCGCCGGCCTCGATGGCCTCCCACAGGTCGCGGCGATGGAAGTCGGGATCGGCGCCGGAGATCTTGACCGCCTCGTCCCACACCAGCGAATGCGTGCCCGCCTTCGGGTTCCAGTGGAACTTGACGAACCGCGATTCCCCCGCGGCGTTGACGAAGCGGAATGTGTGAACGCCGAAGCCCTGCATCGTTCGCAGGCTGCGTGGAATCGCGCGGTCGGACATCACCCACATCAGCATGTGCGTCGACTCCGGCATCAGCGACACGAAGTCCCAGAACGTGTCGTGGGCGGACGCGGCCTGCGGCATGCCGTGGTGCGGCTCGGGCTTGACCGCGTGGACCAGATCGGGGAACTTCATCGCGTCCTGGATGAAGAACACCGGCATGTTGTTGCCGACGAGGTCGAAGTTGCCTTCGTCGGTGTAGAACTTGACCGCGAAGCCGCGCACGTCGCGCGCCGTGTCGGTCGAGCCGCGCTCGCCGGCGACGGTGGAGAAGCGGACGAACACCGGCGTGACCTTGCCCGCTTCAGCCAGGAACGACGCGCGCGTGAGGTTGGCGTGCGGCTGGTAGCACTCGAAGAAACCGTGCGCGCCCGAGCCGCGGGCGTGCACGATGCGCTCGGGGATGCGCTCGTGGTCGAAGTGCGTGATCTTCTCGCGCAGGATGAAGTCTTCCAGCAGCGCCGGCCCGCGCACGCCGTACTTCAACGAGTTCTGGTTGTCGCCGATCGCCACACCCTGGTTCGTCGTCAGCGCTTGCCCGGCGGCATCGCTGCGAACGCGATCGAGCTGACCGCCGGCCCGGTTGGCACCCGGCTCGGGCGGCTGGCCGGTCTTCGTGCGCTTCTCCACCGTCGCGGGCGAGCGCGGATCGAAGGACACGGCACGCGACGTGCGCGGCTTCGCGGTGAAGTTCTACACCGACGAAGGCAACTGGGACCTGGTGGGCAACAACATCCCGGTGTTCTT
>DATLIR010000215.1:0-4946 GCA_035539315.1 Casimicrobiaceae bacterium
TACCTGGTCGGCGCCGGTCCCGGCGACCCGGACCTGTTGACGCTCAAGGCAGCGCGCCTCATCGGCGACGCCGACGTCGTCGTCTACGATCACCTGGTCGGCCGCGGCGTGATGGCGCTGGTGCGCGGCGACACCGAGCTCGTCTATGCGGGCAAGGAGCGCGCGAACCACGCGTTGCCGCAACCGGACATCAATGCGCTGCTCGTGGACCTGGCGCGGCGCGGCAGGCGCGTCGTGCGTCTCAAGGGGGGCGACCCGTTCGTGTTCGGGCGCGGCGGCGAGGAAGCCGCGGCGCTGGCCGCGAACGGCATCGACTTCGAGATCGTGCCCGGCGTCACGGCGGCATGCGGCGTCGCCGCGGCCGCGCGCATCCCCCTCACCCACCGCGATCACGCGCACGCGCTGACCTTCGTGACCGGACACCTGCGCGACGGCACGATGAACCTCGACTGGCCCGCGCTCGCGCGACCGCAGCAGACGCTCGTCGTCTACATGGGGCTCGCCGGGCTACCCGAGCTCTGCCGCCAGCTCGTCGCGCACGGCCGCCCTGCTACGACGCCCGCCGCGGTGATCCAGCACGGCACGCTGCCGACCCAGCGCGTCGTGCGGGCGACGCTCGCGACGCTGCCCGAGCAGGTGCGGGCGGCCGGCCTCGTGCCCCCCACGCTGATCGTCGTGGGCGACGTGGTCGCGCTGGCCGGGACGCTCGACGTCGTGGCGCCGCGCGCCGCCTCGCTTCTCGCCGCCGACTAGCGGGCGCCGGCTTCGGCCGGCACGTCGAGCGGCGCGTGCGCCGCCTCGAGGAGCAGTGCGAGCTGCTGGACGATCGGTGCCGGGACGGCATGCGCGCCCGACAGCGTCTCCGCGATCCAGCGTGCGGTCGCCGCAACGTCGTTCGTCAGCGGGAGCGCGGGCAGTGCCGCCAGCGTGCCCTCGTCGGCTTCCACCATGCGCCAGGCGGCGCCGTGCCGGATCATCTCGAGGCGCGGGCACCGCTTGGGATTCGCGTAGGGCTCGCCCTCGGTGCCGCGCAGGAGCATCGCGTCCGCGCGCGTCGCCGCGAGCACCTCGCGCATGCGCACCAGGTAGTCGGGATGCGAGACGCTCACGACGCGCACCGCCGTGCCGCCGAAGGGATCGATCAGCTTCGCGAGCGTATGCGCCGACGACCGCAGTCCGACACGCGCGCGCGTCGCGAGCAGGCGCGCGAGTCCCGGCGAGAGCGTCGACGTCGCGACGTAGGCGACCTGCGCGCGCGCGAGGCGCGCGTCGGCTTCGGCGAGGCTCGGCGACGGCGGGATGCCGAGCTCGCCCAGAATCGCCGCGCTGGTGACGCGCCCGAAGCTCGCCTGGGCTTCGCCCGGTTCGTCGTCGTCCCCATCGTCGCCGACGCCGGCACCGTCGAGACCGTGCACCAGCACCGGCACGCCGTAGCGCGCGAGCATCAGCGCGAGCAGCGGCGTCAGGTTGGCTCCTCGCCGGGCGCCGTTGTAGCTCGGCAGCACGACCGGTCGCGGGCGCTCGAGCGGCGCATCGAGCGGCAGCACGCGCTCGGCGAGCGCCTCGAGGAAGCCGAGTGTCTCGTCGAGCGACTCGCCCTTGACGCGCATCGCGATCAGGATGGCGCCGAGCTCGAGGTCGGGCACCTCGCCGTCGAGCATCGCCGCCATCAGCGCGCGCGCCGCGCCCCGCTCGAGGCTGCGCGCACCGTGGGCGCCGCGCCCGATCTCGCGGATGCACGAGGCGAAGTCCGGGGTCATCGCTGCGGTTCGCCCGCGTCGTCGCGCACGCCGATGGTGATCTCGAACCTCGACGACGTGCCAGGGTCGACGCGCCAGGCATAGCCGTTCTGCGCGAGGATGCGGAACAGCGGCCGCGGCTCGCAATCGATCACCAGGCGCAGCGTGTCGCCGGGGCGGAAGTCGCCGATCGTCTCCAGCACGCGCTCGAGCGGCTCCGGCGGCTCCATGCCGCGGACATCGAGGGTGAGGTGGCGGGGCGTCACGGAGGTGAGTGCGGCCGGTCGATCGGCACGCACGCCCATTCAACCGATCCGGGCTCGTCGGCCGCCTTGATGCCGGTCAAGCCGCGCTCTGCACCGGCGTGCGAGGTGCAAGTGCGTGCGCGAGATGAAGCGCGAGCGCGAACAGCACGACGGCTCCCGCCTGGTGCGCGGCCGCGAGGGAGAGCGGCACGACGGCGAGCAGCGTGGCGATGCCGAGCGCGACCTGCACGACCAGCGTCGCGAGCACCAGGTGTGCGCCCACGCGCGCCCGCGCGGAGACGTGGGCGCGCATGACTCGCCACCAGGCCAGCGGCACCACGGCGGCGAGGAGCCAGGCGCCGAGCCGGTGGTCGAACTGCACCGTTGCCATGTTCCAGAAGAAGTTGCGCCACCACGGCTCGAGCATGAGGATCTCGGGCGGCACCACGTGGCCGTTCATCAGCGGGAAGGTGTTGTAGGCGAAGCCGGCGCGGATGCCTGCGACCAGCCCGCCGGTCAGCACCATGGCGAACACCAGCGCCGCGAGGGCGAAGGCCCAGCGTCGCGCCGGCGCGCTCGGCGCGTCGTCGCGTGCCGCCGTAACGGGGAACAGCAGCGACATCGCCACCCATTGCATCGCGGCGAGGATCAGAAACGCGAGCCCGAGGTGCGCGGTGAGCCGGAACGCCGACACGCGCGGGTCGTCGACGAGGCCGCTCTTCACCATGTACCAGCCCATCGCGCCCTGCAGGCCGCCCAGCACGAAGATGCCGGCGAGCGTCAGGCCGTAACCATCCGGGATGCGCCGTCGCACGAGGAAGACGACGAACGGCACGAGGAACGCGATACCGATCAGGCGACCCAGCAGCCGGTGGAAGTACTCCCACCAGAAGATGCCCTTGAACTCGTCGAGCGACATCCCCGCGTTCACGAGCTGGTACTCGGGCGTGAGCTTGTACTTGTCGAACGTCGCCTGCCACTGGACCTCGTCCAAGGGCGGCAGCGTGCCGACGATCGGCTGCCATTCGACGATCGACAGACCGGAGTGTGTCAGGCGGGTGACGCCGCCGACGACGACCATCGCGAACACCAGGACGCAGCAGACGAGGAGCCAGGCCGCGACGGCGCGCCCCGATGCGCGGGGGCTCGCGGGCGCGAGGGAAGCATAGGCGGCGCTCGTCGACACGCGGCCATTCTAGCGTGCGGGTCCGGGCCGACCTTGACCTGACCGCGCCCGCCGCGCGAAAGCGGAGGCGATTACTTGACGGGCATCAATTCGCCCGGCGTAGGCCGCGAACAGAATCCGCCGAACCACCGCGCATCCCGCGTTCGCCGGGTCCGCCGCGGACCGCGTTCACCAGGGGAGTCCCGTCATGACCACCGCGCAAGACCGCTCGCTGCCCGACCTCGACGACGAACCCGTCCCGGCGATGCAGCAGATCCTCGACAACCCGTTCCTGCTGCTGTTCGTCGGCATCGCGCTCCCCACCGTGCTCTACATCGTGTGGGGCGTGATGGAGATCGTCGGCATCCCGATCGCGAAGTGATCGCGAACCCCGAGGAGAACGCCGCATGAGCGCCCTGTCGTCCCCGCCCGATCGCGTCTGGTGGAAGCAGCCGCTGGACCGCGTCGAAGGCACCTGGATCGCGATCGCCTTCGCGTGGTGCCTGATCATGTTCTTCATGATGCCGTACTGGCACGTCTACGGTAAGCAGAACCTGTCGAACGAGGCCTACCGCACCACGCCCGAGATGTTCCAGGCGAAAACGCAGGCGATGGTCGACAAGTTCAAGGTCCGCGAGGAGACCGACCAGAAGGTCCCGGTGGTCGCGCCGCCCGCGGGTAGCGACGTCTACCTGATCGCGCGGCTGTGGCAGTGGTGGCCGATGCTCGAGCTCGAGGAGGGCAAGACCTACCGGCTGCACCTCGCCTCGATGGACTGGCTGCACGGGTTCTCGCTGCAGCCGGAGAACATCAACATCGAGGTGCACCCCGGGTACGAGCACGTCATGACGATGACGCCGACCAAGGCGGGCACCTACTCGATCATCTGCAACGAGTACTGCGGCATCAACCATCACACGATGGCGAGCCGCCTGTACGTCGTCAAGGCGAAGTGAGGGGATGACGATGGCCGTGAACCGGATGTTCCGCACCTGCCCGTCCACCGGGCTCGTCTACCACGAGCCGGCCGAGAAGCTGATCCGCTGGAACGCGGTGGCCGGCGTGGTGTCGCTGCTCGTCGGCGGCGTGCTCGCGCTCTTGGTCACGCTGACGCGCTGGCCGGCGGTCCACCTCCTGCCCGCGGACTGGTTCTACCTGGTCCTGACCGCGCACGGGCTCGACATGCTCGTGTTCTGGATCATCTTCTTCGAGATCGCGGTGCTCTACTTCGCCGCGAGCGTGCTGCTCAAATGCCGGCTCGCCACGCCGAAGATGGCGTGGGCGGGGTTCTGGCTGATGATCATCGGGGCGCTCGTCAACAACGTCGCCGTGTTCCGCGGCGACTCGTCGGTGATGTTTACCTCGTACGCGCCGATGGGCGCGCACCCGGCGTTCTACCTCGGCCTCATCCTGTTCGCCGTCGGCGCGCTGGTCGCGTGCTTCGTGTTCTTCGGGACGCTGGTCGTCGCGAAGGCCGAGGGCACCTACAACGGCTCGGTCCCGCTGGTCACGTTCGGCGCGGTCACCGCGGCGATCATCGCGGTGTTCACGATCGCGTCGGGCGCCATCATCCTGATCCCGACGTTCCTGTGGTCGCTCGGCCTGGTCAACTACATCGACTCGCTGATGTACCGCACCGTGTGGTGGGCGTTCGGACACAGCTCGCAGCAGATCAACGTCGCCGCGCACGTATCGGTCTGGTACGCGATCGCGGGCGTCGTGTTCGGCGCGAAGCCGATGTCGGAGAAGGTGTCGCGCACCGCGTTCTTCCTCTACATCTGCTTCCTGCAGCTCGCG
>DATLIR010000216.1:0-10751 GCA_035539315.1 Casimicrobiaceae bacterium
GTCGCCGGGGGAGCTTTCGTCGTCGTCGCACTGGCAGGCGTCACCGCGGCCGCTACGCTGCTCGCCAACACGCGCCAGCTCACGTCGGAGCTCGGCCGCCTGTGGCTGGTGACCGGCGCCGCGTGGTTCTTCTTCCTGCGCGGCACCCCATTCACCGAGAGGGTCGCGCGAAGCGGCGGCTCTTTTGCGTCGCTGACCCGCTACCTCGCACCGCTCATGTTCGTGGTCGTCGTCCTGGTCGCGGCGATGGTGCTGACGCGCGACATGGGCCCGCTGCTCGTCGCGGCCTACGGAGCGGGGGCCTTCGTCGCCGCCTCGGTCGCGATGTGGTGGTACCAGCGGCACGCGACGCGGCTCACCGCGTACGCGGTCGCGGTCCTGCTGTTCGCGGCGTGGATCGTCGCCACGACCGTCGCGCTCTACCGATTCGGCGCGCTCGACCCGGTCACGGCGGCGCGACTCGAGAACGTCGCCGCGCCGCTGGTGTCGGCCAACGACCAGCTCGCGCTGGTCACCTGGTTCCAGCGCGCCGCGCCTCCGGCCGGCTTCGGTCCCGGCGCGGTGCCGTGGTGTGGCTTCGGGGCCACGGACACCTGCGCGGGCGTTCCCGCGCAGATCCAGAGCGACTACACGTTCACGGCGCTGGTCGGCATGTTCGGCTGGGCCGGCGCGTGGATGCTGACGCTCGGTTGCACGCTGTGGCTGGTCGCGACGATCCGACCGCACGGCCGCGCGACGCGCGGCGAGCCACGCCTGGTGCGCGTCGGAACGCGCCTGCGCAACGACGAGCAGGCGTTCCTGAGCTGGCTGTGCGTCGCCTGGGTCGTGATGACCCTGTGCCAGCTCGCGGTCACCGTCGCCGGCAACCTAGCGGTCATCCCGCTCACCGGCGTCACGTTTCCGTTCGTGAGCTTCGGCATGACCTCGCTCACGGTCAACGCGGCGATGCTCGCGCTCGCCGTGGACGTCGCGCCTCGCGGGCCCGCGCGATGAACGACCCGCGGCCGATGACGCTCCTGCAGCTCGCCATCGCGGCGAGCATCGCGGTCGTCCCGGTCCTGCTCGCCTTGTTGCTCGTCGTCGCCTGGCCGCGCGAGGCGGACGACGCCGTGGCAGCGCACGGCGGCGAGCGTCACGTGAGTGTCCGCCATGTCGCCGCGCTCAAGACCTTCGAGCTCGCCATCGTTCGTCGCGATCGCGTCCTGTCCGCGCCGCCGTCGGCCGACAGGCTGCTCGCCCACTTGCCACAGTGCAGCGCGGAGTGGACGGCGAAACGCGGGTTGCTTTCGCGCCTTCGCGCCTTCGTGTCGCGCTCCGCCGGCGACGAGGGCGTCGCGCCCGCGGCGCGCATCGCGCGGCAGCTCGACGAGATCGACGCGGCGCTGCGGCGCTTCAGCAGCGCGGAAAACCGTCGCGTGTCCGATGCCGTGGCGCTCGACGGCACGCGCTGGCTGGAAGCCGTCGCCGCGGCGCTGGCCACCCCCGCCGTGTCGCCGGACCATCCGGATCGGCGCTTCGCCGTCCGCTGCGACGACGTCGCGCTCGCCGTGCGATCGCTCGCGCGCGCCGACGCGCGCATGCTCGCAGTCCTCTCCTGGCGCGGCACCGAGACCGAGCGCAGCCTCGAGCATTGGCGCGCGGACCAGTACGTCGAGATCGCAGCACGGCAGGTCGCGCGGGCCAATCCGTGGGCCGGTCTACCCGGCTGCATCTACTTGGGGGCTGCGGGAGTCGCGGGGCCCCGGTATTTCGTGGCGGGCGCGCGCGGGCTGGACGAGGCGCTCTGCCGGCGTGCCGAGATGCTCGGCGCGGACGACGCGAGCGTGCCCGCGGCGCGCGTGCCGGGTGAGCCGACGCCCGACCTCGCATTCGACGATCCCCGCTGGACGGTGCCGCCGTCGCTCGCTGCGATGCTGCAGCCGCTCGAAGCGCTGCACCGCCCCGGGAGCGCGTTGTATCGCGCCTACACGCGCGGCGCCACGCCGCGCGCCGACGGCAAGGTCGCGGGAACCCGCGGCCCCAACCGCGTCGTGGTCGGCGGCAGCGCGATCGACGTCGGGTTCTCGATCGACCTCACGATCGATCCGCAGGTGCAGGAGCTCGCGCAGCGCACCGCCGCCTGCTACACCGGCCGCGACGACGTGTGCCGCGCGATGGGCATGCGGCGCAGCGACGACGCCGCCGGACCGCTCGGCCATGCGCTGCTGGAGCACGCGATGGTACGCATGGCGGCGGTGGCGATCATCGACGTCGCGACCGGGCGCATCGAGGCGCTGGCCGGCTCGCTGTCGCCGTGCACGCGGCAGGAGTTCGACGGCCCGGGACGCTCGTCGCGCTGCGACGCCCGCCTGCCGTATCCGATCCGCTACCGGCCCGATGCGCTGCTCAATCCGGCCGTGTTCCACGACGCGATGCCCGCCTCGACGATCAAGCCGATCATGGCCGCGGCGTTCCTCTCGGACTCCGCGAGCGGTCCGCGCTGGTTGTCCGCCGAGGCCGCCGAGCTGGGGCGGTCGCGCGATGCGCTGCCCTCGGCGCAGAGCCTGCGCGGCCAGCTCGTGCGCTCCGACTCGGCACGCTTCCTCGATCGCATGTTCTGTGCGGATCAGGGCTTCGCGCCGTGCGCGCGACCGTGGGCGATCCAGGCAATGGCGGCGAACTTCGGGTGGAACGGCGGTTGCGCGGTCGGCGCCGAAGCGTGCGGGAAGCGGGACCTCCTGTTCGGCGCGGGCAGCGAGGCGCGCGTGGACGGCGGCGAGCGCGTATTCGCGCTCGACGTGTCCTACGGACGCCTGCTCGCCGAGCCGCTCGACGGCGCCATGTCGGCGTTTCGCCTGCGCCGCCCGGCCGCGCTCGACGCCGACAAGGTGCGCCGTTGTGCCGCAGGGCCCGACGGCCGCCGCCTCAGTGCGGACGACTGGGAGAAATGCAGCGGCGGCGCGGTGGTGGACGTGGTCGCCGAAGGCTGGGGGCAGGGTCACGCCCGCGCGAGCGCGCTGGGCGGCGCGGGCATGATGGCATTGCTCGCCGCGGCGGCGAACGGACAGCCGGCGGTGCACGGCCCGCACCTGGTCGACGCCGTCCGCGGCGCCACTGCACCGGGCGGCGCGGACGATGCGTCGGTGATCCGCGCGAGCGCCCTCGCCCCGGTGCCGCACCGCATCTCGCGCGAGGCGGCGGAGGTGATCCTGAGCGGCCTGTCGTTCGGCCATCGCGCCGGCACGTCGCGGCGCGCCTGCGAGCAGGTGTTCACGGCCGCGGCGTGCGCTCGGATCGACTGGATTGCGGGCAAGACCGGCACGCCGACCTTCCCCAACGACGACCGCTCGCTCGACGAGCTCAAGCGCCTGTGCTCGTCCGGCACGCTCAAGACCAAGGCCGAGCGCGCGGCGTGTGGGCCGCTGCGCCCGTACAAATGGTACGTGGCGGCGTACCGGACCGACCCCGCGGATCCCCGCTGGACCAAGGCCATCGGCGTGCTCACCGAGCGCAACTGGCTCGCCGACACCGGCCGCATCCACGGCGCCGGCGATCGCGGACCCAACCCGGCTGCCGAGATCGCGATGCAGATCGCGGCACGCCACGCCGGCGTGCTGCCGGGAAGCGCGCCGTGAGCCGCGCATCGGCCGCCGTCTCGCGACGCGATCGCACGCGTCGCGAGCCGTCGATCGGGGGTCCGCTGGTGTGGACGTTCGACGGGCCGCTCGCCTCCTGCCTCGACGATCTCGAGGATGCGTTGCGTCGCGCGCTGGTGCAGGTCGGCGACGTGGCGTCGATCGCCGTCCTGGTCGAGCTGTCGTTGCCGGCGCTCGAGCGGCGCATCCGCGCCGGCGACGTGCTGCAGCCCGCGTGGGCGCAGTTCGTCCGCCGCCTCGCGACCCGTTACGGGCTGCAGCGCGCCCCGCGCGTACGCCACGTTCGAACCGAAGGTCCCCTTGCCACGCTGGTCATCGCCTACCGGAGCTAGCTCATGTCGCTGAAGGGTTGGTTGCTCACCAAGGTCCACGGGTCGTCCGGACGTCCGGGAGGTTCGCGCGCGGCGCCTTCGCTGCGCGGGGACGCCGCGTCGACCCTCGAGGTCGCGGAGCGCGGGCGCGACGACGCCGACGCCAGTCGCACCGCGCAGCGCCACCTCGGGCCGTATGCGCCGCTGGTCGCGGCGATCCGCGACGAGCTCGACGGGTTCGCCGAGAGCCAGTTGCGCCTGCACCTCGCCATCGCCGAGCGCGATCGCTACGTGCTGACCTCGATCGAAGTCGCGTGCGACGCGGACGACGGACACGCGGCGCTGCTGAAGCGCTTCATGGCGGAGTTCACGCCCGAGCAGATCAAGCGTTTCCTCGCGCGCGATCTCATCGCGGGTCTCCGCAACGCGAGCGCGATCGATCTGTCGCAGTTCGCGGGACTCAACGTCGACGCCGCTCCCTCGGCGGACGACGATCCCTACCAGGCGTTGATCGCCGACCTGAAGAGCGGCACGCCGGACGGGGCGGGGCGCGCCTACGAGGTCGCCCTCGTCGGGCGGTGGGTGCAGACCGATGTGCCGACGCCGGGAGGCGCGCCGGGACGCCCGCGCGCCGACGGGCGCGGCGCGAACCCGGCGCTCACGCCGCTCGCCGCGCGCATCGCCACGCTCGCCATCGACGATGCGCGCGGCGCGCGGCGCGTCGAGCTCGCGCCGGTCATCCCGGGGCGGCGCTATGTCGTCGGCAAGGACGAGAACTGCGACGTCGTGGTCGACGGCGTGTATGTGAGCCGGCGCCACTGCGAGATCTGGTTCGACGCGGCGGGCTGGTGGGTGGCCGACGCCGGCTCGACCAACGGCATCCGCGTCGAATCCGGCGCCGCGGTCGCGCGAAGCGGCCCGCCCGGACCCGGCGTCGCGCTCGAGCTGCCCGCCGGAGCGCTGCTGGTGCTGTCGGCGCAGGCGCGCGGCGAAACGCGCGAGTACCCTACCGTTCGCTGGCACCCCATGCCTGCGGCACAGGTTCCCACCCAGGTGACGGGAACGTCGGACCGGGCGACCCCCGCGACGCCGCTTGCGCCGGCGCGGCGGGGTGATCCGCTCCTCCTCGCGGCGCGCATGGCGTCGGGGGTCAAGGAGATCGACCTCGGCGCCAGTCCGCTGCCCTTCGGCATCGGGCGCTCGCGCAACCAGTCGCTGGTGGTCGATCCCGCGCACGCCGACGTGTCGGGTCGCCATGTCGAGATCGTCGCGGTCGAGGAAGCCGGCGTTTCGGTGGTCGTACACGGCGACAACGGCGTCACCGTAGACGGCGTCGCGCATCCCGCCGGGGCGCGATTCCTGTGGAAACGCGGCGAGACGATGCTGCTCGGGCGCGCGGACGCGAACGCGCCCGCGTGCAGCGTATTGCTGGTGAGGGACGCATGAGCGGCGGCGCGACTCGCCCGGCCATCCTGCCAATCGGCCCATGTCGGCCATGACGCCACGCGACGTTTCCTGGCGCTCGAGCGCCCGCCCGCCCGCATCGATAGCGAAGCACGCCAGCGGCGCGCCGACCGCGCGCGAAGCGGTGCGCAAGACGGCATGGGCGCGCCTGTCGGTCGCGTCCGCCACCTCGCGCGGGGCCGAGCATCGCGTCAACGAGGATGCGCACAGCGCGCTCGATCGCGACGCCGGCGTGTTCGTGGTGGCCGACGGCGTCGGGGGCGGGGCGCTGGCGGCGCGCGCGAGCCGCGAGCTCGTCGCGCGGCTGCACGTGGCGCTCGAAGGCGCAGGCCCCGAGCCCGCGACGCTGCGGGCCGCGCTGATCGAGGCCGACCGGGCGATCGCGCGCAGCATCGCCACGCATACCGACGCCAGCGGCGCCGCGACCGTGGCGGTGTGCATGGGCGCCGGCCGCGCGCTGTCGCGCTGGCTCGTCGCCTGGGTCGGCGATTGCCGCGTCTACCGGCTGCGCCCGACCGAAGGCGGCGCCGCGCAGCTGCTCACCGTGGACGACACCTACCGGCACCTCGACGAGCCGCCGCCGCTGGGCGGATCGCTCGACGATCCCGCGCGGATGGTGGGCAACGGCGCCGTCGACCGCCCGAACGTCCTGCACGTGCGGCTGCGTGTCGGCGACATGCTGGTCCTGTGCAGCGACGGCGTGCACAAGCACGTCGCCGCGAACGACATCGGGAGCCTGTTGCGCGGGCGGGCGTCGCTCGCGCAACGATGCATGCACCTGATCGACTTCGCCCGGCGGAGCGGCAGCCACGACGATGCGACGGTGCTGGTCGTGCAACGCGGCGAGCGCGAGCTCGTGCGGATCGCGCGCGTCGCCGCCGCGGCGACGCTGGCCGCGCTGGTCGCGGTTGCCGCGATGTGGTGGGCGAAGGACGCTGCTGCCCTGCACGACAGCGGCCGCATCGAACGCACGCAGGAGCGGGGAACGCCATGAGCGCCATGAGCAACGGGGAGATCGAGCGCGTTTTCGGCCGCGGTCGGCTGAAGATGGCCACCGGCGACCACGTCGAGGTGTTCCGCGAGGCGGTCGCGGCCGGCGAACGGCGCCGCTACACCAAGCGCTTCCTCGCCACCGGCGGCGCGGATTTTCGGCAGTGGACCGATCGCGAGTGGCGCATCCTCGCGCGTCTGATCGGCCATGGCGTGCGCTGCGTTCCCGCCGTCGTGCAGTACCACGGCGGCGCCGAGGGGGGCCTGCGCGAGCTGCAGACCTACGATGCGGGGGTGTCGGTCGACCAGTGGGCGACGCTGCTGCCGGTCGAGCGCGACGGGAGGCGGCGGCGCAGCGTCTTCGACGATTGCGCGCACTGGTGGGCGCTCGCGCACCATTGCCTCGCGGCCCTCGAGGAGATCCATGCGCTCGAGCTCGTCCACCTCGACGTGAAGGCGGACAACCTCTGCATTCCGTTTTCGCCGCCGGACTTCGATCCCGCCGATCCGATGGCGCGAGTGCACGTCGACTTCGGGCGATTCGCCCTCATCGACTTCGCCTTCTCGCTGGTGTCGCGCGAGCGACTCGCCACCTCGCTGCCGATCGGCTGGCAGAAGGATTACGACTACCAGTCGCCGCGCCTGCTACACGCGCTCGAGGCCGGCCGCGAAGGCAACCTCGTGCCGACGCAGGAGCTCGACTGGCGCTGCGACCTCTACAGCCTGGCGGCGATGCTGCGCCGCTACCTTCCCGACGAGGCATCGACGGCCCCTGGCGACGCGTCCGACTGGACGGACAGGCGCCGCGACGACGCGCGCGCTCTCGTCTACCGGCTGCGCGAATGCCATGACCGGGAGGACACGCTGCAGCGCCCGCATCGCGACCTGCTGGAGCTCACGGCGGTCCACGTCGGTGATCCGGACCTCGCGAGCTCCATCGTCGCCGGCTGGACGCTGGTGCGCGACGCCGCGTTCGTCGTGGCCGGCACATTGGCGACGCCGATGACACGCATCGCCGTCGGCCCGGTGGCGCCCACGCGCCTGACCGACGTCCGCACCGTCGTGATCGCCGCAACGCCCGACGTTCCCACGGTGTTCCGCAACCCGCGTTCGTCGCCGCCTCGCGCGGACGTTCCCCTCGTCGCGCCTACGGCGATCAGGGCGGCGACCCTGCTGCGACCGCGTTCGCGGCGCACTGCCATCGTGATGGCCACCATCGCTGTGAGCGTCGCGCTGCCGTTTGTCGGCGACGCCGCCACGCCGCTCTGGGGCGCGGTCCGCGACGGCTGGGCCAGGCTGCGCTCGCTCAGCGACGTCGTCGCGGCGCGTCCGAAGGTCGACGCGCCGTCTCGCACCGACGTCGCGACGACGAGCACCGATGCGCTTGCGCCGATGCTGCCCGCGCAAACAGAAGGTGGATCCGTGCCGGACGCCCCGCCCGCCGGGTTCGCGCAGCGCCGCGTCGCCGACGATGTTCCCGTCAAGGCGGAGGAGGCCGCGTCGCCGCCCGCGACGGCCGTCGATCCGCGCCGTCGGTCGCAGCGCGCCGCGACGAATTCGTCCGTGCCGCCGGTCGAGCAACGCGAGCGCACTCCCGAAACCGCGGCGCGCGGTGCGCAAACACGACCCGTGCAGCGCGGCGCCGGCGGCACGGCCGTCTCGAGTGCCGCTCGACCGGACGCGCCCGTCGCGGAGAAGCCCGCGCCGCCGATCGCCACGGCGGAGAGGAATGCGAAGCGTGCCGTCGCCGCGAACGCAGCGCCGTCGCGCGCGATCGTGCCGTGGCAAGGGTTGGTCGCGACGCCGGCCGCGCCGGTGCCTTACGATCCGGTCGCCGCGCAACAGGCGACGACGCGCCTCGCGCAGCAGGCGACGCGCGTGACGCCGCAGAATGCCGGCGATGCGACCTCGCGTGACGTCCAGCCGGCGGTACCCTTCGCGCCGTTCGAACGACAGGCCGCGACGATCGCGATACCCGATCCCGGCACCGCGTTGCCACGCAACAACCCTTCGCAGGGGCCGCAGGACGCACGCGTGGCCAACGAAGCTTCGCGGGCGCAAGGGCTCGCCAGCGCTGGAACGCCTCCGGACGCCGTCTCACGGTACGCGGAATCGCCACCGAGCGCGCGCGACGCGACGCCACCGAAAGAGCGCGATCGATGGCGCGACCGCTTTCAGGCAGCGCTGAAGGCGCTCGGCATCGGCGCCCAGGCACCCGCGCCGGTGGACGATCGCCGGGCGCAGCGATCGTCCGCGGTGCCGCCTGCGGCGATCGCCGCGGTGCCCGTGGAACCGGCCCATGCGCCGACGTGGGCGCTGCCTGGCACGCAGGCTGCGGCTGCGCTTCCGCCGACGCAGGATGCGAGCGGCACCCCCCCTTCGCGGATACCTTCGATGCCGCGTTCGGATGCGCCGCCTGCAGACATGGGCCGGCTCGCCGCTCCCGCCGTTCCCCCGCCCCGCACGGCGCAGGCGCTTGCCGACGACGACGATCTCGCAAGGCGCGGCCGGCGCCTGGTGGCTGAAACGGTTCCCATCGTGGCCGCGCAGGCCTGGGCCGACGCCGCGGCGCCATTGGCGATGGCGACGCGCGCGGACGGTTCGCGACAGCGCGCGTATACCGATGCGACCAACTTGCGCTGGCGGAGCGAGACCAGCCCGTTGCCGGTCGCCGCCGACGCGGCGCGCGCGCGGGAGCTGTACGACGCCGCGCACCGTGCGTACACCGCGGGACGCAAGCTTGAGGCGGTGGAGCTCGACCTGCGCGCGCTCGCCGCCAATCCGCGCGATCCCGACGTCGCCGGCTTCCTCGCCTTCCTCCACTTGCGGACCTCGCCGACGCGACCCGAGACGGCGCGCCAGCTGGCGCTGCACGCGCTCGCCGTCAGCGGCTCGCGCCGCGGCACGCGCTTCGAGGACTGGAACACGTTCGCCGTGGCGAGCGCGCTGACCGGCCGCAACGCCGACGCGACAAGGGCCTACCTGCTGATGCTCGGGTTGTCGAACGATGCCGAGCGCAGCTGCCGCGCCGTGCTGCGCGCGCACGCGACGTTCGGCGAGGCGATGCGGCCGACGGTCGAGGCGCTGTCGCAGCGGATCCGGCGCGACGGCCGCGTCGACGAGGCGCCGGATTGCGCGACGGCGCCGTCGTGAACGCTCCCGCAGCACGGTAAGGCGCGGACCATGCGCCGGCGCTGCGCGTTCGAAAGGCGGGGCCGTGCAACCCGGATGCCGAGTGCACGCAAGGCGCAGCGTGCGTCACCGGCGTCGGCCAGATGACTGGCCGCGCCGCGGCCGGCGGCGGCAGCAAGGGCTCCGCCATTCCCGGAGAAGGCCGCCGCTGCATTCCGCCCGACGGCTCGAGGCCGAGCTCGTGGGCGGAGGAAAATTCCGGCAGGACGCTCGGCGCCTGCCCGCAAGGCACACATTGCAACAACACCGGTATCTGCGTGCGGCTCGAGACCTGAGGGGCGGTTCCGCGCGTTGACCGGAGAGGCTCGTCGCGCTATACTTATCCTCCTGCCGCGGGGTGGAGCAGTCTGGCAGCTCGTCGGGCTCATAACCCGAAGGTCGAAGGTTCAAATCCTTCCCCCGCAACCAACAAAACAAGGGCTTGCCGATGGCAGGCCCTTCGTCTTTTCAGGCCTGAGCCGTAGTTGTGCCGTCAACTTCTGACGCGATGACACGCAAGGCACTGTGGCGCTCTGCATAGGGCGCCAGGTGATCGGCGGCAAGGTGCGCATACCGCCGCATTATCTCCGCACTCTCCTAGCCCCCTAGCTCCTGCAGCGCGAATGGAGGCGTGCCGTTCTGCACGTGCCCGATGCTCCGGGTGCTCGACCAGCAGAAGTTGCGCTTTCTCCCGCGTCAGGAAACGGATCCGGCGGGTAGGCTCCTTGAGCATTCGCACCTGGAGGCCCTTGGTGACGTCTTCCCAATGGAGTTCCCACGACCGCCAATCACACGCCGGCGGGTTCCGGATGAGCGGATGGGCGTCGAGGTTCTTTACAGTTTGCTTACAGTTGCAGTGCCTTCAAGAAAATAATATTCATATTCAATGGGTTGATATGTAGGGCACAAATTATGCGTAACAAAAATTTCATCCGTGAGTGAAACGTCCGCGGGAAGGACGATGCCTCGCGAGGGAATCCCGGCCCGATGGGGGGACGCGGCATGGCAAGGCCCACGCGGATTCAAACAAGCGACGTGTCGGTGGGCCCGCTCGTAACGCCGAGTTCCCTGCTCGGAGGCGCGCCAATGGCTGCTGCCGTTTGGGCGACCCTCATCCTCTTCGATAACCTCTCCGCGTTCGCAAGCTGCGCGGCTTACGCGCTTTCACCACTCGGCGGAA
>DATLIR010000217.1:0-11950 GCA_035539315.1 Casimicrobiaceae bacterium
GTTCATGTACTCGATTACATGGGACCATAACAGGCAGGCGCCGCCCCGGCAATAGAGGGGAAGTCAGCGTTTTCACCGAGATGCGTGGCACGATTTTGTAATCGAATTCATGACATCCCAGCGCGAGGGTCGCAACGCTCCCATGTCCGCCTCCGACGACGTCACCGCGGCCGCGCCGCCCGGCGGGCGCTCCAGCGCCAAGGACGTGGCGCGCCTCGCCGGCGTCTCCACCGCCACCGTCTCGCGCGTCGTCAACCGGCCCGAGCAGGTCGACGCCGAGACGCAGCGCCTGGTGCGCGAGGCCATGGCCAAGCTGCGCTACATGCCGCACGGCGCGGCGCGCGCGCTGCGCAGCCAGCGCACGCAGATGGTCGGCGCCGTCGTGCCGTCGTTCGACTACGCGCTCTACGCGCGCACCACCAGCGCGCTCCAGCGCGCGCTCGACGAGCGCGGCTACTCGCTGGTGCTTGCCGCGCACCACTACGACCTCGCGACCGAGGTGCGCGTCACCGAGCAGCTGGTGCGCCACGGCGTCGACGCGTTCGCGTTCGTCGGCATCGATCACGACCCCGCGCTGTTCCGGCTGCTCGACGACTACGGGCGACCCTACGTGCTCACCTGGGGCGTCGATCCCTCTGGGCGGCATCCGGCGGTCGGGTTCGACAACCGCGCCGCAGCGCACACGGTCACGCGGCACCTCCTCGCGCTGGGCCACCGGCGCGTCGGGCTGCTGTCCGGGCCGCTTCCCGGCAACGACCGCGCGCGCGAGCGCGGCGCCGGCGTGCGCGCGGCGCTCGCCGCGCAGGGCCTGGCACTCGACGAAGGTTGCGTTCGCTACGCGTCGATCGGGCTCGCGGATGCCACGCGGGCGATGCACGAGATCCTCGCCTCGCGCGATCCGCCGACCGCGGTGATCGCGACCAACGATGTGCTCGCAGTCGGCGCGATGCTCGCGTGCCGTCAGGCCGGCGCGCGCATCCCGGACGACGTGTCGATCACCGGCATCGACAACACCGACCTCGGCGCGACGCAGACGCCCCCGCTCACGAGCGTGCGCACGCCGATCGTCGAGGTCGGCACCGCGGCGGCGGTGCAGCTCGTCGCGCGCCTCGAAGGCGAGCCGGCGGAGCTGCAGCAGGTGCTGGAGGTCGAGCTGGTGGTGCGAGGGAGCACGGCGCCACCCAGGGGTCAGGCTCGGCGAACCTGACCCTAGAGACCCATCGCCACCCGCGTCCCCTGCTCGATCGCGCGCTTCGCGTCGAGCTCCAGCGCGACGTCGGCGCCGCCGATCAGCGTCGCCGCCCGTCCGCTCGCGGCCAGCGCCGCGTGGAGGTCGCGCCGCGGCTCCTGGCCGGCGCAGATGACGATCGTATCGACGTCGAGCACGCGCGGCGCGCCGTCGACGACGATGTGCAGGCCCGCGTCGTCGATGCGCGCGTACTCGACGCCGGCCAGCATGGTCACGCCTCGCTGCTTGAGCAGCGTGCGGCGGATCCACCCGGTCGTCTTCGCGAGCCCTTCGCCGACCTTCGACCCCTTGCGCTGCAGGAGATAGACGCGACGCGGCGAGCGCCCGGGCACCGGCGGCTTGACGCCGCCTGCATGCGCATACGACGCGTCGATGCCCCATTCGTCGCGGAACGCGTCGAGCGCGTGCGCGCTCCCGTCGACCGCGCTCGGCACCGGAGCGGTCACCGAGGGCGGGGGCGGCTCGCCGGGATGGGTGAGGAGCTCCGCGACGTCGAACCCGATGCCACCCGCGCCGACGATCGCCACGCTCGCGCCGGCGACGCGACGACCGGCCACGATGTCGGTGTAGCTCGCGACCTTCGGGTGGTCGATGCCGGGCAGCGCCGGCACGCGCGGCACGATGCCGGTCGCGAGCACCACGTCGTCGAAGTCCGCGAGATCGTCCGTGCCGGCGCGGCGCCCGAGCGCGAGCGTCACGCCGAGGCGTGAAAGCCGCGCGCGGAAATAGCGCAGCGTCTCGGCGAACTCCTCCTTGCCGGGGATGCGCTTGGCGAGGTTGAACTGACCGCCGATCTCGCTCGCGGCCTCGAACAGCGTCACCGCGTGGCCGCGCTCGGCGGCGGCCGTGGCGCACGCGAGCCCTGCCGGTCCGGCGCCCACCACGGCGACGCGGCGCGGCACCTTCACGGGCGCGATCGCGAACTCGTCCTCGCGGCACGCCGCAGGATTGACCAGGCACGACGCGACCTTGTTGACGAAGACGTGGTCGAGGCAGGCCTGGTTGCACGCGATGCAGGTGTTGATCTCGTCGGCGCGGCCCTCGGCGGCCTTGCGCACGAACGCCGCGTCCGCGAGGAACGGCCGCGCCATCGACACCATGTCGGCGTCGCCGCGGGCGAGCACGGCTTCCGCGACCGCAGGATCATTGATGCGGTTGGTGGTGATCAGCGGCACGCGCACGTGCCCTTTCAGCCGCCGCGTGACCCACGCGAACGCGGCGCGCGGCACCATCGTCGCGATGGTCGGAACGCGCGCCTCGTGCCAGCCGATGCCGGTGTTGATGATCGTGGCCCCCGCGTCCTCGACCGCGGTCGCGAGCTCCACGACCTCGTCCCAGGTGCTGCCGCCCTCGACCAGGTCGAGCATCGACAGCCGGTAGATCACGATGAAGTCGCGGCCGACCGCGGCACGCGTCGCCTTCAGCGTCTCCAGCGCGAAGCGGATGCGGTTCGCGTACGACCCGCCCCACGCATCGTCGCGATGGTTGGTCCGCGCGGCGATGAACTGGTTGATCAGGTAGCCCTCGGAGCCCATGACCTCGACGCCGTCGTAGCCGGCGCGCCGCGCGAGCTCGGCGCAGTGCGCGAAGTCGGCGAGGGTGCGCCGGATGCCACCGTCGGACAGCGCGCGCGGACGAAATGGCGTGATCGGCGAGCGCAACGCGGACGGCGCGACCGACAGCGGGTGGTAGGCGTAGCGGCCCGCGTGCAGGACCTGCATCGCGATGCGCCCCCCCGCGCTGTGCACCGCGTCGGTGATCGTGCGGTGCTTGCCCAGCTGCCAGCCGAACGACAGCTGCGAGGCGAACGGCGCGAGCCGCCCGGAGAGATTGGGCGCGATGCCGCCGGTCACGATGAGTCCCGCGCCGCCGCGCGCGCGTTCGGCGTAGAAGCGCGCGAGCCGCTCGAATCCGCGCTTCTCCTCCTCGAGCCCGGTGTGCATCGAGCCCATCAGCACGCGATTGGGCAGCGTCACATGGCCGAGGTCGAGCGGGGCGAGGAGGTGGGGATACTTCGTCATGCCGCGAGTGTAGACGAGCGCCCGCGGAGCGAACGCCACGTTGCGCTGGACGATTCGTCAGCGCTGATTCCTGCGCGCCTCGTCCCAACCCTCTTCCGGCGAAGCGGGGAGAGCGAACCTCAGGTCGTGCGCGACATCCTCGCGACACGATGCCGGAGGCAGGCTCCTTCTTCCCGCATCGCGGGGCCAGGGCGGGAGTGAGGGGCGAATCGCCTGCGCGACCGGCCCGTCACCGCCGCGCCGCGAAAGGCAGCGCCAGCAACCGCGCGATGCCGAGCCTTCCCGCATCGCGCTCGTCGTCGAGGCCGAACACGATCGCCTCGCCCGCGCGCGGCCGCTCGCGATAGGTCCCGAACAGGTGATCCCACCACGGCAGCACCGAGCCGAGGTTGCTGCCCGCCTCGTCGCGCTCGACGCTGTGATGCGTCGTGTGCATCGCCGGCGTCACGACGAGCCGCCGCAGGACGCGGTCGACCGCCGGCGGCAGCGCGACATTGCCGTGCGCGAACAAGCCGTGCGCGATGGTGAGCGCGTCGGAGGCCACCACCGCCCAGAACGGCGCGCCCAGTGCGAGCACCACCGCCACCAGCGCCGCGTTCACCAGCAGCGCCTCGACCGGATGGAAGCGCAGGCCGACCGTGAGGTCGAAGTCGACGTCGCTGTGATGCACCCGGTGGAGGCGCCACAGCCAGGGCACCTGGTGGAACAGCCGGTGCAGCGCGAAGCGCGTGCCGTCGAGAATGATCAGCGTCGCGGTGAACGCGACGAGCGATGGAACCTCCATCGCGTGGAACAGCCCGAGGCCGTGTCCGGCGGCGAACCACGCCGCGCCGGCATTCGACAGCGGGACGAGGAACGGCAGCACGCCGTGGTTGACCGCGAGGAGCGCGAGGTTGGCGGTCCAGCGGGAGCGCAACGGCGCGCGCGGCGCCCGCGCCGCACCGACCGTCTCCCAGGTGGCGACGGCCGCGAAGCCGACGACGAGGGCGCCGAAATATGCGGCGGCGACGGCGAGCGGCGCGTCCACGCGTCGCGGCCGCGTCGGGACGGCGCTACTTGCGCATCCGCCACCAGCCGATGACCAGCGCGACGACGCCGGTCACCGCGACGCCGACGAGGCCGAGTGCAGGAACCGGGGTGGCGACGATGGCCATCGTCGCGTGCGCGGGCAGCGCAAGCGTGGCGGCAGCGGCGAACAGGGCGACACGTGCGGACATGGCGATTCCCTCCCTGCCGCGGATCATAGGGCAAAGCGGCCGCCGCGCGCCAGCACCGGGGAATCAGGCGGCGTGCGCGCCCGGCGGCGCGGCGGGCGACAGGTGCCCGATCCGAACGCCGAGGAGCCGGATGCGCCGCTGCAGCGGCACGCGCTTCAGGCACTCCCCCGCCGCGCGCCGGATCGCCTTCGCATCCTGGGTCGGCGCGTCGACGGTGTAGTCGCGCGTGACGGTCGCGAAGTCGTCGAAGCGCAGCTTGACGCCGATGGTCCGGCCCGCGTAGCCCTTGCGCACTAGGTCGTCCGCGACGCGCTCGCAGAGCCAAGTGAAGATGCGCGAGAGCTCGGCGCGGTCGCGCGTGGCCGACAGGTCGCGCTCGAACGTCGTCTCGCGCGAGATCGAGCGTGGCTCGCTCTCGGTGACGACGGGGCGCTCGTCGCGGCCGTTCGCCGCGTCGATCATCCAGCGCGCGTAGCCGCCGCCGAATACCGCCTCGAGCTTGCGCCGGTCGGCCCACGCAAGCTCGCCGATGGTGGCGATCCCGAGGCGCTCGAGCCGCGCCGCGGCCTTCGGCCCGATCCCGTTGATGCGCTTCGCGGGCAGCGGCCAGATCAGCGTCGGCAGGTCCACGTCGCGCACGACCGTCAGCCCGTCCGGCTTGTCGAGCTCCGAGGCGATCTTGGCGAGGAGCTTGTTGGGCGCGACCGCCACCGAGCAGGTGAGCCCGGTCGCCTCCCGCACGGCGGCCTTGAGCGCGCGGGCGACGTCGCGCGCCCGCCACCACGCGTCGGCGTCGTCCTCGGGCTCGCCTTCGTGCCCGGGCAGCCGGACGCCCGTGAGATCGATGTAGATCTCGTCGATCCCGTGGTCCTCGACCACCGGTGCGATCGCGCGCACCGCGGCCTTGAACTTGCGCGACATCGTGCGGTAGGCGTCGAAATCCGCCGGCAGCAGGATCGCGTCGGGCGCGAGCTTCGCGGCCTTCATCAGCCCCATCGCGGAGCCCACGCCGAGCTTCCGCGCAGCATAGGTCGCGGTAGTGATCACGCCGCGGCCGGCGTAGCTGGCGAGGCGCTGGTAGCGCCGCGTCACCGCTCCGGTCGCCGGGTCGACGCTCTCCTGCGGGATCGACTGGCGGCCACCGCCGATCACCACCGCCTGCCCGGCGAGGTCCGGATAGCGCAGGAGCTCGACCGACGCGTAGAACGCGTCCATGTCGAGGTGGGCGACGAGGCGGGGGACGGACACGCGGCGGCCGGGAACGACACCGATTATCGCGCCCGCGTGCCGCCCTGCGCGACGCGCGGTTGCGCGGTCGGCGAACCCTCGCGCGACATCCGGGTTCAGGTTGGCAACCTGGTTCGCAACCTCACCCCCGGACGTCAGCGCCGCGCGAGCTTCTGCGTCCCGCCGATCGGCAGCATGAGGAAGTCCGCGTCGCGCACGCCGTGCGCGGCGCGCGCCTGCGCGAGATCGCGCGGCGGCTGGTCGAGCGCCTCGTCGCTCATCGGGAAGGTGCCCCAGTGGATGGCGAGCGACGCCTTCGCGCCGAGGTCCAGGTGCGCGCGGACCGCCTCGTCCGGGTTGACGTGCTGCGGCTGCATGAACCAGCGCGGCTCGTACGCGCCGATCGGCAGGAGCGCGAGGTCGAAGCCGCCGCCTCGCTCGCGCGTCTGCCGGTCCGCGAAGCGGGCGCGCGTGTCGGCGAAGTCTTGCGAGTACCCGGTGTCGCCCGCGAAATACACGTGGAGGTCGGTCGCGAAGACGGCGAAGCCGCCCCACAACGTGCGCATGCGATCGTCGAGTCGCCGCCCCGACCAGTGCTGCACCGGCGTCAGCACGATCTCGACCGGCCCGCCCGCCCCGTCGATCGTCGTCGACTGCCACCAGTCGAGCTCGACGACGCCCTCGATGCCGGCATCGGCGAGCAGCGCACGCACGCCGAGCGGCACGACGAACCGCGGCGCACCTCCCGGCTGCCGCGCGAGCGCGACGAGGCTCGCGAGGTCGCAGTGATCGTAGTGGTTGTGGCTTACCAGCACGACGTCGATGCGCGGGAGCTCCGCGAGCGCGAGCGCCGGCGGCTGGTGACGCCGCGGGCCCGCGAACGACACGGGTGATGCGCGCTCCGAGAAGACCGGATCGGTCAGCACGTTGAGTCCGCCGAGCTGCGCCAGCACGGTCGCGTGGCCGATCCAGGTGACAGCGGGCTGCATCGCTGCGCCGGCTCGTGCGTTGGCGAGGATGAACGATCGGTCCGGCGCAATCGCGGGAATCGGCGTCGCCGGCGGCGGCGGCAGGCCGTCGCGCCATGACGCCAGCCGCCAGCGCCAGAAATCCTGCGTGCTGCGCGTGGCGAACTCGAGGTAGCGGTTCTGGTAGACGTCGCCGCGGTGATGCCGCAGTTCGGCGGGCGCGTTCGGGGAAGGCGGCGGCGTCTGCGTGCCGCAGCCGGTCACGAGCGCCGCAACGGCGGCCAGGAGCCATGGACAGGTTGCTCGCGGTCGGGGCATCGTCGGTTCGTGGCCGGCGCGGCGTAGGGCCGCGGCTCGCCGGTATAATCGCATCCTCGCTTCGACCGCTGCGCCGCGCCGTCGTGCGTGCCGCAACCCCGGCGGCCGACCGGCGCGTGGCCGCCGCCCGCGCCGCCCGCCCCCGTCCCATGGAAGCCGTCGCCCCTTCCTCCACTGCCGCGCCTGCCGCCGCCGCGCTCGCGCGCGACGTCGCGCAGCGGCGCACCTTCGCGATCATCTCGCACCCGGACGCGGGCAAGACCACGCTCACCGAGAAGCTCTTGTTGTTCGGCGGCGCGATCCAGCTCGCCGGGACGGTGAAGGCGCGCAAGAGCGCGCGCCACGCGACCTCCGACTGGATGGAGGTCGAGAAGCAGCGCGGCATCTCGGTGACCAGCTCGGTGATGCAGTTCGAGTACGACGGGCACGTGATCAACCTGCTCGACACTCCCGGCCACCAGGACTTCTCGGAGGACACCTACCGCGTGCTCACCGCGGTCGACGCGGCGGTCATGGTGATCGACGCGGCGAAGGGCGTCGAGGCGCAGACCATCAAGCTCCTCGAGGTATGCCGGCTGCGCGACACGCCGATCATCACGTTCGTCAACAAGATGGACCGCGAGGTGCGCGAGCCGCTCGCGCTGCTCGAGGAGATCGAGTCGGTGCTGTCGATCCATTGCGCGCCGGTGACCTGGCCGCTCGGCATGGGCCGGCGCTTCAAGGGCGTGTTCGACCTCCGCGACGACACGCTGATGCGCTTCGCGCCCGGCGAGGAGCGCGTGTCCGCCGACACCGAGACGATCCGCGGCCTCGACAACCCGCGCCTCGACGAGCTCGCGCCCGACGACGTCGGCGCGCTGCGCCACGACATCGAGCTGTTGCGCAGCGCGAGCCACCCGTTCTCGCTGCCCGACTTCCTCGCCGCGCGCCAGAGCCCGGTGTTCTTCGGCTCGGGCATCAACAACTTCGGCGTGCGCGAGATCCTGCAGGCGCTGTGCGCCTGGGCGCCGCCGCCGCAGCCGCGCGACGCGACGATCCGGCGCGTCGATCCGGCGGAGACGCCGTTCACCGGGTTCGTGTTCAAGATCCAGGCGAACATGGACCCGCGCCACCGCGACCGCATCGCTTTCTTCCGCGTGTGCTCGGGCCGCTACGCCCCCGGCATCAAGGTGCGGCACCTGCGCGCCGGCCGCGAGATGAAGATCGGCAACGCGCTCACGTTCATGGCCAACGAGCGCGTCGCCTCGGAGGACGCGGTCGCCGGCGACATCATCGGCATCCACAACCACGGGCAGCTCGCGATCGGCGACACGTTGAGCGAGTCGGGCGAGCCGCTCGCCTTCACCGGCATCCCGTACTTCGCGCCCGAGCTGTTCCGCGCTGCGCGGCCACGCGACCCGATGAAGACCAAGCAGCTCGCCAAGGGCCTGCAGGAGCTCGGCGAGGAGGGCGCGATCCAGGTGTTCACGCCCGAGTCCGGCTACTCGATGCTGCTGGGCGCCGTCGGACCGCTGCAGTTCGAGATCGTCGCGCACCGGCTCGCCACCGAGTACAAGGTCGACGCGCTCTACGAGACGCCGGCGATCACGACGGCGCGCTGGCTCACCTATCCCGATGCGGGCGTGCGCCGCGATTTCGAGCGCCAGAACGGGGCGTCGCTCGCCACCGACGTCGACGGCAACCCGGTGTTCCTCGCGACCTCGAAGTACAACCTGCAGGTGACGATCGAGCACTGGCCGCGCGTGGGCTTCCACGCGACGCGCGAGCACGGCCGCACCATCGCGCAGGGCACCTAGGCCGACGACCCCCGACGCGCCTTTACTTGCAGCGTGGCGGGCACGATGATGTGCTCGCGCCACGCTCCCGCCCCCGAAAGGTTTCCCATGACCCATCGCACCCGCCTTCCCTCCCGCGCCGCATTCGTCATCGCGGCGCTCGTGCCGCTCGCCTCCGGACTCTCCGGCTGCTATGTCGCGCCCTATGGCTACGCGATCCCGGCGAGCTTCGACCAGTCGTGGGAAGCGGCCGGTGCGGCGCTGGTCGACAACGGCTTTTCGATCACGCAGCGCGACCGCGCGAACGGCACGCAGGTGGGCCAGCGCGGGAACACCGAAATCGTCGCGATCGTGCGCTCGCAGCCCGACGGCAGCGTGCGCGTCGAGTTCAGCGCGCGTTCGTCGAGCGCGGTCGAGCCCGGCGTGGTCGACCGGGTCAGTGCGTCCTACCAGCGGCGCATGGGGCGCTGAGCGCTGCGGGCGCCCGTCGCGCGCCGCGGTCGCGATCAGTGCGACATGAGCACCGGCACCGTCATCGACTCGAGCATGAGCTGCGAGACGCCGCCCCACACGAGGCGCGAGAGGCGCGGCCGGCTGTAGCCGCCCATCACGATCAGGTCGGCGCTGAAATCGGCGGCCCGCGAGAGCAGGAACTCGCCGGCCTCGATGTCCTGCGCGACCATGCGCTTGACCACCCCTTCCACGCCGTGGCGGCGCAGGAAGCCCTCGACCGCCCGGTCGGACCCGTACTCCTGCACCGTTTCCTCGGCGCGCGGCGTGACCGCCACGGCGAGCACGCTCTTCGCGTCCTTCAGGAACGGCAGCGCGTCGGCGACGGCGCGCGCCGATTCGCGCGAATCCTTCCACGCGATCATCACGCGCTCGCCCAGCGTCTTCGCGGGGCCGATGAACGGGACCACGAGCACCGGCCGCCCCGAGTCCATCACCACCGCGTTGACGAGCTCGGCCGCGAACGCCGCGTCCGGTCCCTTGCGCGCCGGCTGGCCGACGATGGCGAGATCCGCGTAGCGCGCCTGCAGCACCGCCGCGTCGATCGGGTCGCCCGCGGGAGCGCGCCATTGCGTGTTCGCGACGCCCGCGGCCGCCATCGACGCGCGAAAGCGCCGTTCGGCATCGTGTTGCGCCTGGGTGGCCGACCCCAGGCGCAGCTTGACGAGATCGGGTGGCAGCAGCGCCGATTCGGTGGGCGTGAGGTCGCGGGTCGCGACGACGTAGCCGCCGACGACCTCGGCCGGATAGTGGCGCGCGAGCCGCGCAGCGACGTCGAGCCGCTGCGCGGTCTCCGCGGTGTCGTCGAGGTGGACGAACAGCGAACGGTAGGTCATGGCGGGCTTCCTCGCCCCCGATCCGAGCGACCGGGTCGGATCCACTTTACCGGCGCGGCAACCCGCGAACCTTGCGCCTGATCAGCAACCCAGCAACGGGGCGCAGCAGCTCCGAGCCGGCGCAAACAGCTGCGGAAACGAGCTGGCGTGCTCGCCAAAGAACGCCTTGGGCGCAGCCGGGTCGGACGTCGCGGGAGCGGCGGGAAGGGTGGGATACGCCGGACTGTTGGCGTCGGCGATCGTACGATCCCCGTCTCCGCCTGCGACGACGCGCCGTACTATCCGGTGGAGACTCGATGCGTTCCATTCCCGCCCCCGCGCTCATCCTCGCCGCGGCGCTCGCCGGGTGCGCGGCCAGCCCGCCCGTGCCCGACGCCGAGGGGGAGGCGCCGGCCGACGCCGCGTGCGCGCGCCTCCTCGAAACGTTCGACGCGGCGGTGTCGGCCGCCGGAACCGCCGACGCCTCCTACGCACGCGTCGACGGCTTTCGCGCGCTGCGTGTCGACCGGTTGGTGGCGAGCTATGCGTATGCGCCGATGGACGCCGCCCGCTTCGGCGCGTGGATCGCCGCGATGCGCGCGCTCGACCGCGACGCGCGCGCCGTCGAGCTCGCCAACCTGCCCGCCGACGCGCGCTCGCGCGTCGACGACGCGCTTCGCACGGTCCCGCGCAGCGACATGTCCGTGGCCGTGCCGGCTGCCGGAGGCGACGACATGATGGCGCGGCTCGACGCCTGCGCCGAGCGCGTGCTGGCGCGCGACCTGTCCGCGCCCCATGCGCGCGTGTGGCTGATCCGGTCGGCCCTGGTGCCCGACGATTACCGCGACAGCTGGCGTGCGCTGGGGTTCTACCCGATCACCGGCTTCGGGCTGGCCGCGGGCATCGCCCTGTACGAGCGGGAGGCGCGCGCGGCGTTCGCCGGCGAGAGGGCTGCGCCGCGCGGGACGCTCACGACCTACCGCCCCGCCTTCGCGTCGAGCGCCACGCCTGAGGCCGTCCGCCACACCGTGGCCGCGCTCGTCGCCGCCGATCCACTCCCCCCGCTGCCGCGCGTCGATCCCGCTGCGCTCGACGCGCTCTTCGCGGCGTACGCGCCCGACTACGCCATCGATACCGTCACAGGCGACGACCGCCCGGGTCGCCCGCACCGGCGCGCCGACGGCGTGCCCGACGTCGATGCGAGCGCGCCGGTCGTGTACACGCGTCTCGCGTGGACGCGCTTCGACCAGCAGCTCCTGCCGCAGCTCGTCTACACGGTCTGGTTCGCGCAACGGCCGCCCCGCTTCGCCGGCGACCCGCTCGCCGGCCGCCTCGACGGCCTCGTATGGCGCGTGACGCTCGACCGCGACGGCGCGCCGCTCGCGTTCGACACCATCCACCCGTGCGGCTGCTACCACCAGTTCGTGCCGACCGCGCGCCTCGCCGCGCGTCCGCCGGAAGGCCCCATCGAGGAGGGCGCGCTCATCGTGCGCACGTTGCCCGAGCTCGCCGTCGGCACGCGCGTGCGCCTCGATCTCGCGACGGGCACGCACTACCTGCGCGGCGTGACGCCGATCGCACCGGGCGAAGGCGCGCGTGGCGCCGCGACCGGCTACACGCTCCTGCCGGACGCCGCGCTGCGCACGCTGCCGGCGCCGGGCGGCGGCACTGCGAGCCTGTTTGGGCCCGACGGCATCGTCGCCGGCACCGAGCGGCCGGAACGGTACACGCTGTGGATCAGCGGCATCGAGAGCGCCGGCGCGATGCGGCAGTGGGGACGCCATGCGACGGCGTTCGTCGGCCGGCGCCATTTCGACGAGCCGTTCCTGATCGAGCGCTATTTCACGCGC
>DATLIR010000218.1:0-4550 GCA_035539315.1 Casimicrobiaceae bacterium
GACCTCGAGTGGTGGATCAAGGGCCGCGCCGCGACGATGAATCGTCTCTCCGACCACACCGAGCTCGCGAGCTGCCGCGAAGGCTGATCCCCGAACCTCCGGTACCCGATCGATGGACCTGGTACCCGATGAATTTCCCGATACCTGATCCCTGATCCCCGATTCCTGAATGTCCGCCCCCGTCAGCAACGTCCGCCCCCAGCCCGACCAGGTGCTGGTCGACATCGTCGACGACGTCGCCGGCTACGCGATCGAGAGCCCGCTCGCCTACGAGACGGCGCGCAACTGCCTGATCGACACGCTGGGCTGCGGCTTCGAGGCGCTCGCCTACCCGGCCTGCGCGAAGCTCCTGGGCCCCATCGTGCCCGGCACCGTCGTGCCGCACGGCGCGAAGGTCCCCGGCACGCCGCACCAGCTCGACCCGGTGGCCGCGGCGTTCAACCTCGGAACGATGATCCGCTGGCTCGACTTCAACGACACCTGGCTCGCGGCCGAGTGGGGGCATCCGTCGGACAACCTCGGCGCCATCCTGATGACGGCGGACTGGCTGTCGCGCAACGCGGTCGCCGCCGGCCGCAAGCCGCTGGCGATGCGCGACGTGCTCACCGCGATGATCAAGGCGCACGAGATCCAGGGCTGCATCGCGCTGGAAAACTCGTTCAACCGCGTCGGCCTCGACCACGTCGTGCTGGTCAAGGTCGCCTCGACCGCGGTGGTCGCGCAGATGCTGGGCCTGTCGCGCGACGAGATCGTCAACGCGGTGTCGCTCGCCTGGGTCGACGGCCAGTCGCTGCGCACCTACCGCCACGCGCCCAGCACCGGCTCGCGCAAGAGCTGGGCCGCCGGCGACGCGACCTCGCGCGCCGTGCGCCTCGCGCTGATCGCGATGACCGGCGAGATGGGCTACCCGTCGGTGCTGACCGCGAAGACCTGGGGCTTCTACGACGTGCTGTTCAAGGGCAAGCCGTTCACGTTCCAGCGGCCCTACGGCAGCTACGTCATGGAGAACGTGCTGTTCAAGATCAGCTTCCCGGCCGAGTTCCATTCGCAGACGGCGGTCGAGGCCGCGATGACGCTGCACCGCGAGCTGGAGCGGCGCCGCAAGGGCGCCGCCGACGTGAAGTCGATCACGATCCGCACGCACGAGGCGTGCATCCGGATCATCGACAAGAAGGGCCCGCTCGCCAACCCGGCCGACCGCGACCACTGCATCCAGTACATGGTCGCCGTGCCGCTGATCTTCGGGCGCCTCACCGCCGGCGACTACGAGGACGCGATCGCCGCCGACCCGCGCATCGACGCGTTGCGCGAGCGGATCACCTGCGTCGAGGATCCGCAGTACACGCGGGACTACCACGACCCGGACAAGCGTTCGATCGCCAACGCGCTGACCGTGCACCTCGCCGACGGCACCACGCTGCCCGAGGTCGCGGTCGAGTACCCGATCGGCCACAAGCGCCGGCGCGCGGACGGCATCCCGCTGCTGGTGGAGAAATTCAAGGTGAACCTCGCGCGCGTGTTCCCGGCAAGGCAGGCGGCGCGCATCCTCGCGGTGTCGCTCGACCAGGCGAGGCTCGAGGCGATGCCGGTGCACGAGTACGTGGACCTGATGGCGCGGCCGTGACGCGATTGCCTGGGAAGCCGACGATGATCCCGACCGCGCTCGTCATGCTGCTCCTCGCCGCCGCCACCGGCGCGCGCGCCGAGGACTACCCGAAGCTCAAGGCGGGACTGTGGGAGGTTTCGTCGCGCACGTCGGTGCAGGCGAAGGACGAGCCGCCGCTCAGGAGCACCATGTGCCTCGACGACGCGACCGCACGCGAGATGTACCGCGCCTCGCAGGGGATGATGGCCGGCATGTGCAGCCGCTTCGAGGTGAAGCAGTCCGGCAACCGCTTCCTGAGTGAAGCCGAGTGCAAGTTCGGCGACTCGACGATGGTCGCGCGCTCGACGATGACGCTCGCCGGCGATGCGTCGTACCGCATCGAGGGGAACTCGACCTACGACCCGCCGTTCATGGGCATGAAGGAATCCTCGACCGTCGTCGAGGCACGGCACGCGGGCGCCTGCAAGCCCGGCCAGAAGCCCGGCGACATCACGACCGCCGCCGGCCAGACGATCAACATCCTGCAATTGCGCCCCCCGGCGAAGTGACGCGGGCGGGACCACGAAGGACGACGAGAACCATGGCACACGACCCGTTCCACACGCGCAAGCCGTATGCCCTCGCTTCGGGCGGCAGCGGCACGCTCTACTCGCTCCCGGCGCTCGAGGCGGCCGGCATCGGCCGCGTCTCGCGCCTGCCGGTGTCGATCCGCATCGTGCTCGAGAGCGTGCTGCGCAACTGCGACGGCAAGAAAGTGACCGAGGAGCACGTGCGCCAGGTCGCGAACTGGTCGCCGACCGGCGCGCGCGTCGACGAGATCCCGTTCGTCGTCGCGCGCGTCGTGCTGCAGGACTTCACCGGCGTGCCGCTGCTCGCCGACCTCGCTGCGATGCGCAACGTCGCGCGCGACCTCGGCCGCAATCCCAAGACGATCGAGCCGCTGGTGCCGGTCGACCTGGTCGTCGACCACTCGGTGATGATCGACCACTACGGCAGCCCGGGCGCGCTCGACCTCAACATGAAGCTCGAGTTCCAGCGCAACGCCGAGCGCTACCAGTTCATGAAATGGGGCATGCAGGCCTTCGACACGTTCAAGGTCGTGCCGCCGGGCATCGGCATCGTGCACCAGGTCAACCTCGAGTACCTGGCGCGCGGCGTGCACGTGAAGGACGCCGTCACCTATCCGGACACGCTGGTCGGCACCGACAGCCACACGACGATGATCAACGGCATCGGCGTGGTCGGCTGGGGCGTGGGCGGCATCGAGGCCGAGGCCGGCATGCTCGGCCAGCCGGTGTATTTCCTGACGCCCGACGTCGTCGGCGTCGAGCTCAAGGGCCGGCTCGGCGAAGGCATCACCGCGACCGACCTCGTGCTGACCGTCACCGAGATGCTGCGCAAGGAGAAGGTGGTCGGCAAGTTCGTCGAGTTCTTCGGCGATGGCACGGCGTCGCTCGCCGTGCCCGACCGCGCGACCATCGGCAACATGGCGCCCGAGTACGGCGCGACGATGGGCTTCTTCCCGGTCGACGAGGCGACGGTCGACTACCTGCGCGCCACCGGCCGCACCGAGGCGGAGATCGACCGCTTCGCCTCGTACTTCAAGGCGCAGGGCCTGTGGGGCGTGCCCCGCGCCGGCGACATCGACTACACCAAGGTGGTGTCGCTCGATCTCGCGACGATCAAGCCGTCGCTCGCCGGGCCGAAGCGCCCGCAGGACCGCATCGAGATGCCGGCGCTCAAGTCGACGTTCACGACGCTGTTCAGCAAGGCGGTCGTGGACAACGGTTTCGCGAAGAAGGCGGGCGACCTCCCGATGCGCGTGAAGACGGCCGACGGCCTCGACCTCGGCAGCGGCGACGTGCTGATCGCGGCGATCACGTCGTGCACCAACACGTCCAACCCCGGCGTGCTGCTCGCCGCCGGCCTGCTCGCGAAGAAGGCAGTCGAGCACGGGCTCACCGTCATGCCGCACATCAAGACTTCGCTCGCGCCAGGATCGCGCGTCGTCACCGACTACCTGACCAAGGCGGGGCTGCTGCCCTACCTCGCCAAGCTCGGCTTCGACGTCGCCGCGTACGGCTGCACGACCTGCATAGGCAACGCCGGCGACCTAAGGCCGACGATCAACGAGGCGATCACCGGGAACGACCTCATCTGCGCCGCGGTGCTGTCGGGCAACCGCAACTTCGAGGCGCGCATCCATCCCAATCTCAAGGCCAACTTCCTCGCGTCGCCGCCGCTGGTCGTGGCCTACGCGATCGCGGGCACCGTGCTCAAGGACCTCGCGACCGAGCCGGTGGGCATCGGCCGCGACGGCAAGCCGGTGATGCTGCGGGACCTGTGGCCGAGCTCGCACGAGATCGCCGCGGTGATGCCGTACGCGCGCGAGCCCGAGGCGTTCCGCCGGCTGTACGGCGACCTCGCCAACGCGAACCCGATGTGGAAGGACGTGCACGGCGCCACCGGGCAGGTCTACGACTGGCCGGGCTCGACCTACATCGCGCGCCCGCCGTTCTTCGACGGCTTCACGATGACGCCGCCCGCGCACGGCGCCGAGGCGATCCGCGGCGCGCGCGCGCTCGGCATCTTCGGCGACTCGGTCACCACCGACCACATCTCGCCCGCCGGCTCGATCAAGGCCGACTCGCCCGCCGGCAAGTACCTCGCCGAGCACGGCGTCGAGAACCGCGACTTCAACTCCTACGGCTCGCGTCGCGGCAACCACGAGGTGATGATCCGAGGCACGTTCGCGAACGTCCGTCTGCGCAACAAGCTGGTCGAGCGCGAGGGCGGGTTCACGCGTCACTTCCCCGACGGCTCCGAGACGACGATCTACGAGGCGGCCATGGCCTACGCGGACGAGAGCGTGCCGCTGGTCGTGCTGGCCGGCAAGGAGTACGGCTCGGGCTCGTCGCGCGACTGGGCCGCGAAGGGCACGAAG
>DATLIR010000219.1:0-3657 GCA_035539315.1 Casimicrobiaceae bacterium
GGCACCGCGCGCGGGTGGCCGCGCGGTTCGCTCGGCCTCGCGGCATCGCTCGACGCGATCGGCGATCGCCGCTACTACCGCGACCAGGCGGCGCGGCATGGCCCGGTCTTCAAGATGAGCCAGTTCGGCCGCCCGGTGGCCTGCGTGGTCGGGCTCGAGCGCGCCCGGCGCATCCTCGCCGACCACGCCGATGCGCTCGCTCCCGCCACCTTGCCGTTCAACCGGCTCCTGACCAAGGGCATCCTGCGCTACATGGCCGCCGCCGACCATCGCGAGGAGGCGCCGGTGTTCCGTGCCGCATTCGCGCACATGGATCTCGCGGGCGCCGAGGCCGCGTTGCGGGCATCGCTGCGTGGCGAGCTCGATGCGCTGGTCGCGCGATCGCCGGACGACGGCGTGTACGCGCGCGAAGCGTTCGAGCGCTGGGTCGCGACCTCGTTCGCGCGCCTGTTTCTCGGCCTTGCGCCTGTCGATGCCCGCGTGGCGGTGCTCGCGTCGATCCTGCCGCGGCTCGGCGTGGATCGCGGCGGCGGTCCCCGCTGGCGCCGCGATCTCGTCGAGGGCATCGACCGCTTCGGCGGGGAGATTCGCGCCATCGAACGCGATCGCGCCGCGGGCGTTCCCGGCATCGCGAGCGTCACGCCGCTCCGGGAGCTCGCCGCGGCCCCCGGCGGCGGCCTCGACCGGCCGGCGCGCGTCGAGAACTTCGTGCTCGCCTTCCGGCTGGCGTCGAAGGACATCACCGGCCTCCTCGACTGGATCCTGCACTTCGCAAGCTCTGCGCCCGACGCGCTCGACGACGTGCGCGCGCATGGACGGACCGCAGGCGGCACGCGCCTGAACGCGCCGGTCGACCCCGCGACGGCGTTCGTCATGGAAACGCTGCGCCTCGAGCAGAGCGAGTATCTGTACCGCCGCGTGGCGCGTCCCGTCGAGATCGACGGCTGCACGATTCCGGCGGGGTGGATCCTGCGGCTGTGCGTCAACGAATCGCACCGCGATCCGGCGGTGTTCCCCGACCCCGATCGGTTCGATCCGCGGCGCTTTCGCGCTCGCACCTATTCCCGCACCGAGTACTCGCCGTTCGGCGCCCATCCCCATGGCTGCATGGGCGCGCACGTCGCGTTCTTCCTGGGGCGGCTTCTCGTCGAGGAGCTCGCGCTCGGCTACGCGTGGACGATCGTGCACGACGGCCCGCCCGAGCGAGGCAGCCGCCATCGCGACCACTGGCGCCCGAGCGCGCGGCGGCGCATCGCGCTTCGCGCGCGCCTAGGGCCGATTGAAAAGGCCGTCTAGCCGCGACGCGGCGCGGCGCCCTTGGGCGGACGCGGCCGGTCGGGCGCCCAGCCGAGCCGGCACGCGATGAACGCGGCCGACGTGTAGACGTAATGGAGCTGGTGGAAGGCCATGGCGCCGAACGCGAACGGCCAGCCGTTGGCGCGCCCGAACAGCGTGAACAGGTTCGCGTTGATCGCGAGCGCCGCGCCGAAGAGCGCGAGCACCACGAGAAAGGGGACCAGCGTCGCGAACCACCCGAGCGCGCCCAGCACGAAGGCCCACGCGACCAGCGTACGCATGCGCTCGGGGAAGCTCAGGTGCAGCGCGGCGGGCACGCGACCGTCGGCGACGAGCCGCGCCCACGGCAGCGCGTTCTGCAGGATGTCGCTGCGCACGACGTCCCCGAAGTGCCAGGTCCTGAGGTGGCGGGCCTGCAGCTCCGGCTCGATGATGATCGGGTAGCCGCGCTGGCGCAGCCGCACGCCGAGCTCGACGTCCTCGATCGAGGCGCGCGGATAGCGCGCGGCGTCGAAGCCGCCGACCAGGCGGAACGCGCTCGCGCGCACGGCGCCGCAGCCGGCGAAGAACGTCTCGGCCGCGCGCTCGGCGCGCACGTGGTGGTGCCGGTGCGCGAGGTTGCGGTACTGCGACAGGAAGTTGGTCGCGGCCGGGAACTCGTCGTAGCTGCCGAACACCGCCGCGGCGCCGGTCCGCACGAGCGCGTCCTTCAGGACCCGCGCGGCGTCCGGATGGACGACGACGTCCGCGTCGACGAACCACAGCACGTTGCCCTTCGCCACCGCGGCGCCGGCATTGCGCGCGCCGGCGGGGCCGAGCCGCCCGCCCGACGGCAGCACGCGCGCGCCGGCCTCCTCGGCCACCCAGGCGGACGCATCGGTCGAGCCGTCGTCGACCACGATCAGCTCGAGGATCTCGTGGTCGAGCAGGAGCGAGACCAGCGGCGGCAGGCTCGACGAGAGCGCGCGCTCGGCGTTGTAGACCGGCATCACGACGCTGATCGCGAGGATGCGCGGTTCGCTCATGCTCGAACCCCGCGCGCGCAGCGACGCCCGCCGCGCGACCGTGCCTGCGTACGCTCGCGGCCGACGGGAAAGCCTCGGAATCGGGTCTCGTGCATGGGGTGGCCCATGCTAACGCGCTGCGACGAGCGCAGCGACAGGCGAGGCGACGCGCGGCGCCCACGCGTCGCCGGACGGGTCCGGGGGTGCCACCCGGTAGAATCGGCGGTTTCCCGAAGGGATCGCGGCGCCCGGCGCCGCCCGGCGCGTCCGATGCTCACGTTCCAGCAAGTCATCCTGCGGCTCCAGGACTACTGGGGCGCGCGCGGCTGCGTGCTCCTGCAGCCGTACGACATGGAGGTCGGCGCGGGCACCTCGCACACCGCCACGTTCCTGCGCGCGCTCGGACCCGAGCCGTGGCGCGCGGCGTACGTGCAGCCGTCGCGACGCCCCAAGGACGGCCGCTACGGCGAGAACCCCAACCGGCTGTTCCAGCATCACCAGTTCCAGGTCGTGCTGAAGCCCTCGCCGCCCGACATCCTCGACCTCTACCTCGGCTCGCTTGCGGCGCTCGGGTTCGACCTGACGAAGAACGACGTGCGCTTCGTCGAGGACGACTGGGAGAACCCGACGCTGGGCGCGTGGGGGCTCGGCTGGGAAGTGTGGCTGAACGGCATGGAGATCACGCAGTTCACCTACTTCCAGCAGGTCGGCAGCCTCGACTGCAATCCGATCACCGGCGAGATCACCTACGGGCTCGAGCGGATGTCGATGTACCTGCAGGATGTCGAATCGGTGTACGACCTCGCCTACACCGACACGGTGCGCTACGGCGACGTGTTCTTCCAGAACGAGGTCGAGCAGACGACCTATGCGCTCGAGGCCTCCGACGCCGACAAGCTGTTCGCGCAGTTCGCGCTGTTCGAAGGCGAGGCGAAGCGCCTGCTCGAGGCGAAGCTGCCGCTGCCCGGCTACGAGATGATCCTCAAGGCCGCGCACACGTTCAACCTGCTCGACGCGCGCGGCGCGATCTCGGTCACCGAGCGCGCCGGCTACATCGGCCGCATCCGCACGCTGTCGAGGCTGGTCGCCACGGCGTACGTCGCCTCGCGCGACGCGCTGGGTTTCCCGATGCTGGCCGGGCACGAGCGCGCGCACCTTCCTGCGCAGTACGCGAAGGCCGAGGCATGACGGCCGCAAGCCTCCTCGTCGAGCTCTGCACCGAGGAGCTGCCGCCCAAGGCGCTGCGCAAGCTCGGCAGCGCATTCGCGGAGACGCTCGCGGCGCAATTGCGCGAGCGCGGCTTCCTGACCGACGCCTCGACGGTCACTCCCTACGCGACGCCGCGGCGGCTGGCGGT
>DATLIR010000220.1:0-5149 GCA_035539315.1 Casimicrobiaceae bacterium
GCCGCGCCTCGCCGGCCAGAACGCGCTCTACCTCGAGAACCAGCTCAAGCAGTTCAACACGCGCGCGCGCACCAACGACAACGACGTGATGCACGCGATCGCCGCGAAGCTCACCGAGCTCGAGACCAAGGCGGTCGCGGAGTTTCTCTCGGCCCAGCGATAATGGCGCCCGGATGAAAATACGGCTACGCGGGCGAGTCGCCCGCTGTAACCCACGCCACTAGCAACAACACCTTCATTCGGGAGCAAGGGTGATGCTGCCTTGTCGGTGACGCGTTACCCTCCTACCGCGTCGTTCCATATGTTCTGCGCCCAGCTGAACGCGTAACGCCCTTCCATCTCGTTCATCGCCGGCGACAGGCCGCCCGCGCCCTGCACCGGCAGCAGCGTCTTCTTCTCGCTGTCGTACTGGTGCACCGAGGCGACGTGCACGACGTCCTTGTCGGTGATGAAGCTGTAGCAGGTGTTCACGAGCATCGGGGCGGGGTTCGGCGCCTGGCCGGCGAGCTGGCGCAGGATCGCCGCGGCGGCGACCTTCGCGTGGTTGTTCGCCATGTGGCCCGACTTGGGCATGCCCTGCGCGATCTGGATTGCGTCTCCCAGCACGTGCACGCCCTTGCCGCGGATCGACTCGAACGAGAGGAAGTCGACCTCGCACCAGCGGTTGTTCGCGGTGATCACGCCCGCCGCGCGTGCGATCGCGCCGGCGCGCTGCGGCGGCACGACGTTCAGCACGTCGGCCTTCACGTCGTCGGCGGTCTCGAACTTCGCGGTGCGCGTCCCAAGATCGACGTCGGTGAGCGCGTGGTTGGGCCGGTACTCGACCAGGCCCCGGTACTCCTCGCTCCACGCCTTCTTGAACAGGCCGGCCTTGGACGTCACGTCGGGATTGCCGTCGAGCACGAGGATCTTCGACTTCGGCTTGGCGCGCTTCAGGTACCAGGCGACCTGGCAGGTGCGCTCGTAGGGCCCGGGCGGGCAGCGGTACGGCGCGAGCGGGATGACGATCGCGAAGATGCCGCCGTCGGGCATCGCCTCCAGCTGGCGGCGCAGGAGCACCGTCTGCGGGCCGGCCTGCCACGCATGCGGCGCGATCTCCACGGCGCGCGCCGGGTCGGCGCGGTACGAGGGGATCGCGTCGAACATGAACTCGACGCCGGGCGAGAGCACCAGCCGGTCGTACGCGAAGCTGCGCCCTCCCGCAGTGGTGACGACGCGCTTGTCGATGTCGACGCCGCTCGCGGTGTCGCGCACGACGTCCACGCCCCAGCGGCGCCACAGCGCGTCGTAGGGCATCGTCACGTCGGCGATCGTCTTGCTGCCGCCGATCACGAGGTTCGACAGCGGGCAGCTGACGAAGGCCTCGCGCGGCTCGATCAGCGTGACGCCGACCGCGCCGTTGCTCCACATGCGCAGGTAGCGGGCGGCCGTTGCGCCGCCGTAGCCGCCGCCGACCACGACGACCTTGCCCGCGGTGCCGTCGCGCATCGTCGCGCATCCGGGCAGGACCGCGGCCCCGGCCGCCGCGCCCGCCGCCTTGAGGAAATCGCGTCGCCTGATCGTCATCGCCGTCTCCTCACTTCGCCGGTTGCGCGGCGAACCAGCCGGCGACCAGGTCGATCTGCTCGTCGCTGAACCCCTTCGCGAGCTGCGGCATGATCGTGCCGGGCTTGCGGCCCTGCTTGAAGTCCTGCACCTTGCGCACCAGCTCGTCCTTCGGCTTGCCGGCGAGCGATTCGTTCTCGCCGCGGCTGATGCCGCCGGTGCCGTGGCAGTTGGCGCAGGTCGCGGCGATGCCGCGCGCGACCTCCGGCGTCTGGGCGAAGACAGGCAGCGCGAGCATGGCGAGCGCGGCAATCGGGAGTCGCATCGTCGTTCTCCTGCGCGGATGGGCGGTCGCCGCGCGATGGCGCTTGGGACCGTGCGGTAGCATAGCTCCCGCCGCGTCCGGCGGGAACCGCCCGCCGTTCGACGCGCGCTGCCGGGCGGCCACGAGGTGCGCCGGCGGCTTCGGAGGGACTTCGCTTGCTCGAGATGGCGGGTCGCCGAGCGGCGGCCCCGGGGGGCGCGGGATGACGACGCCCATCCTGGTCGTCGGCACCGGTGTCGCGTCGGTGGCGCCGGCGCGCTTCCCGGCTGCGCTCGCGCGCGCCGGCGCCACGGTGTCGCTGCTCGTGCCGGCCAACGCCCAGGCGCGGCACACGCGGCACGTCGTGCGCGTCGGGCTGGTGCCGCCCGGCGCGCCGACCTCGCGCTGGACCGAGGCGCTGTTTGCGCTGGTCGACGCCGCCGCGCCGCGCGCGATCGTGCCCGCCGATGCCGGCGCGCTCGACTTCCTCACCGCGCTGGTGCTTGCCCCGCCTCCCACGCTGCGCCCCGAGCGCGTGGCGCAGCTGGCGCCGCGCCTCGAGGATGCGCTCGGTTCGCAGGAGGGCTGGCCCGCGCGGATCGATCCGCATTCCGCGGTCGATCTCCTGGCGAGGGCGAACGTGCGCACGCCGGAATCGCGCCTGGTGGCCACGGCGGCGGAGGCCGAGGCGAGCGCGCATGCGCTGGGCGGCGCGGTCGTGGTGCGCGCGCCAACGCCGCGCGGTCCTCGCGCCCTGGCGAGCGCGGCGACGGCGCAGGCGGCCTTCGCGCGCGTGACGGCGTCGAGCCCGAACGATCCCCGCGCGCTGGTCGAGCGGCGCGTTGCCGGAGCGAGCTACACCCACCATGTCGCCGCGCACCGCGGTCGCGTGGTCGCCTCGGCGACCGCGGAACACGTCGTCGTCGAGGACGGTGCCGGCCGCCGCCCGACGGTGTTGCGCTTTTGCGTGCACGACGACATCGCACTGCGTGCGGAGCGCGCCGTCGCCGCGCTCGGCGCCGGTGGCTGCTGCGCGCTCGATTTCGTCGTCGGCACGGACGGCGAGGCGTGGCTGGTCGACGTCGACCGCCACGTCGTCCCGACGGCGCACGTATCGCGCTGGCTCGGTGTCGACCTCGCCGGCGCGTGGCTCGCCGCGCTCGAGGGCCGGCCGCCGGCGGGCGCGACCACGCTGCCCGCCGGCACGTCGCGCTTTTCGGTCGCCTTTCCGCAGGAATGGCGGCGCGACAGCGGCAGCCGGTGGCTGCGCGACGAGCGCGTCGACGTCCCGTGGGACGATCCGGACCTGCTCGAGGCGATCCTCGACGACGCGGCGGTCGCCAGGCATGGCCGCTGAGCCCGTGCCCGCGACGGGCCCGGCCGTCCTGACGTTCCTCGGCGCCGCCGGCGAGGTGACCGGCAGCGCGTTCCTGCTCGAAGCCGCGTCGCGGCGCGTGCTGGTCGACTGCGGCCTCTTCCAGGGACCGGACGCCGACGCGAAGAACCGCGCGGCGATCGCGCTCGACGCACGCGCGATCGACGCGATCGTCCTCACGCACGCGCACATCGACCACTCGGGCCTGCTTCCGCTCGTCGTGCAGCGTGGTTACCGCGGGCCGGCGTACGCGACGCAGGCGACCGCCGACCTCCTCGGCGTCATGCTGCCCGACGCCGCGCACATCCAGGAATCGAACGCGGCTGCCGGTCGCGAGAAGGGGTTGCGCGCCACGCCGATGCGTGCGCGCCGGGCACCGCGACGCAGCGACGCCGACGAGCGCGAGGGGCCGCTCTACACGGTCCACGATGCCGAGGCCGCGTTGCGCCGCCTTGCGACCGTCGACTACGGCGTTGCGCATCGGCTCGCGCCCGGTCTCGCGTTCACGTTCCGCAACGCCGGGCACATCCTCGGCTCGGCGATTGCGGAGTTCGCGCTCGGCAGCGGCGATGCGGTCCGCCGCATCGTGTTCTCAGGCGACCTCGGCCAGCGCGGGCGCCCGGTGCTGCCGGATCCCGAACCGGTCGAGCAGGCGGACGCGCTCGTCGTCGAGTCGACCTACGGCAACCGCCTGCATCGGCCGCTCGACGCGACGCTCGACGAGCTCGCCGCCGTGCTCACCGCGACGCTGCCGCGCGGCAACGTGGTCGTGCCCGCGTTCGCGGTCGGCCGCACGCAGGAGGTGCTGCACGTGCTCGCCGAGCTCGCGAAGGCCGCTCGCGTGCCGCCGCTCACCGTGTACGTCGACTCGCCCCTCGCCACCGCGGCGACCGCCATCACGTCGCGCTACGCGCCGCAGCTCGACCGCGACACGCGCGACCTCGCCGCGTGGCAGCAAGCGCATCCCGAACGCCTGCGCGTGCTCTTCACCGAGTCGCCGCAGGACTCGATGCGGATCAACGCCGTGCGGCACGGCGCGGTGATCGTCGCGGCGAGCGGCATGGCGGAAGGCGGCCGCGTGCGCCACCACCTGCGCCACAACCTGCCGCGCGCGGAGTGCGCGATCGTGTTCACCGGCTTCCAGGCGCGCGGCACGCTCGGCCGAGCGATCGTCGACGGTGCGCGCGAGGTGCGGCTGTTCGGCGAGCCGGTGCCGGTGCGCGCCTCGGTGCACACGATCGGCGGACTGTCCGCGCACGCCGACCAGGCGGGACTTCTGGCCTGGCTCGGCGGATTCCGGACGCCACCGTCGCGCGTGTTCGTCGTGCACGGCGAGCGCGAGATCTCGGTGGCCTTCGCCGCGGCCATTCGCGAGCGCCTGGGCTGGCCGTCGGTCGAGGTCCCCGCCCGCGGCGACCGCATCCCGCTGTTCACCTAGTCGGCGACCGGCCAGGACGAAAATTGCTGCCGCAGGGTGGAAATTCTCGCGGGCTGACTGTCCGCCATAGCGTATAGGAATAGATGTTGTAAAACAATGTATTGCCTAATTCCAACCGTTTGAAGCGGTTGCGGCCGGCGTCGGATCGAGCCGCGCCGCAGCATTTCGGAGCCTGATCTTGTCGTCAATGGCTCCGCCTGATGGAATTTGTCTCCAATACATTGAATTGGCGTAAAAATATTCATGCCGCAATGCGCCATCGCCGCTTGCGCCGCCTGCGCGACCTTGGTAGCGTGGTTCCGTCACGAGCGGTCGTCCGCAACCCACCGCGGCGACCGGCAACCTGAGGGCCTGGTCTTCCTATCCATCCCAAGCCCGCCGAAGCCGTAGGGCGATCCCCGCCGGCGACGTGGCGTGACCGACCGCGCGGCCCGGTGCCGCCCGGACGGTCAAAGCGTGGCGGCGCGCTGCCGGTGACGGCGGCGTC
>DATLIR010000221.1:0-19786 GCA_035539315.1 Casimicrobiaceae bacterium
TTGACAAACTCACGACTGCCTTTCAGCAGGCTTTGGCCGAAGCGCAGAGCCTAGCCGTGGCCCGCGACAACCCGTACATCGAGCCCGCCCACCTGTTGGCCGCGATGCTGGTGCAGCCCGACGGCCCCATGGCGTTGCTCGATCGCGCCTTCCGCCTTGCCGGCGCCGACCATGGTGTGCAGCTCGTCGATGAAGACGATGGTGCGGCCCTCGTCGGCGGCGATGTCCTTCAGCACGGCTTTGAGGCGCTCCTCGAACTCGCCGCGGTATTTCGCGCCGGCGAGCAGCGCCGCCATGTCGAGCGACAGGACGCGCTTGTCCTTGAGCGTCTCGGGCACGGTGCCGTCGACGATCCGCTGCGCGAGGCCCTCGACGATCGCCGTCTTGCCGACGCCGGGCTCGCCGATCAGCACCGGATTGTTCTTGGTGCGCCGCTGCAGGATCTGGATCGTGCGTCGGATCTCGTCGTCGCGCCCGATCACCGGGTCGAGCTTGCCTTCGCGCGCGCGCTCGGTCAGGTCGACCGTGTACTTCTTGAGCGCCTCGCGCTGGCCCTCGGCCTCGGCGGAGGCGACGCCCGCGCCGCCGCGTACCGCCTCGATCGCGCTCTCGAGCGACGCCTTCGCGAGGCCGGCGTCCTTGAGGATCCGGCCGGTGTCGCCCTTGTCGTCGGCCAGCGCGAGCAGGAAGAGCTCGCTCGCGATGAACTGGTCGCCGCGCTTGGTCGCGAGCCGGTCGGTGAGGTTGAGCAGGTTATTGAGGTCACGCGAGACGCCGATCTCGCCGCCGGTGCCCTCGACCTTGGGCAGCCGTGCGATCGAGGCCTTGAGCGCGGTCTGGAGCTTGGGCACGGCAACGCCGGCACGGGCGAGCAGCGACGCGGTGCTGCCGTCCTCCTGCGCGAGCAGCGAGGACAGCAGGTGCTGGGGCTCGATGAACCCGGCGTCGTGCCCGAGCGCCAGGCTCTGGGCATCGGAAAAGGCCTGCTGGAACTTGGTGGTGAGTTTGTCGAAACGCATGAAGACTCCGGAAGACGCGCTTGCGCCTGATTTCCAACGGAAATGGGGGAATCCCTGACGGTTTCAAGGGCTTCCGGCGGCCCGGCCGGAGGGGGCGTTGCTAGAATGGACCTGTCGTCCGGGCATGGCCATGATCGACTCTCCCCCGCCGCCGAAACCCGAGCCGGCGCCGCCCGCACGGGCCTCGCTCCGCGAGGTGGTCTCGGCCGTGTTCTGGAGCTTCCTCGGCGTGCGCAAGGGCAAGGCGATGCGGCACGACGCGGTGGTCATCCGGCCGCACCAGGTGATCATCGTCGGCGTCGCCCTCGCCGCCGTGCTGGTGGTCACGCTGCTGCTGCTGGTGCGGCTGATCCTTCGATCGGCCGGCGCCTGACGCTCACGCGCGTTACACCGGCGCGGCCGCGTGGTAGGACCTCAGGAACGCGACCGCCATCTCGAGCTCCCAGCGGCGCTTGCGCGACCCGATCGTCGCGATGGCGCCGGGATCGCGGCCTTCCTTCGCAAGCTCGGCTTCCAGCACCTCGATCGACTGCGTGGTGAGCCAGGCCAGCGGCCCCGCATCGTCCCCTCCATGCTCGTAGGTTCTCACCGCCTCGCCGAGGCGCCCCATCGCGACCAGGCGCTCCTCGAGCGTGACCTCGTGATCGTGCCACGCGAACGCGCGCGGCACGTAGCGCGTCCGGACGCCGCGCGCGCGGATCCGCCGCGAATACTCGTAGTCGTCGAAGAGGTCGTGATGGAAACGCTCGTCGAACGCTCCGATCGCCTCGTGCGTTGCGCGCGACATCGACGCGTTGCCGACGAAGAAATAGCCATCCTGGAAGCGCAGCGCGGCGAGCGGGAACGGGAAGCCGTAGAGCGTCCCGCTGTCCTCCATCCAGCGGCGGAAGGGGTCGTCGCGGTAGCGATCCCCGTAGAAGCTGCCGCCGACGCCGACGACCGGCGCGACGTGGCAAGCGTGGAAGCGGCGATGTGCCGCGACGAGCATGCGCGACGGCACGAAGTCGTCGGCGACGAACATGAGGAGCGATCCACGGCTCGCGCGAACGCCCGCGTTGTTGAGCGCCGCGCGGCCCGGTGCCGAGCCGTCGACCAGGCGCACCGGCGTGCCGGGATGCGCGTCGCGATGAAGCGCGTAGTCCGCACCCGCGGACGGGCGCGCCCCGTTGTCGACGACGATCACCTCGTACTCGCCTGCCTCCGCCTGGCGATCCCACGCGTCCATCACGGCGCCAAGGTCGTGCGCGTGCGGATTGAGCGCCACGATGACGCTCGCCCGCTCGGACGGCCTCGCGTTCGTCATCGTGCGAGCTCGACGAGGATCGCGTCCGCGAGGCTGTCGACGACCCCGGGCGGCAGCACCACGGCGCCGCCCGCCTCGATGGTCCGCACGGCGAGCAGGCGACCCCACACGGCGGCCGCCGGCGCGTAGGGATTGGCTGGCGCGGCGATCGACTGTGCCTGACGGTGGAAATCGCGAAGCATCGCGGCAGTCTCGCTGTGCGTCCCTGCGTAGGACGCCGTGAACGTGTTGCTCCCGTGCAGGCGGTACTCGTAGTGCTCGCGCGGGGCGAAGGCGGGCTCGTCCTCCAGTGACGCGCGCAGGCAGAAATCCCAGTCGTGCACGTAGCGGAAGTCGCGGAAGCCGCCGAGCCGGTCGAACAGGCCCCGCGAGAAGGCGAGGGTGCCCGACGTCGTCGCTACGTTGCCCGCGACGAACGCCATGCCGAGCGTGTCGTGCGCGCCCACGCTGTCGAACGCCCGTCGCTGGTTGTCGGCCTGTGCGGACGCGCCCGGAGCGAGCTCCGTGCCCGCAGCGTCGACGAAGCGGCACCGCGAGAACCCCCACGATGCCCCGGCCGACGCGAGAGCGCGCCCCATCGCCTCGAGCCGGTCGGGCGTGAAGCGGTCGTCCGAGTTGAGGATGTGGACCCAGTCGCCGGTCGACAGCCGGATCGCCTCGTTGATCGTCGCCGCCGCGCCCCGGTTCTCGCGGAGCACGATGCGCACGCGATCGCCCGCACGCGCGCCGAACGCGCGCACGCGGCTCGGCGACGCGTCCGTCGAGCCATCGTCGATTACCACGATCTCATCGGGGGGGCGCGTCTGCTGGAGCAGCGAGTCGAGCGCCGCATCGACGTAGCGCGCGTGGTTGTAGCTCGGCACGACGACGCTCACGCGACCCCGCGGCGCCGCGGCGCGCGAGCTCGCCGCGCCACGCCAGGCGAGGTAGCCGAGCCAGCGCTCCTCGGTCTCGACGGTCACACGGTTGCTCAGGAGCGCGGCGACGGCGATCGCGAGGTTGCCGATCGCCTCGGGAGGCGCGGGCGCGTAGCGTCTTGTCACGTCCCGCAGCGCGCGCAGCGCCGCTTCGAAGTCGCCTTCGCCGAGCGCGAGGACGCCCAGCATGTGCTCGGCGTCCGGCAACCTCCCGCCCGCGTGGGCGATCGCCCGCACATAAAGCGACCGCGATGCGTCGTTCCGGCCGGCGCGGTGCGCGTCGAACGCCGCGCGCAGGAGAGCGTCGACGGTCGTCGCGTGGCGCGGCTCGACGCGATCGACGCGGCCGCAGCAGGTCTTGTAGCGCTGGCCGCTGCCGCAGGGACAAAGCGCGTTGCGCGCCGCCTGCGCCGCGTTCACGTTCGCCCGCCCCCCAGCTCGCCCATGGCGTCGCCCACCGCGACCGCCGTGCGGTCGATCTCGGCAGCCGACGTCAGCGGATCCGGGCACAGCCTCAGGAATGCGCCGCGCGCATCGGCGACGATGCCGCGTGTCGCGAGCGCTTCGACGGCACGCACGGCCGCGTCTTGAGGCCCGTCGACGGGCACGACGACGAACGCACCGCGCGACTCGGTACCACCGAGCGCAAACACGCCGTGCGCCTCGAGCGCCGCCACCAGGCGTCGCTGGCGCGCAAGCGAATCTGCGCGCAGCGCGGCGACGCCGAGCGACAGCACGAGCTCCTGGCCGGCGCGCGCCTGGAACGGGGCGAGCACCGCCGGCGTCGATTCGAGCCAGCCGTCGCCCCCTGCGGCGAAGGCCGGCGGTTCGGGACGCGCGTAGTCGAAGCGGCGATCCTTCGCGAACCAGCCCGTGTCGAGCGTGCGCAGGCCGGCGTCGAGCCAGCGCGGCGCGACGTACAGGAAGCACGCGCCCGGCCCGCCGCGCAGGTACTTGTAGCTGCCCCCGACGACGAAGTCCGCATCGAGGTCGGTCACGTCGACCGGCAGCACGCCGAGCGAGTGGTACACGTCGATCAGCACTTTCGCTTCGCATGCGTGCGCATGCGCCACCAGCGCAGCCAGGCCGTCGAGGCGCTCGCCGGTCTGGAACATCACCTCCGACACGACGACCAGCTCGGTGCCGGGCGTGATCGCCTCCACGAGGTCGGCGGCGACGTGATGCGGCAGCCGACGCTCGTCACGGGCGCCGGGCACCGCGGGACGCGCCTCGACGTGCACGAGCTCGAGGCGCCCGCGCCGCGCCCACTCGCGCAGGATGACGTCGAGGGAATCGAACTCGCCCCGCGTGGTGACGACGCGCGGCGGTCGGTCGAACGTGCCGAGCACCGCGCGCAACCCCTGGCCGGCACTGGTCTTGGGGATCACGGCGTCGACGCGCGTCGCCCCGAGCAGCGTGGCCAGGCGGGAACGGTGCGCGTGCGCCTCGGCCTCCCAGGCGTCCCATCCCTCGCCCATCGCGAGGTACCACGCCTCGATTCCCTCGACGACGTCGTCGACCGTGCAGTCGAGTGGACGGCCGAGCGAATGGTTGGCGAGGTAGATGCGCCCGGTGAACGCGGCGCGGTGCCGCGAGAAAAGCGGCGCGATGTGCTGCGCGATGCGCGCATCGTTCCACGGCGGCGGGCCGAGCGCCGCCGCGGCGTCCACAACGACGCCGGTCACAGGGGCACGGGCATCGTTCACGGATGCGAGCGCGGCGGGTATCGCTCCGCCGGCGCGGGCCGCACGTCGGGGGTCGCGAGCGGCTCGCCGCGCACGTCGATCAGCTCGGGGAAGAAGCGGACGTCGAGCGCGCGCGTCAGGAAGCCGACGCCCGACGAGCCACCCGTGCCCGGCTTGTGCCCGATGATGCGCTCGACCGTCTTCAGGTGCCGGAAGCGCCAGAGCTGGAACGACTCCTCGATGTCGAGGAGCTTCTCGCACATGTCGTAGGCGTCCCACCAGTGGCGCGGGTCGGCGTAGATGGTCCGGAACACAGGCACCAGCCCGGGATGGCGCTCGTAGGGCTGCGACCAGTCGCGCTCCACGCGCTCGGGCGGCACCGGCAGCCCGCGCCGCGCGAGGTGGCGCAGGAACTCGTCGTAGATCGACGGTGCGTGGAGCAGCGCCTCGAGCTCGGCGTGCGCGGCCGCGTCGTGGCGGAACACGTCGAGCATCTCGGCATGCTTGTTGCCGAGCAGGAACTCGAGCGCGCGGTACTGGTGCGACTGGAATCCCGACGAGGTGCCGAGCGCAGGGCGGATCGCCTCGTATTCGGACGGCGTGAGCGTCTCGAGCACCGCCCATTGTTCGAACAGCTGTCGCTGCACGAGCTTGACGCGAGCGAGGATCTTGAAGCTCTCGGAGAGCCGGTCGGCGCGCACGCGCGCGATCGCGGCGCGGATCTCGTGGATCGCGAGCTTCATCCACAGCTCGGACACCTGATGCTGGATGATGAACAGGAGCTCGTCGTGCAACGGCGCTCCGTCGTCGCCGCGCGAGCGCGGCACCTGCGCGCCGAGCAGCCGCTCGAGCTCGAGGTAGCCCCCGTAGCTCATCTTGTCCCGCAGATCGGTGTGGATGCCCGGTTCGAGCGTGCGCGACGCCATCGTCAGGAGTGCGGCGGGTGAGGCGATCGCCCCAGTATAGACCGGCGCGAGCGCCGTTCGCGACCGCCGCGTCGCGCTTGGTCGCCCTCGCGCGGCACGCGGATCCCGGTTTGCTAGCATTCGCCTCCATGACGTCACGCCCATCCCGCTCCGCGATGGCGACGCTCGCGTTCGTCGCCCTCGCCTCGTGCGGCGGCGACCGCGCGGCCGACCGGACGATCGTCCTCGGCGACTGCCGGCTGCCGCACCTCGCCGGCGCGGCGCGCTGCGGCACGGTGAGCGTTCCGGAGGATCGCGACAAACCGAACGGCCGCACGATCGACATCCACGTCGCGGTCCTCGCGGCGAACACGCTGTCGCCGCAGGCGGACCCGCTGGTCATCCTCGCCGGCGGCCCGGGCCAGGCGGCGAGCGAGCTGGCGGCATTTGCTGCACGGCTGAGCGAGATTCGCCGCACGCGCGACGTGGTGCTGGTCGATCAGCGCGGCACCGGCCGCTCGTCGCCGCTGCGCTGCGAGGCCTTCTCGGAGGATGGGCTCAAGGAAGCGCTGCTCGAGACCGATCCGCGTCCGCGCGCGAAGGCCTGCGCCGCCGAGCTCGCGCGCCAAGGCGTCGATGCGAGCCGCTACACGACTGCCGCGTTCGTCGCGGACCTCGAGGCCGTGCGCGCTGCGCTGGGCGCCCCGCGCTGGAACCTGTGGGGCGGCAGCTACGGCACGCGCGTCGCCCTCGCCTACCTGCGAGGCCATCCGGAGCGCACGCGCACGGTGACGCTCGACGGCGTCGCACCGCCGGACATGATCATCAGCCTCGACGTCTGGACGACGCGTGAGCGCGCGCTCGACGCCCTGTTCGAGCGTTGCGCGACCTCGCCGGCCTGCAACGGGGCGCTTCCGGACCTGCCCGCCACGCTCGACGCCATCGGCCGCTCGCTCGGAGCGCGCTCGCGCGGGATCACGATGGTCGACCCGTCGACCGGCGCCAGGCGCAACGTGCCGGTCTCGGTCGACACGGTCATCGGCCTCCTGCAACCGCTCCTCTACGGCGCCGAGACGTCCGCGCTGATCCCCGCGCTGCTCGCCCAGGCGCGCGGGGGTGACCTCGCGCCGCTGGTCGCGAGCGCGAGCGCGCTCACCGGCGACCTGGCGCGGCAGATGAACATCCCGCTGCACTACTCGGTGACCTGCGCCGAGGACGTGCCGCGCGTCGGGCTCGCGCTGCGCGAGCATACCCTCGCAGGCAAGCGCTCGGCGCGGCTCGCGCGGCTGACCCTGGCGATCTGCGACGAATGGCCGCGCGGCAGTGCGCCGAACGATGCCCTCGCGCCGGTCGCGAGCGATGTGCCGGTGCTGATCCTGTCCGGCGGGCTCGACCCGGTGACGCCGCCGGCCAACGGCACGCTGGTCGAACGCTCGCTCTCCCGTCATCGCCACGTCGTGGCGCCGGGCTACGGTCACATCGTCTCGCCGCACGCCTGCGCGCCGCGCCTCGTCGCCGCGTTCGTCGCGGACGCCGGCTTCGCGACGCTGCCGGAGGACTGCCTCCGCCAGCTCGAGAGCTCGACGCCTCCCGCGTTGTGGACCGGCCTCCTCGGCCCGGCGCCGCCGTGATCGTCGTCGACCGTCTGGTCAAGAGCTTCGGCAAGCACGGCGAGGTGCACGCGGTCGACGACGTCTCGTTCGTCGCGCCGGCCGGCGAGATCACCGGGCTGCTCGGCCCCAACGGCGCCGGCAAGACGACGCTGCTGCGGATGCTGGCGACGCTCGTGGTAGCCGACGCGGGCCGCGCGACGATCGATGGCCGCGACGTCGTCGCCGACCGCGCGCAGGTGCGCCGGCGCCTCGGCGTGCTCTCCGACGCGCGCGGCCTGTATCCGCGCCTGTCCGGCCGCGAGAACATCGCCTACTACGCGGCGCTGCACGGCCTCGACGGCGCCGAGCGTGAGCGGCGCATCGACCGGCTGGTCGACGAGCTCGGTCTCGCCGCCGTCGCGAAGCGGCGCGCGCAAGGGTATTCGCAGGGCGAGCGCATGAAGGTCGCGATCGCGCGTGCGCTGGTCCACGATCCCGACACGATCCTGCTCGACGAGCCGACCAACGGCCTCGACATCATGAGCGTGCGCGCGCTGCGCGACCAGCTCAGGCGCCTGCGCGCGTCCGGCAAGACGCTCCTGTTCAGCTCGCACGTGATGCAGGAGGTCGCGGCGCTGTGCGACCGCATCGTGATCCTCGGCCGGGGACGCGTGGTCGCGATCGGCACCGCGCCCGAGCTCATGGACCAGGCGCGCGCGGCGTCGCTCGAGGATGCCTTCGTCACGCTGCTCGGCAGCGGCGAAGGCCTCGCCGCCTGAAGCGACGCGATCGTATGAACCGTGCCCTGATCGTCGCCCGCAAGGAGGTCACCGAGACGCTCCGCGACCGGCGGGCGATGCTGATGACGATCGCGACCGCGGCGCTCGCCGGACCGATCTTCCTCGCGCTGATCTTCAACATGATCGCGTCGCAGGGAGAACGGGCGCGCACGCTGCGGCTGCCGGTCGGCGGCGCCCAGTACGCGCCCGCCCTGGTCGCGTTCCTCGAGCGCGAAGGCGTGCGCATCCAGCCGCTGCCCGCCGATGCCGAGGCACGGATTCGTGCGGGCGAACTCGACGTCGCGCTGGTCGTCGATCCCGCGTACGACGACCAGGTGGCCGACGGCAAGCCCGCCAAGGTGAGCCTCATCTACGACCGCTCGCGCGACCGCGCCCGCGCGTCGATCGACCAGGCCGAGTCGCTGCTGCGCGCCTACAACCGGCAGTGGGGCGCGCAGCGGCTGATGCTGCGTGGCGTCGTGCCCGAGGTCGCGCAACCGCTCGACATCGTCGCGGTGGACCTCGCGACACCGCAGCAGTCGGGGGCGCTGGTGCTGTTCCTGGTCGCGTACTACGGTCTCTTCGCCGCGGTGATGGGCGGCATGCCGGTGGCGCTCGACGCGACCGCCGGCGAGCGCGAGCGCCAGTCGCTCGAGCCCCTGCTCGCTACCCCGGCGTCGGCGGGCGAGATCGTGGTGGGCAAGTGGCTCGCCGTCGCGGCGTTCGCGCTGCTGGTGGTCGTCGTGACGCTGGCGGGCTTCACGCTGACGCTGACCTTCGCGCCGCTGCCGCCGGTCGGCGTGCCGTTCCTGTTCGGAGGGCGCGAGTTCGTACGCTTCCTCGTCATCCTGCTCCCGATGATCGCGCTGATGCCGGCGGTGCTGCTGTGGCTCGGGAGCCGCGGGCGCACGATCAAGGAAGCGCAGACCAACCTCTCGCTGCTGCTCTTCGTCGTGTCGATCGTGCCGGTCGCGCAGCTGTTCCTGCAACGCCGCGAGCCGGACTGGCTGGTCGCCGCCCCGGTCTCCGGACAGTACCTGCTGCTGAACCGCGCGCTGCGCGGCGAGGCGCTCGCCTGGGGCGATCTCGCGCTCTCGTGGGTCGTGCCAGCGCTCCTTGTCGCGCTCGCACTGTGGGGCATGGCGCGTCGCTACGCGGACGAGTCCGTGCTCGCGGGCAAGTGAGGCGTCGCGCGCCTCAGCGGCCGTTGGCGGGCCGCACCGCGAGGATGTCCGCGATCGCCGGCTCCAGCGCCGCCGCGATGCGCAGCACCTCGGCATCGGCGCGGGGCCGGCCGATGAGCTGCAATCCCATCGGCAGCCCGCCCGGACCGAAACCCGCGGGCACCGCGATGCAGGGCAGACCGGCGAACGTCGCGTAGATCGTCGTCTCCATCCAGCGGTGGTAGGTGTCCATCGTCCGGCCCGCGATCTCGCTCGGCCAGCGCAGCGTTGCGTCGAACGGCCACACCTGGGCGGTGGGCAGCGCCACGAGGTCGTGGCGCTCGAGCAGGCGGAGCATCTGCCGGTGGAACGCCGTGCGGACGACGCTCGCCCGCATCGTCTCCTCACCGGTGAGCCCAGCGGCGTTGTCGACTTCCCACAAGGCCTCGGGCTTGACCTGTCCGCGCTGTTCCGGGCGGGTCAGGTAGGGCGCGATGCGGCCGGCCACGAGCCAGCGGCGCCACACCAGCCACGCCTCCCAGACGCTCGCGGCATCGAAGGGCGGCGCGACCGCATCGACCGTCGCGCCTGCCTCCTCGAAGCGGCGCAATGTGCCTTCGCAGGCCGCCAGCACGCCCTCCTCCATCGCGAGGTGCCCTCCAAGGTCGGCGAGCCATGCGATGCGCACGCGCGCATCGCCCGGCAGCGCGCCGAGGACCGCCTCCGCGAAACCGCCACCTCCGTCGAGCGACAGCGGCACGCGCGGATCGTAGCCGGCCTGAACGTCGAGCAGCCGCGCGAGGTCGAGGACGGTGCGCGCCATCGGTCCGCAGGTCGACAACTGCGCGACCCAGGCATCGACGAGCGGCCAGTTCGGCACGCGGCCCTGGCTCGGCCGCAGGCCGTAGACGTTGTTCCAGCCGGCCGGATTGCGCAGGCTGCCCATGAAGTCGCTGCCGTCGGCGACGGCGAGCATGCGCGTCGCGAGCGCGACCGCCGCGCCGCCGCTGCTGCCGCCGGCCGAGCGCGACGGGTCGAACGCGTTCCGCGTCGTGCCGTGCACGTCGTTGAACGTGTGCGATCCGAGCCCGAACTCCGGCGAGTTGGTGCGGCCGATGACGATCGCGCCCGCCGAGCGCATGCGCTGCACGACCAGGTCATCCTGCGAAGGCACGAAGTCGACGAGACGGGAGCCCAGCGTCGTGCGCACGCCGGCGACGGCGACCGCATCCTTGATCGCCTGCGGCAGGCCGTGCATCCAGCCGCGGCGGTGGCCCTGCGCAAGCTCCTGGTCGCACACGTCCGCTTCGTGCAACAGGGCCACCGGATCGCGCAGGCTCACGATGGCGTTGTGCCGGGGATTCTCGCGCCCGATACGGTCGAGCGTCGCCGCCATCAGCTCGCGGCAGGAGAAGCGGCGCGCTGCGAGCCCCTGCGACAGCGCCTCCGCGCCAAGATCGGTCAGTTCGCTCATCGGTACCGTTGGCGGCGAGGTTACGCACCCGCGCGGGCGCGTCACCCGTTCCGGTTGCGCATCCAGTCCGCGGTGCCCTGGAACGCCTTCATCAGCGGCTCGACCAGCTCGCGGGGCGCGCCCACGTCGTCGAGCGCCATGCGCATGCAGGCGAGCCAGGCGTCACGCTCGGCGTTCGCGATCGCGAACGGCAGGTGGCGAGCGCGCAGCATCGGGTGGCCGAAGCGCTCGACGTAGCGCTGTGGGCCGCCGAGCCAACCGGTCAGGAACCACGCGAGCTTGTCGCGCGACGCGTCGAGCGTGTCGTGATGAAGGTTGCGGATGCCGGCGAACGCCACCTCGAGATCCATGCGGTCGTAGAACGCATCGACCAGCGCGCGCACGCCGGCCTCGCCGCCCAAGAGCTGGAACGGCGTCGCGGAAGCGGTCGGCGGAGAAGTCTCGTCGGGCATGGGAGCGTGCCGATCACGTCCGGGGTCAGGTCGCGCACCAGGTTCTCAACCTGACCCCCGGACGTGATCGCTAGCCGAGCTGTCGGATGACCGCGAGCGGTGGCTGGCGCGCGGTGTTGCGCGTGCCGAGCCAGCCGGCGAGCGTGACGACCAGCCCGCCACCGCCCAGCCCCCACAGCCACACCCACGCGCTCGGCGCGTACGGAATCTGGAATACGCGGTCGGCGAGGATCCAGCCGATCGCCGTCGCGCCGCCTGCCGCGAGCACGCCGGCCAGCGCGCCCAGCACCAGGAACTCGGCGACCTGCGCGGCGGAGAGCTGCGACGACGACGCGCCGATCGTGCGCAGGATCGCCGCGTCGAAGCGGCGCTCGTCCTGCGTGGCCGCGATCGCCGCCTGCAGCACGAGCAGTCCGCCGAGCAGCGTGAACAGGAACACGAACTCGACCGCGCGCGACACCTGATCCATGATCGACTGCACCTGCCGGATTACGTCGCCCACGTCGATCGCGAGCACGTTGGGGTGCTGCTGCAGCAACGCGGACACCCACGCGCCGGATTTCGCGCCCTCGGGCAGCCGCACCGCGCCGAGGTACGACGTCGGCATGCCGTCCAGCGCGCCGGGCGGGAACAGCGTGAAGAAGTTGGGCCGGAAGCTGTCCCAGTTGACCTTGCGCAGGCTGGTGATGCGCGCGGAGACCGGCGTGCCGGCGATGTCGAAGGTCAGCTCGTCGCCGAGCTTGAGGCGCAGCGATTCGGCGATGCCGTCCTCCATCGACAGCCCCGCATCGGGCTTCGCGCCCGGCCCCCAGAACGTGCCGGACGTGACGCGGTTCGTCGTGGGCAGCTGGTCGGCGAACGAGAGGTTGAACTCGCGCTCGGCCAGGCGGCGCGAGCGCGGGTTGTCGTACTGGCGCGTGTCGAGCGCGGCGCCATTCACGGCCGTGAGGCGGCCGCGCACCATCGGGTAGAGGTCGGCCCCCGGGCCGGCGACCTCGCGCATCGCCTGCCGCACGCCGTCGACCTGCTCGGGCAGCACGTTGACGATGAAATGGTTGGGCGCGTCCGGCGGCAGGCTCGCGCGCCAGTTGCGCATCAGCTCGCCGCGCACGACGGTGAGCAGCAGAAGCGCCATCAAACCGAGCGCGAGCGCGCTGACCTGCAGGCTCGACGCGAGCGGGCGACGGCGCAGGTTGGCGAGGCCGAAGCGCCAGGTAACCCCGCGCTGCGGCAACCGCTTCAACGCGACGATCAGCATCCACGCCGCGAGCGCTGCGACGACGATCAGGCCGCCGACTCCGCCGACCATGATCACGCCCGTCTTCACGTCGTGCGCTTGCCAACCGATCAGCGCGGCGATGACGCCGGCACCCAGCACGTAGGCGACGAGCGCGGACGGTCGCGGTCGCGGCAGGTCACGGCGCAGCACGCGGAGCGGCGGCACGCTCGCGAGCGCCATCAGCGGCGGCAGCGCGAAGCCGAACAGCAACAGCACGCCGGTCGCGAACGCGGCTGCGCCGGGCGCGAACGACGGGGCGGGCAGCTCGGCCGCCGTCAGCGACGCGAGCAGCGACACGAGCAGCGCCTGGCCACCGAGCGCGAGCAGCACGCCGATCGCGCTCGCCACCAGGCCGAGCGCCACGAATTGCGTGACGAACAGGGCGAGCGTGCGCGCCTCCGATGCTCCGAGGCAGCGCAGCATGGCGGCGGTGTCGAGGTGTCTGCGAAGGTACCGCGACGCCGTGAGCGCGACGGCGACCGCGGACAGGATCACCGCGACCAGCGCGGCGAGCCCGAGGAAGCTCTCGGCGCGGTCGAGCGTCTGGCGCACCTCGGGCTGGACGTCGCGCACGTTCTCGAGGCGCTGGCCGGGCCTGAGCTCGGCGCTCGCCTGGCGCACGAACGTGGCGAGCGCCTTGTGACCCGGCGGCTCGGCGACCAGCAACCGGTAGGTCGCGCGGTTCCCCGGCTGCAGCAGGTTGGTGGCCGCGAGGTCGTCGGCGTGGATGAGCAGTCGCGGGCCGGTGGAGAGCAAGCCGGTCGCGACTTCGGGCTCCTGCTGAATCGCCGGGCCGACGACCAGTATCGCCTCGCCGATGGCGAGCTTGTCTCCGGGCTTGAGGTCGAGGCGCTGCGCAAGCCGCTGGTCCGGCCATGCCTCGCCGCGCGGCGGCGAGCCTTCCGCGCGCACGCCTTCCGGATGCGCATCGTCGGTGAGCGTGATCGCGCCGCGCAGCGGATACCCCGGCGAGACGGCCTTCACGTTTGCGAGGACCGGCGTCGCGTCGCTGCCGGGCTTCTGCACCATGCTGTTGAAGCGGATCACCGGCGACACATCGAGCCCCTGCGCCCGCGCCGCGTCGGCGAAGCTCGCCGGCAGCGGCCGGTCCGACGAGATCATCACGTCGGCGCCGAGCAGCAGGCTCGCCTGCGTCGTCAGCGCGCTCTTCACGCGATCGGCGAAGAAGCCGACCGTGCCCATGCTGCCGACGGCGAGCACGAGCGCTGCGGCCAGTACCGTCAATTCACCGGCACGCCAGTCGCGCGCGAGCATGCGCAGCGCGAGCCTGGCGATCTTGCGCGGAGCGAGGCGATCGCGCACGGAAGCGTCAGTGCGTCAGCACGTCGGCGACGAGGCGCCCCGACGCGAGCGACAGCCGGCGCCCGCAGCGCGACGCAAGCGCATCGTCGTGCGTGACCAGCACCAGCGTGGTGCCATGCTCGTGGTTGAGGCGGAACATGAGCTCGGCAATTTCCGCGCCGGTCGCGCCGTCGAGGTTGCCGGTCGGCTCGTCCGCCATCAGGAGCTTGGGATCGCCCGCGAACGCGCGCGCGATCGCGACGCGCTGCTGCTCGCCGCCGGAGAGCTGCTTCGGATAATGCGTCGTTCGCTTCGCGAGTCCGACGCGCCCAAGCCATTCGCGTGCCTTCGCCGTCGCGTCGTCGGCACCGGCGAGCTCCAGCGGCAGCATGACGTTCTCGAGCGCGGTCAGCGCGGGCAAGAGCTGGAACGACTGGAACACGAAGCCGAGGAGCCGCTGGCGCATGGCGGCGCGCGCGTCCTCGTCGAGGCCGGACAGCGCCTGGCCGGCGATCCACACCTCGCCGTCGCTGGGACGATCGAGACCGGCGAGGAGCCCGAGCAGCGTGGTCTTGCCGGAGCCCGACGCGCCGACGATGGCAACCGAATCGCCCGGTGCGATGTCGAACGTCACCTCATCGAGGATCGTCAGCGGGGCATCGCCGCTCACGACCGTCTTGGTGAGCCGCTCGGCGCGCAGGAGGGGGGGCGTCATCGGGCCGTCGGCGTAGGGGCTCATCCCGGCACCATGGGGTCGCCGGCGTGGCCGCGCAAGGGGACCGCGACGAAATGCGCCCCCGGAGCGCGGCCGACGATTCTACGCGATGCGACGAAGCGACCACGCTGGACGTTCCCCTACAATCGAGGCCTTCATGCATTTCCGACAACCGTGCCGACGCCGCGCGCTCGCGGCCCTTGCCGCCGCATGGGCGCTCGCGCTCGCGCCGCTGCCGGCCGCCGCTGCCGATGGGCCGGTCGTCCTGGTGCTCGGCGATTCGATCTCCGCGGCCTACGGGCTGCCCTCGGGAAGCGGCTGGACGGACCTGCTGCAGCGGCGCCTCGACCAGCGCAAGCTGGCATGGCGAGTCGTCAACGCGAGCATCAGCGGCGATACCACGGCGGGCGGACGCTCGCGACTCCCTGCGCTGCTGACGCGCCACCGGCCGGCGATCGTCGTGATCGAGCTGGGCGGCAACGACGGCCTGCGCGGCGGCAGCATCGCATCGACGCGCGACAACCTGGTCGCGATGACGACGGCCGTCAAGGCGACGGGCGCCCGGCCGATGATCGTCGGCATGAAGCTGCCGCCCAACTACGGACCTTCTTACACGAGGCAGTTCGAGGCGGCGTTCGCCGAGGTCGCCAAGGCGCAGGGCGCCCCCCTGGTGCCGTTCTTCTTCGAAGGCTTCGCCGACGACGCGGCCGCGTTCCAACCCGACCGCATCCATCCGACCGAAGCGGCGCAGCAGAAGCTGCTCGACAACGTATGGCCGACGCTCGAGCGCATGCTGACGCGCCGATGAGCACGCATCCGCGCTCTCCGCGCGCGGTGGGCGTCGACGCCGTGGCCGCGCACGCCGATCGCCTCGACGTGCGCAGCCCCGCGGAATATGCCGACGACCACCTGCCCGGCGCGATCAGTTGCCCGGTGCTCGACGACGACGAGCGCGCCCGCGTCGGCACGCTGCACGCGCAGGCCGGCGCGTTCGAGGCGAAGAAGGTCGGCGCGGCGCTGGTGTCGCGGCACATCGCCACGATCCTCGAGACCGTCGCGGCCGACAAGCCGCGCGGCTGGGCGCCGCTGGTCTATTGCTGGCGCGGAGGCAAACGCTCGGCGTCGCTCGCGCACGTGCTGAACGAGATCGGCTTTTCGGCCGTGCAGCTCGACGGCGGCTACCGTGCGTGGCGGCGCCACGTCGTGGCGCAACTGGCCGAGCGCCCCGCGCGGTTCGATTGCCGTGTCGTGTGCGGCGTCACCGGCTCGGGCAAGAGCCGGCTCCTCGCCGCGCTCGCCGCGGAAGGCGGCCAGGTGCTGGATCTCGAGACGCTCGCGCGCCACCGCGGATCGCTGCTGGGCGATCGGCCCGGCGAGCCGCAGCCGTCGCAGAAGGCCTTCGAGTCGGCGATCCTTGCCGCACTCGAGCGCTGCGACGAGCGCACGCCGGTGTGGATCGAATCGGAGAGTCGCAAGATCGGCACCGTGCAGGTCCCCGACGCGCTGCTCGCCGCGATGCGCGCCGCGCCGTGCGTCCACGTGGAGCTTGCGCTCGCGCAACGCGTTGACCTGCTGAAGGAAGAGTACGCGCACTTCCTCGCCGACCCTTCCGCGCTCGCGAGCCGGCTCGCCCACCTCGTCCCGCTGCACGGCCGCGAGACGATCGCGCGGTGGAACGCGCTGGCGCGCCAGGGCGACTTCGACGCGCTGGTGGCCGAGCTCCTCGAGGCGCATTACGATCCCACCTATACGCGTGCGATGACGCGCAACTACGCGGGCTTCGCGTCGGCGCGCCGCGTCGCGCCGACGTCGATCGCGCCTCCCGCCTGGCGCACCCTCGCCCGCGAACTGCTCGATGCCCCTGATCCCTGATCCCTGATCCCTGATCCCTGATCCCTGATCCCTGATCCCTGCCATGGCTACCCACGCCTTCCGCATCGTCAACGTATTCGCCGAATCCGCGCTCGCAGGCAATCCGCTCGCCGTGATCGAGGACGCGGCTGGCCTCGACGAGGCGACGATGCAGGCGCTCGCGCTGCAGTTCAACCTGTCGGAGACCACGTTCGTGCTTCCTTCGTCCGCCGGAACCGCGCGAGTGCGGATCTTCACGCCGACGTTCGAGATGCCGTTCGCGGGCCACCCGACGCTCGGCACCGCGCATGTGGTGCGCGAGCTCCTGGGGGCGGGCGATCGCATCACGCTCGAAATGAAGGCCGGGGTCATCCCGGTCGAGGCGTCCGGTGACGTGTGGACGCTGCAGGCGAACGCGCCGAAGCATCGCGCGCCGACAGCAACGCGGGAGGAGCTCGCAGCGACGCTCGGGCTCGCGCCGGCCGACGTTTCCGGCGTGCCGTTGTGGGTCGACACCGGCGCCGAACAGCTGGTCATCCCGCTCGCGTCATTCGGCGCGGTGCGGCGCGCGAGCCCGCGCCCCGAGCTCCTGCAGCGACACGCCAGCAACGGCACGCGCGCGATGGCCTATGCGTTCGCCCGCGAAGGCGACCGCGTGCTCGCGCGCTTCTTCTTCCTCAAGCATGGCGCGATCGTCGAGGACCCGGGCACGGGATCGGCCTGTGCCAACCTCGGCGGCTGGCTCATCGCGACCGGCGCCCACCTACCGCAACGACTCACGGTCGACCAGGGGCAAGCGGTCGGCCGGGCCTGCCGGCTCGGTCTCGAGGTGACCGGCGAGAAGCGGATCCGCGTGTCGGGCCGCGTGATCGAGATCGCCCGCGGCACGGTCGCGTTCTAGGGCCCGTTGGCGCTACCGGGACACTCGCGCCCGTGTCGCGCCAGCGGGATTTGGTCGCGGGCGCGGTCACGCCCGGTAACAACCGGTTACCCCCGACGACCGCAGGAACGGGCAGGATGGCGATTCGCGCGCTAGCCGCCGCAGCCGAACGGTCAACAGGCGGCGCGCGCGGAACGTTGAGCCTGTCCGGGGGCCCAGCTCCGGCACCCGGCACCGCCACCCGCCCAGGGCGAACGATGCTTCGATCGTGGTCACGCGCCGTCCCGATCCTCGCCTGCGCGTCGCTGGCGCATGCGGGCACGCCGATCGGCGACGACGGCGCGCGGCACCTCCTCGCGCGCACCGGCTTCTCGCCCACCGCGGCCGAGATCGCCGTCTACGCACCGCTCGACCGTCCCGCAGCCGTCGCGCGCGCTCTCGGCACCGGCCGCACCACGACGCTGATCCAGGCGCCCGCCGCGCTGACCGACGCGAGTCCGATCCGCCCGCCGCGCGAAGGCGCCAGCGTCGAGGAGCGCAAGGCATTCGCGCAGGAGCAGGTCCGCGCCGGCATTGCGATGCGCGGCTGGTGGTTGGCCGAGATGATCGCGACCGACGCGCCGCTCGTCGAGCGCGCATGACCCTGTTCTGGCACAACCACTTCGTGTCGAGCCAGCAGAAGGTGCGCGTCGCGAAGCTGATGTACCGGCAGAACGTCACGTTGCGCGAGCACGCACTCGGCGACTTCCGCGCGCTGCTGCACGCGGCGTCGAAGGACGCGGCGATGCTCGTCTACCTCGACGGGGTGCGCAACCGGCGCGGCGCCCCGAACGAGAATTTCGCCCGCGAGGTGATGGAGCTGTTCACACTCGGCGAAGGCCATTACACCGAAGACGACGTCAAGGAGGCCGCGCGCGCGTTCTCGGGCTGGAGCCTCGACCGCGAGAGCGGCACGTTCGTGTTCCGGCGCGCGTTGCACGATGCCGGCGAGAAGACGGTCCTCGGCCGCACCGGGCGCTTCGACGGCGATGCGGTGCTCGACCTCTTGCTCGAACGTCCCCAGACGGCCGAGCACATCGTCGCGAAGCTGTGGCGCGAGTTCGTCTCGCCCGATCCCGAGGCCGCCGCCGTGCGCCGCATCGCGGCCGACTTCCGCCGCTCCGGCTACCGGATCACGGTGGCGTTGGCGCACCTGCTCGAAAGCGATGCGTTCTGGTCGCCCGACCAACGCGGCGCGCTGGTGAAGAGCCCGGTCGAGCTCGTCGTCGGCACGCTGCGCTCGCTCGAGGTCGTGCCGGACGACGCGACGCCATTCGCGTTCGCGGCGGCCGGCATGGGCCAGAACCTGTTCTCGCCGCCCAACGTCAAGGGCTGGCGCGGTGGTGACGCATGGATCGACGCTTCCAGCCTGCTCGCGCGCAAGCAATTCGTCGAGACGCTGGCGCGCTACGAGGAAGCGCGGCCGGGCATGCGCGCCACGGTGGCCGGCGCCGACGCGATGGGCGTTCGGCCGGCGCGTGCGTTGCTCGCCCCCCAGCCGACCATCGCGATCGACCTCGACGACGATGCGCGTGCCAGGCAGACGCGCATCGCGCGCGCGCTGGACCGCGCGTTCCGCGAGCTCGGGTTCTCCGCGACGCGCTGGCTCGGCTCGTTGCCGGGCGATACGCCGGCCGCGAAGCGCCGCAGCGCGCAGGCGATCCTGCTGCCGCTGCCGCCCGCGGGAAGCGGCGCGACGATCGTTCCCGACGCCGACGCGCTCGCGTTCGTGCGCGCGACGCTGCTCGACCCGGTCTACCAGCTGAAATGAGGGGCGCGTGAACCGACGCGACGTCGTGAAGGCAGGAGCGGCGGCTCTCGCGTTCGGCACGCTGGGCAGGGGAGCGAGCGTCGCGTTCGCGGGCGTCGCCGAAGGCGCCGCCTACCGCAACCTGCTGGTGCTGGTCGAGCTCAAGGGCGGCAACGACGGCCTCAATACGCTCGTCCCGATCGACGATCCCGGCTATGCGCGGTTGCGGCCGAAGCTCGCCATCGCGCGCGACCAGGCGATCCGGCTCTCCGACCGTGCGGCGCTGCATCCGTCGCTCGCGCCGCTGTTGCCGCTGTGGGAGCGCCGCGAGTTCGCGATCCTGCAGGGTGTCGGCTATCCGGAACCCAACCTCTCGCACTTCCGCTCGATCGAGATCTGGGAGACCGCATCGCGCAGCGACGAGCTGCTGACGGACGGATGGCTCGCGCGCGCCTTCGCACGACGGCCGGTGCCGGCGAGCTTCGCGGCGGACGGCGTGGTAGTCGGCGGGAACGAGCTCGGTCCGCTCGCCGGCGGCGGCACTCGTACGATCGCGCTCGCCAACCCCGAGCAGTTCCTGCGCCGCGCGAAGCTCGCCGCGCCCTCGGGCGAGCGCCGCAATGCCGCGCTCGCGCACATCCTGAAGACCGAAACTGACATCGTGCAGGCGGCCGCGCACCT
>DATLIR010000222.1:0-2793 GCA_035539315.1 Casimicrobiaceae bacterium
ACGCCGGCGCTAGAATCCGCGCCCTGGGGCACACCGCAGACGCCCCGCCGCATCGACGAGCTGTCCGTCCAAGCTCTGCGCCGACGTCACGGGCACCACGCCCGCACTGGAGGCGCCATGGATGCGATCCCTTCCCCCCGCACGTCCCCTGTTGCGATCTCGCTGCGCGACTTCCGCACGCTGCGCGAGGCGTTTTCGCCCCCGCAGGTGCTCGACGTGCGACGCGCCGCCGCGTTCGAGCGCGATCCCACGCTGATTCCCGGTGCGGTGCGTTGCCTGCCGGAGGCGGTGGGCACGCTCGTCGGCACGCTCGAGCCGTGGCGACCCGTCATCGCGGTGTGCGTCCATGGCCACGAGGTCAGCCAGGACGCGGCCGCACTGCTCGCCTCGCACGGCTACGACGCCCGCTCGCTCGAGGGTGGCCACGAGCAATGGCGCAGCGAAGGCGGCGCGACGCTGCCCTGGCGCGAGCCGACGCACTGGGTGACGCGCGCGCGGCCCAAGATTGACCGCATCGCCTGCCCGTGGCTGGTGCGCCGTTTCGTCGATCCGTCCGCGTTGTTCCACTACGTGCCCGACGCCGAGGTCCGCGCCTTCGCCGCCGCGCACGGCGCCACGCCCTACGACGTTCCCGACGTCGTCTACACGCACAGCGGCGCGCGCTGCAGCTTCGACGCGTTCATCGAGCGGCACGGGCTCGACGATCCGGCGCTCGACCGGCTCGCCTTGATCGTGCGCGGCGCCGACACGGCGTCGCTCGACCTCGCCGCCGAAGCGCCCGGGCTCCTCGCCGTCTCGCTGGGGTTGTCGACGATGATCGCCGACGACCACGCGATGCTGCGCTTCGGCATGCTCGTCTACGACGCGCTCTACGCGTGGTGCCGCGCGCAGACCGTTGCGGCGCACGGCGGGACCTCCGACGCGCTGCGCGTGCAGCCGGCCGCGCGCCGCGCGAGCGCGTGACGGCAGAGAACGCGCCCGGGCAGGCCGCCCCGCGCGCGTCGGCGCGCGCGGAGGCGTTCCGCTTCTGGCTCGTGCTCGGTTTCGTGAGCTTCGGCGGCCCGGCTGGCCAGATCGCGATCATGCATCGCGAGCTCGTCGACCGGCGCCGCTGGATCTCCGAGCGCCGGTTCCTCCACGCGCTCAACTACTGCATGCTGCTCCCCGGTCCCGAGGCGACGCAGCTCGCCACCTACCTCGGCTGGCTGCTGCACCGGACCTGGGGCGGCATCGTCGCCGGCGCCCTGTTCGTGCTGCCTTCGCTCGGCATCCTGATCGCGCTTTCGTGGATCTACCTGGCGTTCGGCCACGTGCCGGCAATCGCGGGTGCGCTCGGCGGCGTGAAGCCGGTCGTCGTCGCCATCGTGCTGCACGCGGCGTGGCGGATCGGCCGGCGCACGCTGCGCCACCCCTGGTCGTGGGGCATCGCGCTCGCGGCGTTCGTCGCGCTGCAAGGCTTCGGCGTGCCGTTCCCCGCGATCGTCGTCGCTGCGGCGCTCGCCGGTGTCGTGGGCGCGAAGCTCGTCCCGGGCGCGTACGCGGCGGGCGCCGCGCATGCGGCGTCGGATGGGCCGCACGCGCCCTCGGTGATCGACGACGACACGCCCTCGCCGCCGCACGCGCGCTGGTCGCGGTCCCATTGCATCGCGGTCGTGGCGTCGTTCCTCGCCCTCTGGGCCATCGCGATGGGAGCGATCGTCGCGACGTTCGGCACGGCGGGCACCTACGCGCCGATGGCGTGGCTGTTCACCAAGGCGGCGCTCGTCACGTTCGGCGGCGCTTACGCGGTGCTGCCCTACCTCGTGCAAAGCGCGGTCGACGGCTACGGCTGGCTCACCGCCGCGCAGATGATCGACGGCCTCGCGCTCGGCGAAACGACGCCCGGCCCGCTGATCATGGTCGTCGCGTTCGTCGGATTCGTCGGTGCGTGGACGCATGCCGCGCTCGGCGCCGGGAGCCTGGCCGCGGCCGGCGTGCTCGGCGCGACGATCGCGACCTTCTTCACGTTCCTGCCTTCGTACCTGTTCATCCTCGCCGGCGGGCCGCTGGTCGAGTCGACGCACGGCGACGTCCGCGTCACCGCGCCGCTCGCCGGCATCACGGCGGCGGTCGTCGGCGTCGTCGCGAGCCTCGCCGTGTTCTTCGGCGCGCACGTCTTCTGGCCCGCCGGCTTCGCCGCGGCGCATCCGCTGCAAGGGCTCGACGCCTGGGCCGTCGCGATCTTCGCCGTGGCGACGGCGGCGCTGTTCCGCGGCGGCGTCGGCGTGATTCCGGTGGTGCTCGCCGGCGCCGGGGTGGGACTGCTGCGGGCGGTCGCCTGGTGACGGGACGAGCGACGCCCTCGCCTCACCACGCCTCGACGATCCGCAGCTTCACCGTCGCGCTCTCCGGCGACGGCCGCTCGGGCGTCCCGCCACACGACACCTTGAACGGCTTGTCCTCGCCGGATGCGAGGGCGGGCGCGACGTACCAGCCGCACAGGTCGACGAGCTTGCCGGCCGCGTCGTAGTACGCGGCCTCGACCCGCACGGAGCGCACCGTCGTGTCGGCATCGTTGTGCAGCACGCCGAGCACGACGGCGTCGCCGTGGCGACGTTCGACCCGATGGCTCGCGACGCGCACCTGGGCGTCCGGCACCGCTCCGGTCCTGGGAGCGCTCGCCATCGGCCGTGCCGGGGTCGCGGTCGTCGCCATGCCGCCCACCTCGCCGGCGAGGCCTGCGACCTCGCGGGCCGCGAACCACACGACCGCGCCGGCCGCCGCGAAGCCCAGCCCGAACGCGAAGCCGTGCAA
>DATLIR010000223.1:0-7433 GCA_035539315.1 Casimicrobiaceae bacterium
CAACGACGGCATCCCGCCCGGCTCGCGCGGGACGCTCAAGGGCTACGAGTGGCTCGCCGAGCGCGTGACCGACCCGGCGAAGCTCGCGGTCGTGCGCACGCTCGCGCCGATCGCGCGCGAGCTCGGCTGCACGCTCGCGCAGTTCGCGCTCGCCTGGTGCCTGAAGAACCCGCACGTGTCGTCGGTGATCACCGGCGCGAGCCGCCCCGCGCAGGTGGTCGAGAACCTGAAGTCGCTCGACGTCGTGGCAAACCTCACGCCCGACGTGATGGCGCGCGTCGACGCCGTGCTCGCCGGACACCCGAGCGCGTGATGCCCGCCGACGCCCCGGTCGCGATCGTCACTGCCGCGAACCGCGGCATCGATGCGGCGTGCGCCCGGGAGGTCGCGACGCGCGAGCGCATCCCCGCCGCGCGCTACGGCATCCCCGCCGAGTTCGCCTGCACGGCCGCCTTCCTGCCCTCCGACGATGCCGCCTCCATCACGGGCCAGAACCTGCGCGTCGACGGCGGGCCTACGCGCAGCGTCTAGCGCGCTCGCGCTCGCCGCCCTCGTTCCCACGACCGCCATGGCCGCGCTGCTCGGAAGCCTCCTCGCCGGCACGCCGCCCGCCACGCTGGGCTTGCACGACGGCGTGCTCGCGCCGTGCCCCGACCGGCCCAATTGCGTATCGAGCCGGGCGACCGATGCGCGCCACGTGATCGCGCCGCTCGCCTACCAAGGGCCCGCCGACGCCGCGTGGCGGCGCCTCGTCGCGGCGATCGCCGCGACGCCGGGCGCGCGCGTCGTGCGTGACGACGGCCGCTACCTGCACGCCGAGTTCGCCAGCGCGACGCTCGGATTCGTCGATGACGTCGAGCTCGTGCTCGACGCGCCGGCCCGGGTGATCCACGTCCGCTCGGCCGCGCGGCTCGGGCGGTATGATTTCGGCGTCAACCGCGCGCGCATCGAGGCGCTGCGGTCGAGCTTGAGCCCGACGGAGCCGCAATGAACCCGCTGGAAAGCCTGCGCGAGGAGCAGCGAAGCGCCTACCTCTACCGTGCCTGCGCGGCGGCCGAGGAAGGCACGTCGCGCGCCGAATTGTTCCGGCGCCTCGCCGGCGAGGCCGAGGCGCAGGGCGCGATCTGGCGCGCGCAGCTCACCTCCCGCGGCGGCAGCGCGCCCGGGCCCTACGAGCCCGACGCTCGGACGCGCCTGGTCGCGCGGATGGTCGGCTGGATGGGGCCGCGCCGGTTGCGCGGCGTGCTCGCCGCAATGAAGGTGCGCGGCATGGCGATCTACTCAGGCTCGAGCGTCGCGGCCGATTCGGTACACGCGCCGCCCGTCCCCGGCGCCCCGCTCGAGCGCCGCCATCGCGGCCTCGGCAGCGGTGGCAACCTGCGGGCGGCCGTGTTCGGCGTCAACGACGGGCTCGTGTCGAATGCGAGCCTGATCCTCGGCGTGGCCGGCGCGGGCGGCGACGCGCGCACCGTCGTGATGGCCGGCGTCGCCGGGCTCGCCGCCGGTGCGTTCTCGATGGCGGTGGGCGAATACGTCTCGGTGCGCTCGCAGCGCGAGCTGTACGAGCACCAGATCGCGCTGGAGCGCGACGAGCTCAAGCAGTACCCGGAGGCCGAGGCGCAGGAGCTCGCGCTGATCTATGCGGCGAAGGGTGTGCCGCGCAAGCAGGCCGAGCAGGTGGCGAAGCGCCTCGTCGCCGATCCCGAGCACGCGCTCGACACGCTCGCGCGCGAGGAGCTCGGGTTGAATCCCGCCGAGCTGGGCTCGCCGATCGGCGCGGCGGCGAGCTCGTTCGCCGCGTTCGGCGCGGGCGCGGCGCTGCCGCTCGTCCCGTTCCTCACCGCGGGATCGAACGCACTGACCGTTTCGATCGCAGTCGCGGCGGTCGCGCTGTTTGCGATCGGCGCCACGCTGTCGCTGTTCACCGGCCGCCACGCGCTGTCGTCGGGCCTGCGCATGCTCGCGCTCGGCGCCGCGGCGGGCGCGGTCACCTGGGCGGTCGGCCGGCTCGTCGGCATCGCGGTGACCTGACGCCATGGCCGCGCGCCTCGTTGGCGCGATCGTGCTCAAGCCCGGGCGCGAGAAATCGCTCGCGCACCGCCATCCGTGGATCTTCTCCGGCGCGATCGATCGCGTCGAAGGCGCGCCCGGCCCGGGCGACACGGTGAGCGTCCGCGCGCACGACGGCGCGTTCCTCGCGCTGGCCGCGTATTCGCCGTCGTCGCAGATCCGCGCGCGCGTGTGGACCCTCGCCGACGAGGCGATCGACGCCGCGTGGTTCCACCGTCGCGTCGCCGCCGCGGTGGCGGCGCGGCACGGCATGCTCGACGCCCGGCACGACGCCTGCCGCCTGGTGCACGCCGAGTCCGATGGCCTGCCGGGCGTGATCGCGGACCGCTACGCGGACACGATCGTCGTGCAGCTGCTGTCCGCCGGCGCCGAGGCGTGGCGCGACGCGATCGTCGACGCGCTGGTGACCACGACGGGCGCCACGACCGTGATGGAGCGCTCCGACGCCGAGGTGCGGCAGCTCGAGGGGCTCGCGCCGGCGAGCGGCGTGCTGCGCGGCGCGCTCGACGGCCCGGTGGCGATCCGCGAAGGCGGCCTCGCCTTCCTGGTCGACGTCGAGCGCGGCCAGAAGACCGGCTTCTACCTCGACCAGCGCGACAGCAGGCATACGGTGCGCGGCCTCTCGGATGGTCGCGACGTGCTCAACGGGTTCTGCTACACCGGCGGCTTCACGCTCGCCGCGCTCGCGGGTGGCGCTCGCGCCGTGGACTCGATCGACTCGTCGGCGGACGCGCTGGCCCTCGCGCGCCGCAATCTCGCCGCCAACCCCGCGCTGCCGGCGAGCGCTGCCCGCTGGCACGAGGCCGACGTGTTCACCGAGCTGCGGCGCCTGCGCAACGAGAACCGGCGCTACGACTTCGCGATCCTCGACCCGCCGAAGTTCGCGCCGACCGCGGCCCACGCCGCGCGTGCCGCGCGCGCGTACAAGGACATCAACCTGCTCGCGCTGAAGCTGCTCGTGCCGGGCGGGCTGCTCGCGACGTTCTCGTGCTCGGGCGGCGTGTCCGCCGAGCTGTTCCGCAAGATCGTCGCCGGCGCGGCGGTCGACGCGAAGGTCGACGCGACCGTCGTCGGACGCTTCGCGGCGAGCGCCGACCATCCGGTCGCGCTGGCGTTTCCCGAAGGCGAGTACCTGAAGGGATTGCTGGTGCGGCGTAGCTGACAGCCACGGCGAGGATCGACTATCCTCGGATCGAGTGCGCGGGCCGCGACGCCCGCGTCGTTCCGCATCGCTCCTTCCACCATGCCCGCTCCCCGACCCTCGCGCCATTACCTCGTCACCGGCGGTGCGGGCCTCATCGGCTCGCATCTGTGCGACGCGCTGGTCGCCCGCGGCGACCGTGTCACCTGCGTCGACGACCTGCGGTCGGGAACGCGGGACAACCTCGCGCACGCGGCGGCGTCGGGGCGCTTCACCTACATCGAGGGGGACGTCGCGGCCCTCGGCGACGTCGACGTCGACGCGATCTTCAACCTCGCGTGCCCGGCGTCGCCCACCTTCTACCAGCGCGACCCGGTCGGCACGCTGGAGACCTGCGTGCTCGGCGCGATGCGCGTTTTCGCGCTGGCGCGCCGGCGCCAGCTGTCGGTGGTGCACGCGTCGACGTCCGAGGTGTACGGCGACCCCGAGGTGCATCCGCAGACCGAGGACTATCGCGGCAACGTGAGCCCGACCGGACCGCGCGCCTGCTACGACGAGGGCAAGCGCTGCGTCGAGGCGCTGGCGGCGAGCCACGCACGGCAGCACGGCCTCGACATACGCGTGGCGCGCATCTTCAACACCTACGGCCCGCGCATGCGCGTCGACGACGGCCGCGTCGTGTCGAGCTTCGCGGTCGCCGCGCTGGCGAACGTGCCGCTCGTCGTGGGCGGCGATGGCCGCCAGACGCGCTCGTTCTGCTACGTCGACGACACCGTGGCGGCGTTGGTGGCGCTCGCCGACGCGCCGCAGCGCGCGTTCGAGCCGGTCAACGTGGGCAATCCCGACGAGGTCACGATCCTGGCACTCGCCCAGCGGGTGGTGGCGCTCGCCGGGTCGCGCTCGACGATCGTGCACGCGCCGCTCCCCGACGACGATCCGCGCCGTCGCCGTCCCGACATCTCGCTCGCGCGCGAGCGCCTCGGCTGGCAGCCGCGCGTCGGGCTCGACCAGGGGCTCGCCCGCACGATCGGCTGGTTCCGCGCCGCGCGCGAGCGCGTGGCCTGATCACTCGGGAAAAAAAAAGCCGCGGCCGGTACGCCGGCGGCGGCTTCGCGAGGGGCTCGGCCGGGCGGACAGGAGGGTCGCCCGGCGTGAGTGAGGGTAGGCGCTACGCGGACAGGCAGGAGCTCATGAACTTCTTGCGCTCGTCGCCTTTCATCGGGCCCGCCTTGGTGTTGCAGGACTTCATCTTCTCCTGCTGCGTCATCTTGGGCTCCTCGCCGGACAGGCAGGCGCTCATGAATTTCTTGCGGTCGTCTCCGGACTTGCCCGTGGCCCGCTCGTTGCACATCTTCATGCGCTCCTGCTGGGCGTTCGGCGCCTTCTTGGGCTCGGCGGCGGCGGTCGTGGCCGGCGCGGCCGTGGCCGCCGGGGCGGGCGTGGTGGCGGCCTTCGATTTGTCCTGGGCGAAGGCGGCGGGGGCGAAGGCAAGCGCGCCGGCAAGCGCGACTGCGGCGAAACGGTTCATCGTGGGAATCTCCTGAACGGGTGGAAAGCGTGGAAAGCCTGCCCAGGCTCCAACTCGGGGCCGGGATCGAGGTCAGTCTACAAAGCCCCTAACGCCCGACGCAACGAAACGGGATACCCCGGTCAGCGCAGGTGTTGCACGCCCGCCCGTTGCGACGCACAACTTCGCATCCGGCGCGCGGCCCCCGGGGCCGCCTGCCGGTGACGGCGGCCCGATTCACGTGTAAGCTATTGTTTTGTCTCGCCCTCGACCGCCCGGAGCTGCCTTGTCCTCGTCCACCGCCCAACGCAACCGCCACGCCGCCGGCGGCGCGACGCAGGCCGCGCGCCCGGTCGACGACACGCGGATCACCGAGATCACCGAGCTCGCACCGCCGTCGCACCTGTTGCGCGAGTTCCCCGTCTCGGACACGGCCGCCGTGACGACCTACGACACGCGCGCCGCGATCCACCGGATCCTGCACGGCGCCGACGACCGGCTGATCGTCGTCGCCGGGCCGTGCTCGATCCACGACTACGACGCTGCGATCGACTACGCATCGCGCCTCGCCGCGCTCAAGCGCGAGCTCGACGGCGACCTCGCGATCGTGATGCGTGTCTACTTCGAGAAGCCGCGCACGACCGTCGGCTGGAAGGGACTCATCAACGACCCGCGCCTCGACGGCAGTTTCCGCATCAACGAGGGCCTGCGCCTCGCGCGGCGCATCCTGCTCGAGATCAACGAGCTCGAGCTGCCGTGTGGCACCGAGTACCTCGACATGATCACGCCGCAGTACATCGCCGACCTGATCAGCTGGGGTGCGATCGGCGCGCGCACGACCGAGAGCCAGGTGCACCGCGAGCTCGCGAGCGGGCTCTCCTGCCCGGTCGGCTTCAAGAACGGCACCAACGGCGACGTGCGCATCGCGGTCGACGCGATCAAGGCGGCGAGCGCGCCGCACCACTTCCTGTCGGTGACGAAGGGCGGGCACTCCGCCATCGTCCACACCGCCGGCAACGAGGACTGCCACATCATCCTGCGCGGCGGCAAGACGCCCAACTACGACGCCGCCAGCGTCGAGGCGACCTGCCGCGAGCTCGCGCATGCCGGCCTCGCCGCGCGCGTGATGATCGACTGCTCGCACGCGAACAGCCAGAAGCGCCACGAGCGCCAGGCCGAAGTCGCGGCCGACGTCGCGACGCAGGTCGCCGGCGGCGACACGCGCATCGTCGGCGTGATGATCGAAAGCCACCTCAATCCGGGCCGCCAGGACCTGAAGCCCAACGAGGCGCTCGCCTACGGCGTGTCGATCACCGACGCCTGCCTCGGCTGGGACACGACGGTCGACACGCTGCGCGCGCTCGCCGAGGCGGTGCGCAAGCGCCGGCTCACGCTCGAGGACCGCGCCTGACCCAGGCCCGGAACGACCTCCGGCCCGCGCCGGACCTCCATCGGAGCGTCGCTGCGGTCGAGACCGAGCTCAAGCTCGCGATCGACGCGTCCGCCGTGCAGGCGCTGCGCGAGCACGCCGCGCTGAAGCCGCTGCGCCGCGGCCGTGCGCGCACCGCTCGCGTCGTCTCGACCTACCACGACACGTCCGACCGGCGCCTCGCCCGCCATGGCGTCGCGCTGCGCGTGCGACGCGACGGTCGGTGCTGGCTGATGGGCGTGAAGGGGGCGCCGCAGGGCGACGTGCCGCCCGGTGTGGTCGCACGCCCCGAGGTCGAGTGGCCGCTCGACGGACCCGCGCTCGATCCGGTGCGGCTCGCATCGACCCCATGGGGGCCGCTGTTCGCGAAGGCGGCGCGGCGCGGCGGACTCGCCCCGGTCTTTACTACCGACGTCGAGCGCACGTCGCTTCCGCTCGCCTTTCCCGACGGCACGACGGCGACGCTCGCGATCGACGTCGGCGCGATCGTCGTCGCGGCATCCGCGACCGGGCGCAGGGCAGCGACCCCGGTGGCCGAGATCGAACTCGAGCTCGGGGACGGGGATGCGCGCGTGCTGGTCGCGCTGGCGAGCGAGCTCGCGGCCGACCTGCCGCTCTTCCTCGAGCCGCGCGGCAAGGCCGAGCGCGGCTTCGCGCTCGCCGACGGCGTGCGCGACGCGCCGTCGCGCGCGCAGGAGATCCCCCACGCCGACGGCGCGACCGCGGGGGCGGCGATCGCCGCCATCTGCACCGAATGCCTGCGGCAGATCGCGGCCAATGCGATCGGCTTCCGGGGCACGCGGCTCGACGACCCCGAATGGGTGCACCAGATGCGCATCGGCGTGCGCCGCTTGCGCTCGTGCCTCACGCTCGCGCGCGATCTCGTTGCGGCCGAAACGCTCGCACCCGTGGCCGCCGGGACGCGCTGGGTGCTCGACGCGCTCGGCGCGGCGCGCGATCTCGACGTATTCGTCGTCCAGACGCTTCCGGCGGTGCTGGCGGACGGCGAGCGCGCGTCGCTCGACGCGGCGACGCTCGCGGCGATACGCGCGCTGGAGCGAACCGCGGCGCGACGGCGCCGTGCTGCCGACCGGGCCGCGCTCGAGTGCGTCGCCTCGCCGCGCTTCACCCGCTTCGCGCTGGCTGCCGCCGGCCTCGCGGCGGGGCTGTCGGCGGACGGACTCGCCGGTCCCGGCGAGGGGCGGCAGGTCGATGCGCGTGGCTTCGCCTCGCAACTGCTCGATCGCCGCGCGCGACGCCTGGCCAAGGCCGGCGCCGGCCTTGGC
>DATLIR010000224.1:0-9192 GCA_035539315.1 Casimicrobiaceae bacterium
ATCTTCGGCATCCCGGCGTCGTTCCAGCAGCACCGCTATTCGCCGATCACCGCCGACCCCGGCGACCACGTCGCCATCGACTGGGCGCGCGTGGGCATCGTCGCGTTCATCCTGGTCTCCGCGATCGTCGCGAACGTCGTCGTCAACCTGCGCTATCCCGCGATCGCGGACTCGCTTCCCTTCCTCGGCCTCACCGTGTGGCTCGCGATCCTGGTCGCGACGCCGCTGCGCGCACCGGCGTGGAGCGAGCTCACATCGGCTTCTCGCGGCGCCGTGTTCCTGTGCTCGCTGGTGCTTTGCGCATCGATGATGCCGGTGCACAAGCTGCCCGCGGCGTCGTGGCAGACCGCGATGGGGCTGGGCTTCGTGTCGGCGGTGTTCGACAACATCCCGCTGACCGCGCTGGCGCTGCGGCAGGACGGCTACGACTGGGGCTTCCTCGCCTATGCGGTCGGCTTCGGCGGGTCGATGATCTGGTTCGGTTCGTCGGCGGGCGTCGCGCTGTGCTCGAAGTTTCCCGAGGGGCGCTCGGTGTTCGCCTGGCTCAAGGCCGGCTGGCACGTTGCCCTCGCGTACGTGATCAGCTACCTGGTGATGCTGTTCGTGCTCGGCTGGCATGCCGAGCCGAAGCACAAGGACCGCGTCGCCGAGGCTTCCGCCGTTCCGTCAGCGTCCTCCTACGCCCGGGTCCAACCCCCGCCCTCAACCGATCGTCGTGCATGGGCGTTAAGCTAGCCGGGACCTCTTTCCGGAGAAGGAACGCCCATGAAAAGCGTTGCACGCTTCGCCGTCCTCGGCGCGGTGCTGGCCGGCGCCAGCGCCGCCGCCGCGCAGGACATCCAGTTCTTCGAGCATCCCGACTTCAACGGCCGGCGCTTCGCCGCCAACCAGTCGGTCTCCAACCTCGCCGACCAGGGCTTCAACGATCGCGCCTCGTCGGTGGTCGTACACAGCGGCACTTGGCAGCTGTGCTCGGACGCCTACTTCCGCGGCCGCTGCGTGACGCTGCCGCCAGGCGAATACCGCAACCTGTCGCAGATCGGGCTTGCGAACGAAGTCTCGTCGGCGCGCGAGCTCGGCATCGTGCCCGGCGGGCCCGGCCCGGGCGGACCCGGCCGCACCGCCACGCTCTACGAGGACTACAGCTTCGGCGGGCGCTCGATCGACGTCAACGGCGCGATCGTCAACCTCGGCCGCACCGAATTCAACGACCGCGCGCGCTCGCTGGTCGTGCACGGCGGCACGTGGGAGCTGTGCCGCGACGACAATTTCCAGGGCGGCTGCCAGACCTTCGGCCCGGGACGCCACGCCAACATCGGCTACCTGGCCGGTGAAGCGTCGTCGCTGCGCCCGGTAGGCGGCGGGCCGGGGCCCGGTCCGGGACCCGGCCCCGGCGGTCCGCCCGACGGCTGGGGCGGCGGCGCGCGCGTGATCCTCTACGAGCAGCCCGGCTTCGGCGGGCGGCGCGTCGCCTTCAGCCAGGAATTCATGCCCAACTTCGACGGCGCCGGGTTCAACGATCGCGCCTCGTCGCTGCGCGTCGAGCGGGGCTACTGGATGTTCTGCAGCGACGCCGGGTTCCGTGGCACCTGCCGCACGTTCGGCCCGGGCGACTACCCGAACCTGCCGCCCGGCCTCAACAACCAGATCTCGTCGGGCCGCCGGATCCACAACGAGTATCCGTACAACTCGTCGCCGAACTGGAGCGGGTACACGCAGCAATGACGAACGCGGTGCGCGGAAGGATCGTCGACGACATCGCCGGATTGCGGCGGGTGCTCGCGCAGCACCGCTCGATTGCCGTCGTCGGTCTCTCCGCCCACTGGTACCGGCCCTCGTATTTCGCGGCGAAATACATGCAGGACCACGGCTACCGCGTCATCCCGGTCAACCCGGGATATGCGGAAGCGCTGGGCGAGCGGGCCTACCCGTCGCTCGACGCGATCCCGGAGCCGGTCGACATCGTCGACGTGTTCCGCAAGCCGGCGGAGATGCCGGGCGTCGCGCGCGAGGCTGTCGCCAAGGGGGCGAAGGTCCTGTGGATGCAGCTCGGGCTCCGCAATGACGATGCCGCGCGCATCGCTACCGAGGCGGGCCTCGACGTGGTGATGGACCGCTGCGTCAAGATCGAGCACGCGCGCATCCTCGGCGGCCTCAACTGGTGCGGCGTGAACACCGGAGTCATCTCCTCCCGCCGCATCGCCTAGCCGATCGGCCGTTCCGGGATCGGGCACGCGCCTGGCGCCCCCGGGGAAGCGCCACGCGGCCCGCCGCGCGGCCGACACCGTAGAATGCCGGCCCATGGCCGACCATCGCTACGGGTTCGACACGCTGTGCCTGCACGCGGGGCAGATCCCCGACGCGGCGACCGGCGCGCGCGCGCTGCCCATCTACCAGACGACCTCGTTCGTCTTCGACAGCGTCGACCACGCGGCGAGCCTGTTCAACCTGCAGACGTTCGGCAACGTCTACTCGCGCATCAGCAATCCCACGGTCGCCGCGCTCGAGGAGCGCGTAGCCGCGCTCGAGGGCGGGCGCGCCGCGCTCGCGTGCGCCACCGGCATGGCGGCACAGATGGTCGCGCTGCTCACGCTCGCGCACCACGGCGACCACATCGTCGCGGCGCGCACGCTCTATGGCGGCACCTACTCGCAGCTCGCCGTCACGTTCGCGCAGTTCGGCATCGACGCCACGTTCGTCGACGCCGACGACCCCGAGGCATTCCGCCGCGCTCTCAAGCCACGCACCAAGGCGATCTACGCGGAGACGATCGGCAATCCGCAGCTCAACGTGTGCGACATCGCGGCGGTGGCGGAGGTCGCGCACGGCGCGGGCGTGCCGCTGGTGATCGACAACACGCTGGCCTCGCCCTACCTGTGCCGTCCGTTCGAGCACGGCGCCGACCTGGTCATCCATTCGGTCACCAAGTACCTGGGCGGCCACGGGACGACCATGGGCGGCATCGTCGTCGAGTCGGGCCGCTTCCCGTGGGACAACGGCCATTTCCCGCAGATGACCGAGCCGTCGCGCGGCTACCACGGCGTGCGCTTCTACGAGACCTTCGGCGACTTCGGCTTCACGATGAAGGCGCGCATGGAGACGATGCGCACGCTCGGGCCCACGCTCTCGCCGTTCGCCGCGTTCCTGCTGCTGCAGGGAATCGAGACGCTGCACCTGCGCATGCCGCGCCACTGCGAGGCGGCGATGGCCGTGGCCAAACACCTCGCGGCGCATCCGGCGGTCGCGTGGGTCCGCTATCCCGGGCTGCCGGGCCAGTCCGACGACGCGCTGGTACGCCGCTACCTGCCGATGGGCGCGGGCGGCATCCTGACGTTCGGAGTCAAGGGTGGGGCGAAGGCCGGCGAGCGCGTGATCGAGAGCGTCGCGTTCCTGTCGCACCTCGCCAACGTCGGCGATGCGAAGTCGCTCATCATCCACCCGGCGTCGACGACGCACCGCCAGTTGTCCGAGGACGAGCAGCGCGCCGCGGGCGTCACGCCCGAGATGATCCGTCTGTCGATCGGGCTCGAGTCGATCGACGACATCCTGTGGGACCTCGACCAGGCGCTCGCGCGCGCGGAGACGTGATGGAACGGCTCGCACTGTCGCTACCGTGGGTCGGCCTCGTCGTCGCCCTGGCCGTGCTCCTGCAGCAGGCGATCACGCTGCAGCACGGCGAAGGCGCGACCTTCATCTCGGCGCTGTGGCAGATCGGCGTGATGGCGCTCGCGCTCACGTCGCTCGCGCTGATCCTGCTGCCGCGCCGTCGCGCCGCGTTCTTCCTGGGCTTCCTGATCTGCGCCGCGCTGATGGGCTGGGCGTTCTGGCTCCAGTACGGCGAGGGGCTCGACCCCTGCCCGCTGTGCATGCTCCAGCGCGTCGCCATCGTCGCGATCGGGCTGATCTTCCTGGTGGGCACCTTCCACGAGCCGGGCCGCGTCGGCGCGTGGATCTACGCGTTCCTGCTGCTCATCGTCGCCGTCCTGGGCGCCGCGCTCGCGACGCGCCAGGTGTGGCTGCAGTCGCTGCCCGCCGACCAGGTGCCCGCCTGCGGCATGGGACTGTCGTACATGCTCGAGACGATGCCGTTCTTCGACGCGATCCGGCGCGTGCTCGAGGGCAGCGGCGAATGCGCCGAGAAGGCGTGGGTGTTCCTCGGGCTGTCGATCGCCGGCTGGACGCTTGCGTTCTTCGTCGCGATCGCGTTCGTCGGGATCGCGCTCGTGCGCAGGGACTGAGGCAGTTGGGGATCGCGGAGGGTGGATGGCGGACCCTTCGCCGCGGCGCGATCAGCGACCCCGCCCCGACTCCTTACCGTCCACGCTCGAAAGTTCGCCGTTGCTCATTGGGGCGCACACATCCCGACGCCGACCGGCCCGTCGCCCTCGCGCGACCAGTCCTGCGCCGGCACGAACGCGAGCCGAGTCGCGTAGTCGGTCGTGAAGCGGTGGTTCGGGGCGCCGGTGTGCCCGTTGTTGTACATGCGGTAGACCGGCAGCGATCCCGCGGGGCAGGTGCCGGACGCGTCGGGCATCGGCACGTGGAACGCGATCTCCTCGAAGAACCAGTCCGGGTTGTGCTTCACGCCCTCGCATTCGATCGGGTCGGCCGTATAGAAGTGCGAGCTCCTGGTGCCGAAGGGTCTCGAGAAGAAGCGGCACACCGGTGCGAGGCCCGCCGCGGCGGCCGCATACACCGGGAACGTGCGCCCGGTACGGATCCACACGCCGCCGTAGGCGCCCGCGTCGAGCCCCGCGATCTCGTCCGCCTTCGCGGAGATGAAGTAGTGGCCGAAGCCCGCGTGGAAATACTCGACCGCCATCGTCTTCGCGGGTGCGACCGCGGCGACCTGGAAGATCGTCTCGCGCGTCACGCCGCCGAAGTCGGCCTGGAAGCGCCACGCCCCGGGCGGTGACCCGACCGGCAGGTCGACCGCGAAGGTCCGGGAGAACGACACGGCGTCCTGCTGCGTGTTGGTCACCGTGTCCGAGAAGTGCGTGGTGCCGTCCGGGCGAACCACGCGCACCGGGAACGACGAGTCCAGCAGGAAGTCGCGCAGGAACACGGCCGCGTGGAACACGTTGCCGGGCACGAGGTAGCTCGTGGCACCGGGCGCGTCGTCGCTCGTGCAGTCGCTGAACGTGGGCACCGCGCTGTGCACGCTGAGTCGCACCAGCGCCGGCTGCCAGTACGCAGGCTGGTTCGCCCACCACGAATCCGCATTCAGCGTGTTGCAGGTGCCTGCGAAGGGATCGATGAGCTGGCCGTTCCCGCTGTAGACCTCGAAATGCAGGTGCGGACTGGTCGAGGCGCCGGAGCTGCCCACCGACGCGATGCGCTCGCCGGCCGCCACGGTGTCGCCGACCGCCTTGGGGGTGAGCGACCCGGACTTGACGTGCAAGTACCACGCGATCGATCCGTCCGCATGGCGCACATAGATCGCGTTGACCGGCGTGTTGGTCGGCAGCGAGCCCAGCGGCCCGCAGTTCCGGTCGAAATGCCCGTCGTCCTTGCGGATGATCGTGCCCGCTGCCGCGGCCACCACGATCATCTCGTCGCGGTCCATCTTGAGCCACGCGAACGGGAACGCCGAGATGTCGAGACCGCGGTGGTTGTAACCACCCGCGAGGTCGTAGGAGCGCACGCCGCAGTTCCAGTCGCGCACGTGGCCGGGGTACGCGAGGTCCTGGTCGAGGTAGTTGGCGATGACGTCGCTCACCGAGTCGGGGGCACCGGGGATGAGCTGTGCCGGCCACTGGAACAGCACGCCGGCGGCCTTGCTGGCCGGCGCCATCCTGCCGTCCGCCAGCATCGCGGTGACGCGGCGCTCGAGGTCGGCGCGCATCTCCGCGCGCCAGCCGTCGCCAAGCTCGTCCATCGGGCCGCGGCGCGTGAGCAGCCCGCCGTGTCCGCCGCCGGAACTCGCGATCTCCTGCGCGAGCGAGAGTGCGGAAAGTGCCAGCAGGACGGCGAAGAGCGTCGCTCGAACGAGGTGCGGCCTCTTGGGGCGCATCGAACGCAATGGTTGGCGAGCGCCGGTCGGCTACTTGGGTGCCATGCGAATGGCACCGTCCAGCCGGATCGTCTCGCCGTTCAGCATCGGATTCTCGACGATCGCGCGCACCAGCGCGGCGAACTCCGCCGGCCGCCCGAGCCGCGGCGGGAACGGCACCATCTTGCCGAGCGAGGCCTGCACCTCGGGCGTGAGGCTCGACATCATCGGCGTCTCGAATATGCCGGGCGCGATCGTCATCACGCGGATGCCGGAGCGCGCGAGCTCGCGCGCCACCGGCAGCGTCATGCCGACCACGGCGGCCTTCGACGCGGCGTAGGCCGCCTGCCCGACCTGCCCGTCGAACGCCGCGACCGACGCGCAATTGACGATCACGCCGCGCTCGCCTTCTGCGTTCGGCTCGCCCGCCGCCATGACCTGCGCCGCCAGCCGGATCAGGTTGAACGTGCCGACGAGGTTGATCGCGACCGCGCGCTGGAACCCGGCGAGCGTGTGCGGACCGTCCTTGCCGACGATGCGCTCGGCATGCACGATGCCCGCGCAGTTGACCAGCCCGTTGAGCGTGCCGACATCCGATGCGGCCCGCACCGCGGCGCTCGCGCTCGCCTCGTCGGTGACATCGCAGCGCACGAACCGCGCGTTTGCGCCGAGCTCGCGCGCGAGCGCCACCCCGGCCGCCTCGTTGACGTCGGCGATCACGGCGCGTCCGCCCGCGCCCACCACCATGCGCACGGTCGCCGCGCCGAGGCCCGACGCGCCGCCGGTGACGACGAACACGCTGTTCGCAAGTTCCATGGCGGCTCCCGGCTACTTCGGCGCGGGCGCGCGGATCACCGACATCGCCGTCGCGATCATGCCGGCCACGTCGGCCGCATTGGTCGGCAGGATCAGCGTATTCGCCTTGATCGCGAGGTTGCCGAACGCGGCGATGTACTGCTCCGCCACCTTGAAATTGACCGCCTGCATCCCGCCTTCCGCCTGGATCGACTCGGCGACCTGGCGGATCGCCTTGGCGTTCGCCTCGGCGATCGCGAGGATGGCTGCCGCCTGGCCCTGCGCGTTGTTGATCTCGGCCTGCTTCTCGCCCTCCGACTGAGCGATCGCCGCTGCGCGCGCGCCCTCGGCGACGTTGATCTGCTCCTGGCGCCGGCCCTCCGACGTGGCGATGACGGCCCGCTTCTCGCGCTCGGCGGTGATCTGCGCCTGCATCGCATGCAGGATCTCCTTGGGCGGGGTCAGGTCCTTGATCTCGTAGCGCAGCACCTTGACGCCCCAGTTGGCGGCGGCTTCATCCAGCGCGTTGACCACGCTGTGGTTGATGAACTCGCGCTCCTCGAAGGTCTTGTCGAGCTCCAGCTTGCCGATCACCGAGCGCAGCGTGGTCTGCGACAACTGCGTGATCGCGACCACGAAGTTGCTCGAGCCGTAGGAAGCCTTCATCGGATCCGTCACCTGGAAGTACAGCACGCCGTCCACCTGCAACTGCGTGTTGTCCTTCGTGATGCAGACCTGGCTCGGCACATCGAGCGGAATCTCCTTGAGGATGTGCTTGTAGGCCACGCGATCCACGAACGGCACCACGATCGTCAGGCCGGGCGTCAGCGTGGCGTGGTAGCGCCCCAGACGCTCAAGCACCCATGCGTGCTGCTGCGGCACGATCTTGATGCCCTTGGCAATCAGCACGATGGCCGCGATGAGCAGAATCAGTGGAAACAGCCCGAGCTGGTAGGCAAGCATGTACAACTCCCATCAAATAGGAAAACTGCTAGTCATTGGATGGGTGCCGCGCAGGAATCAGCGCGGCGAGACGATCAGCGTGGTACCCCGCACCTCGACAATGCGGAAGCGACCCGGAAGCGGCTCGGTGTTCGGCGCCAGCTCCACGCTCCAGTCAGCGCCGCGATACGGCACGCGGGCACGTCCATGCGGGTCCCAGGCGGACACATCAAGTTCTTGCCCGATATCGAGGTTCACATCGGGGTCCGTCGATGCCGTACCCCGTCGCATCGTGCCATAGCGCGTGCGCCGCAGCGCCGCAATGCATGCGATGGCCACCAGGGCAGCCGTGACCGTCTGCGCCGGCACACCAAGGCCGGCAAGCGCAGCCACGCCACCGGCCGCCACGCCCACCGCGATCATCAGCAGATAGAAGGTGCCCGTCGCCATCTCGGCAATCACCAGCACCACTGCCGCGGCGAACCATATGTAGTAAGACGACATCCCGCTCCTTTTCCCAATAAAAAACCCCCGCCGCGCCATAGGCGCCTGCGGGGGCTGTTGCAACACCTGCCGCAGGGCCGGTGCCACGCGGCGTCCCAGGGTTCAGCCGGGCGCCGCTTTGGATGAGTTGTGGCTATTGTGACGCCAAATGCCTTACGAAGCCAGTTGCTTCCAGGTTTCGACCACCGAATCGGGATTCAGCGAGATCGACTTGATGCCTTCCTTGGCCAGCCAGGCTGCAAAGTCCGGATGGTCCGAAGGGCCCTGACCGCAAATGCCGACGTACTTGTCCAGGCGGAGCGCCGTGGAAATGGCGCGCTGCAGCATGAAAATCACGGCAGGATCGCGCTCGTCGAAGTCTTTGGCCAGCAGTTCCATGCCGGAATCGCGGTCCAGACCCAGCGTCAGCTGCGTCAGGTCGTTCGAGCCGATCGAGAACCCATCGAAGAACTGCAGGAACTCCTCGGCCAGGATCGCGTTCGACGGCACTTCGCACATCATGATGATGCGCAGACCGTTCTCGCCGCGCTTCAGACCGTGCTTGGCCAGCAACTCGACGACCTTCTCGGCCTGGCCCAGGGTGCGCACGAACGGCACCATGATCTCGACGTTGGTCAGGCCCATTTCGTCGCGCACGCGCTTCATGGCCTTGCATTCCATCTCGAACGCTTCGGCGAAGTCTTCGGAGATGTAGCGCGACGCGCCACGGAAGCCCAGCATCGGGTTTTCCTCGTCCGGCTCGTAGCGCGAACCGCCGATCAGCTTCTTGTACTCGTTCGACTTGAAGTCGGACATGCGCACGATGACCTTCTTCGGCCAGAAGGCGGCGGCGATGGTCGCCACGCCCTCGGCCACCTTGTCGACGTAGAACGCGCGGGGCGAGGCGTGTCCGCGCGCCACCGACTCCACCGCCTTCTTCAGGTCGGCATCGACGTTCGGATAGTCCAGGATCGCCTTCG
>DATLIR010000225.1:0-20898 GCA_035539315.1 Casimicrobiaceae bacterium
CTCAAGAACGAGACCGCCAGCACGCTCACCAACATCACGTTCAACGACAACGTCCAGGGGACGATGGGCGGCGGAGCGGGAGCGATCACCGTCCTCGCGCTGCCGGCGCCGACGAACGATTGCGGATTGACGGCCACGATCAGCCCGGATTCGAAGCAGATCGCGTTCGCGGGCGGCACGCTCGCCGCCGGCGCGACCTGCACGATCACCTTCACCGTGCAGACGTACAACAACACGACGACGGGCAACCGCGTCAACTCGTTGCCGGTCAACGCGGTTTCCGGAACGCCGCCGGCCGGCCCGGTGGTCAGGAACGTGGTGGCGATCTCGGGAACGTTGGTGGTGAACGCCGCGGCCACCGCCTCGAAAAGCTTCTCCCCGAGCAGCGTGTCGGCAGGAACCGACTCGCTGCTGACGATCACGATCACGCAGCCCAACGGTGCGCCCGCGTGGTCGAGCTTCACGATCGACGATCCGCTGCCGGGCAGCGGCCCGACGCAGCACACGGTGTCGCCGGTCGCGGCGACGCCGGCGGCGAACGCCTGCGTCGGCACGCTCACCGCGCCGGCGGGCGCCACGTCGATCCAGTTCACCGGCAACCCGCCCGGCAATAACGCGAGCTGCACGATCCGCGTCTACGTGCGCACGCCTGCCGGAAGCGCCGCGACGGCCATCAACTCGATCCCGGCCGGGAACTTCACGGTCGTTACCGGCCAGGGCAGCTACAGCAACCTCTCGCCGATCACCGCGAGCCTCACGCGCGTCACCGGCAACGTCTCGCTCACCAAGTCGTTCGAGCCTGCCGTCGTCGACCTGATGGGAACCTCGACGATGTTCCTGCGCATCGTCAACACCGCGCAGAACGCGCTCAACCTCACCGGTGTCAACCTGGAAGACAACCTGCCGGCCGGCCTGCGGATCGCGGCGGTGCCCGTGAACTGCGCGTTGGGCACCGGCTGCGCGCTCGGCACGTTGACCGCCGTGGCGCTCGACACCAAGGTGACGCTGGCGAACGCGTCCGTCGCCGCGGGCAAGATCTGCACGATCCAGGTGCTGACGCAGGCCGTGGCGGCGGGCAACCTGATCAACCAGGTGCCTTCGGGGGCGCTCACGTCGACCCAGAACTTCACCAACGTGGAGCCGGTCGCGGCGACCGTCACCTCGACGGGCTTGTCGCACCTGACGATCTCGAAGGACGACGGCATCACGCAGCTGAAGGCGGGCGGCACGACGACCTACACCGTCATCGTCACCAACGCCGATCTCGCCAACGTCGCGGCCGTCGCCGGCGCCACGTTCACCGACACGCCGCCCGCGGGCATGACGTTCAGCTCGTGGACCTGCGCGCCGTCGACGAACGCCGTTTGCACGCCGAACGGCACCGGTCCCATCGTCGATTCGGTCACGATCCCGAAGGGCGGGACGCTGACCTACACGATCCAGGCGACGCTCGCGACCGACTACTCGCCCTCGTCGGTCCAGAACTGCGCCACGATCGATCCGCCCGCGACGGTGATCGATTCCGACCTGAGCGACAACCAGGCCTGCGACACCGATGCGATCCTCCGCGGGCTGACGCTCAGGAAGATCTGGGTCGACGCGATCAGCGGCGACGCGATCACGGTGACGACGACCGGGCTCGCCAGCAACGCCTCGGTGGCGTCGACGTCGACGGGGAACAACACGACGACCGGGACGCAGGTGTTCAACCTGGCCGGGGCGACCGTGCAGCTGCCGGCGGAGACCTTCGGTCCCGGCTCGCAGGCGAACTACACGACGACGCTGTCGTGCACGGGCGCCACGGCCTCGTCGTCCGCGCCGCCGGCCTCGTTCACGATGCCCGACGCGGACGTCGTCTGCACCTATACCAACACGCGGGCGTCGCGCGGCCTGACGCTCAGGAAGGCGTGGGTGAACGGCACGAGCGGCGACCAGATTACGGTCGCGACGACGGGTCTCGCCAGCAACGCCTCGGTGACGTCGACCTCGACGGGCAACAACACCGACACCGGCACGGCCGTGACGAACGCGCCGGGCGGGACGGTGACGCTTCCCGCCGAGACGTTCAGCCAGGGCTCGCAGTCGAGCTACACGACCACCGTGGCGTGCACCGGCGCGACCCCGTCGTCGAGCACGCCGCCGGCGACGTTCACGATGCCCGACGCGGTCGTGGTCTGCACGTACACGAACACGAGGGTGCTGCGGAACCTGACGCTGCGCAAGGTGTGGGTGAACGGCGTGAACGGCGACCAGGTCACGGTCACCACGACCGGCCTCGCCAACAACGCGACGGTGCAGTCGACCTCGACCGGCAACAACGCGACGAACGGCACCCCGGTGTCGAACGGTCCGGGTGCGCTCGTGACGCTGCCGGCCGAGACGTTCAACACGGGCTCGCAGGCCAGCTACACGACGACGGTGGCGTGCACGGGCGCCACGCTGTCCGGCACCGCGCCAGGCGCTACGTTCACGATGCCGGACAACGACGTCGTGTGCACGTACACCAACACGCGAGTCCAGGGTGGTGCGACGCTGCAGCTTCGCAAGACGTGGATCAACGCGTCGATCAACGCCTCGGTGTCGCTGTCCGCGACGGGCATCGTCAACGGCGCCGCTGCGGCGCTCAACTCGGTGGCGGGGTCGGCCAACGAGACGGACAACGGCGCCGCGGTGGCGGTAACCCCGGGCGAGGTCGCCACGCTGGCGGAGGGCGCGATCCTGAATCCGGGACTCGGCCAGTACCTGGTGAGCCTCTCCTGCACGGGCAACGCTAATCCGCTCGTCAACGGGCTCCTGACGGTGTCGCCGAGCGATACGCAGATCGTGTGCACGTTCACCAACGAGCGCCTGACCCCCGCGCCGCCGCCACCGGTCCGCCCGGTGCCGGTGAACTCGCCGATCGGCCTCGCGACGCTGGCAACGCTGCTGGCGCTGGCCGGCACCTACGCGGCGCGGCGACGCTCGTCGCGTCCGGTCAAGGGTTTCCGCAGTCGCTGACGTTGAGGGTGTGGGAGGAGCGGGCCGGCCCTGCGCCGGCCCGCAGGGAAGCGGGGCGCGGGGAGCGAAAGCGGATCGACGCAAAAAAAGCCGGGCGCCCCGAGGCGCCCGGCCTTTCGCCAGTCTGCGCGGCGGCCCGGAGTCCGGGCGTAACGCCTACGCCGGCTGGATGTTCGACGCCTGTTTGCCCTTGGGGCCCTGCGTGACTTCGAACTGGACCTTCTGCCCTTCCTTCAGGGTCTTGAAGCCCGGCATGTTGATGGCCGAGAAATGCGCGAACAGGTCTTCGCCGCCGCCGTCCGGCGTGATGAAGCCGAACCCCTTGGCGTCGTTGAACCACTTGACGGTTCCGGTAGGCATAGCTGTCGTTCCTTGAGTCGTCGTGTTCCGGGAACCCGCCCGGCCGGTGTTTCGATCTCAAGGACGTCGAGCGGGCGCGAAACCGCGTGCGCTTTCGCACTTGAATCAAAAACGGCCGGTATTGTAGACGATTTTGACCCTGTCAACGCGTCGGGAACCCCTTGGAATCCCGGGGACGGGGGCGCGGCGGCCGAGCCTCCGATGCCGCCAGGAAGCCGGAAGACGGCCTCCGATGCAGGCGGTTCAGGCGAGCTCGGCCCGGACCCGGGCCGCGCCGGCGCCGAGCGCCTCGAGCTTGCCGCGGGCGACCGGGCGCGACAGCGGCACCATCCCGCAGTTGGTGCAGGGGTGGAGCTTGTCCGGCGCCACGAACCGAAGCGCCGAGCGAATCACGCGGGCCACGTCCTCGGCCGACTCGACGCGAGGATCGGCGACGTCGATCGCCCCGACCAGCACGTCCTTGCCGCGCAACAGCTCGATGAGGTCGATCGGCACATGCGAGTTCGCGCACTCGAGCGAGACCTGGTCGATCGCCGAGGCGGCCAGCAGCGGGAAGGTCTGCTCGTACTGCCGCCATTCCCCGCCGAGCGACTTCTTCCAGTCGATGTTCGCCTGGATGCCGTACCCGTAGCAGATGTGGACGGCGGTCGTACAGGCCAGGCCCTCCGCGGCCCGCTCGAGGGTCCGGACGCCCCAGTCCCGCACCTCGTCGAAGAACACGTTGAACGCCGGCTCGTCGAACTGGATCACGTCGACGCCGGTCGCGGCGATCTCGCGCGCTTCCGCATTGAGGATCTCGGCGAACGCCCAGGCGAGCTTCGCGCGACTGCGGTAGTGCGCGTCGTAGAGCGTATCGACCATCGTCATCGGCCCGGGCAGCGTCACCTTGACGCGGCGCTCCGTGGCGCCGCGCAGGAACGCCGCGTCATCGACGAATACCGGCCCGCGGCGCGCCACGGGCCCGACCACCACCGGCACGTCGGCGTCGTAGCGATTGCGGATGCGCACGGTGCGCCGGTTCGCGAAGTCGACGCCGTCGAGCTGCTCGATGAACGTGGTCACGAAATGGCGGCGCGTCTGCTCGCCGTCGGTGACGATGTCGATGCCCGCGCGCTCCTGGTCGCGCAGGGCGAGTCGCACCGCGTCGCGCTTGCCCTCCGCAAGCGACTCGCCCTCGAGCCGCCACGGCGCCCACAGCTTGTTCGGTTCGGCGAGCCAGGCGGGCTTGGGCAGGCTGCCGGCGATCGTGGTGCGAAGGAGGGAGTGGGTCATGGAGTCGCCGGATCGACGCAAGCGCGTCGATGCGATTCTGGCACGACCTGCCGCGCCATCGCGACCGGCTAGCCGGCGAGAGCCCCTCGAGCGCATTGCGCGGGGCGGACCGGGAGGCGGTCAGGCCACTTGACCCGTCCGTAGGGCGTCGGCAAGATGCGGCGTCCTGCGCCAACCGTTCCGTCGATGTCCACGATTCTCTTCGCCGACTACGACTACCAGGACATCTCGCTCGAGCGCGACCTCCTCGCCCGCCACGGCATCGAGCTCGCGCTGGCGCAGTGCAGGACCGAGGACGACGTCATCCGCGCCGCGCGGCACGCGCGCGGCATCCTGCTCCAGTACGCCCCGATCACCGAGCGCGTCGTGGCTGCTCTGCCCGACCTCGGGATCGTGAGCCGCATCGGCGCGGGCTTCGACACGATCGACACGCGCGCGTGCGCGAAGCACGGCGTCTGGGTCGCCAACTCGCCGGACTACGGCGTGGGCGAGGTCGCCACCCACGCGCTCGCCCTTGCGCTCGCGCTGGTGCGCAACGTCGTCGGCTGGCACCGCGACGTCACCGGCGGCCACTGGCACTACACGACGGCCGGGCCGGTCAAGCGGGCCAGCGAGCTCACGCTGGGGATCGTCGGCCTCGGCCGCATCGGCAAGCGCATGGCGCACGTGTCGCGCAACCTGTTCAAGCGCGTGGTCGCCTGCGACCCCTACCTGATCGACGGTGACTTCCCGGCCTACGTCGAGCGCGCGGCCCTGCGCGAGCTGTTCGCGCAGGCGGACATCGTCTCACTGCACGTGCCCCTCAACGACGAGACGCGCGGCATGGTCGCCGCCGGGGTGCTCGCCGCCATGCGCCCCGGCTCCTATCTCGTGAACACGGCGCGCGGCGCGGTGCTCGACGTGGACGCCGCGCTCGACGCGCTCGACCGCGGGACGCTGGCCGGACTCGCACTCGACGTGCTGCCGGTCGAGCCGGTGCCCGCGGGCTCGCGTCTGACCACGCACCCGCGTGTTATTCTGACCCCGCATGCGGCGTTCTATTCGGTCGAGTCGGAGAAGGAGCTGCGCCGCAAGGCCGCGCAGAACCTCGTCACCTGGCTCGCGACCGGGCGTCCCGACTACGTCGTGACCGCAGGCACGCGCCGGCCCTAGTTTCCACGACGTCGCGCGCCCACCGCCCGGGCGCAGCGGCGCGACGACGAACGACGGGCGCGGAGGATCACCATGGCCGCGGTGGGCATCGCGTCCGTGCACAAGCATTTCGGCGCGACCCACGTCATCCGCGGGGTCGACGTCGACATCGCGGACGGCGAGTTCTGCGTGCTGGTCGGGCCCTCCGGCTGCGGCAAGTCGACGCTCCTCCGCATGATCGCCGGCCTCGAGGAGATCACCGAGGGCGAGATCCGCATCGGCGATCGCGTCGTCAACCGCGTGCCGCCCAAGGCGCGCGACGTCGCGATGGTGTTCCAGAACTACGCCCTCTACCCGCACATGACGGTGCGCGACAACATGTCGTTCGCGCTGATGCTCGCGAAGACGCCGCGCGACGAGATCACCCGGCAGGTCGACCGCGCCGCGGGCATCCTGGGGCTCGGGGCGCTCCTCGACCGCTACCCGCGCCAGCTCTCCGGCGGCCAGCGCCAGCGCGTCGCGATGGGCCGCGCAATCGTGCGCGACCCGCAGGTGTTCCTGTTCGACGAGCCGCTGTCCAACCTCGACGCCAAGCTGCGCGTGGCGATGCGCACCGAGATCAAGGAGCTGCACCAGCGCCTCAAGACGACCTCGATCTACGTCACGCACGACCAGATCGAGGCGATGACGATGGCCGACAACATCGTCGTGATGCGCGACGGCATCGTCGAGCAGACCGGCGCGCCGCTCGAGCTCTACGACCGGCCGGTCAACACCTTCGTCGCGGGCTTCATCGGCTCGCCGACGATGAACATGCTGCCCGGGGTCGTGCGTCGCAACGGCGCGGGAACGCGCGTGGTGCTCGCCTCCGGTGGCGACATCGCCGCCCCGGGCGCTCCGGACGACGGCCGCGAGGTGCTCTACGGCATCCGCCCCGAGCATCTCGCACTGGTCGACCCGTCCGTTGGCCTGGCGGGCGAGGTCGTCGTCATCGAGCCGACCGGCGCGGACACGCAGGTCGTCTGCCGCATCGGCGGCCAGGACGTGATTGCCGTGCTGCGCGACCGCGTGTCGTGCCGGGCCGGCGATCGCGTGGGACTGCGGCCCGACGCCGAGCGGGCCCACCTTTTCGACGCTTCGTCGGGCGCGCGCCTCGCGGCCTGAAGCGAAGGGTCATTTCGATCGAGCGCCTTCGACAGCTCGAGCCCCACAGGCACCTCAAGGAGGAGTGATGAGCGAGTTCAAGCGACGGGAGTTCCTGAAGACGACGGCTGGCGTGGCGGCGACGACGGCGCTGGGAAGCGGTTCGCTGCTGCTGCCGGCGGACGCGTCGGCGCAGACGCGTTTCAATCCGGAGAAGGGCGCGAAGCTGCGCGTGCTGCGCTGGAAGCGCTTCGTGCAGGGCGACGAGGACGTCTGGGCGGCGAACACCAAGAAGTTCACGCAGGCGACCGGCATCGACGTGCGCATCGACGCGGAAGGCTGGGAGGACGTGCGTCCCAAGGCCGCGGTCGCGGCGAACGTCGGCAGCGGGCCGGACATCATCATCAGCACGATGGAGGATGCGCACCAGTATCCGGAGAAGCTCGTCGACGTCACCGACGTCGCGACCTACCTCGGCAACAAGTACGGCGGCTGGTACGAGTCGGCGAAGGCCTACGGGATGCACGGCAAGCGCTGGGTGGCCATCATGATGGGCGCGGCCGGCAACGCCGTGGTCTACCGCGACAGCCACGTCAAGGCCGCGGGATTCGACACGGTCCCGCGCGACATGGCGGGCTTCCTCAGGCTGTGCCAGGCGCTGAAGGCCAAGGGCACGCCGGCGGGCTTCGCGCTCGGCAACGCCACCGGCGACTCGAGCTGGACGCACTGGCTCGTCTGGGCGCACGGCGGCAAGCTGGTCGACGCCAAGAACAACGTCGTCATCAACAGCCCCGAGACGATCGCCGCGCTCGAGTACGCGAAGCAGCTCTACGAGACGTTCCTGCCCGGCACGCTCTCGTGGCTCGACCCGAACAACAACAAGGCATTCCTCGACGGCCAGCTCTCGCTCACCGCGAACGGCATCTCGGTGTATTACGCCGCCAAGACGTCGCCGGATCCGAAGCTGCAGGAGATGGCCAAGGACATCCAGCACGCCTATTTCCCGCTCGGCCTCGACGGCAAGGCGCGCGAGCTCAACCTGGTCTTCCCGATGATGATCTTCAAGTATTCGAAGTACCCGAATGCCGCGAAGGAATACCTGCGCTTCATGATGGAGCGCGAGCAGTACCTCCCGTGGCAGGAGGCGTCGATCGGCTACGTCTGCCATCCGCTGGCAGGCTACGAGTCCACGCCGTTCTGGACGTCGGACCCGAAGAACACGCCGTACCGCGACTGCATGAAGAACATGACGCCGAACGGCTACGCCGGCGAGCTGGGCTACGCGTCCGCGGCATGCGTGGCCGACTTCATCATTCCGAACATGGTCGCGGAGGCCGCTTCGGGGTCGAAGTCGCCCAAGGAAGCGGCGGAACGGGCGCAGAAGCGGGCGGAACGCTATTACAAGGTGTAGCGCAAGCGTTGCGATCAGCGCGCCCGCGAGGCCGACGCGGGCGCGCCCTCACAATCGGCCGCAGGCGCCGGGCGAAAGCGCCCCGGTGGAACGTGACCTGAACCCCAGACAGGAGGTCGCATGGCCAAACGTACCGTGATGCGCAGCAGCAAGGGCAAGAAGCTCTACGCCGTCCGCGACAAGGGCGGCAAGTTCAAGGACATCCAGCAGTACTCGCGTGCGCACGCCGCAGACATCAAGCGCGGCAGCGGGGCCGAGAAGAAGGCCGCGAAGAAGGCCGCGAAGAAGACGACCCGGCGCAAGGCCGCGAAGAAGACCGCGGGGAAGCGCCCGGCGGCGAAGCGGACGGCGCGCAAGACGGCACGCAAGACCGGGCGCAAGACCGCGCGCAAGACGGCACGCAAGACGGCACGCAAGACGGCACGCAAGACTGGACGCAAGGCGGCACGCAAAAAGGCGTCCGGAAGCTCGACGATGAGCGGTGTCCGCAAGGCGGCCGGCAAGGCCGTCGGCGCAGTCGAGCGCGCCGTGCGGCGCGCCGTGCGGCGCGTCACCTCGTAGTCATCCCACCAGGCCTGCGCCCGGCGCTGTGGCGCCGGGCGTGGGCCGCCGCCCGCCGCCCGCCGTGGACCGCATCCTCGACAACCGCAACGTCCTGGGCATCCTGTTCCTGCTGCCCGCGGCTTCGCTGCTGCTGTTCTTCCTCACCTATCCGCTCGGGCTCGGCACCTGGCTCGGCTTCACCGACGCCAAGATCGGCCGCGACGGCCAGTGGGTCGGCCTCGAGAACTTCGTGTTCCTGTGGGGCGACGCGGTCACGCGCCTCGCGCTGTTCAACACGCTCTTCTACACGATCATCGCGAGCGCCATCAAGTTCGGCCTCGGCCTGTGGCTCGCGGTGCTGCTGAACGAGCACCTGCCGTTCAAGGCGTTCTTCCGCGCGATCATCCTGCTCCCGTTCATCGTGCCCACGGCGCTGTCGGCGATCGCGTTCTGGTGGATCTACGACGCGCAGTTCTCGATCATCAGCTGGGCGCTGGTCAGGATGGGGTGGATCACCACCTACATCGACTTCCTCGGCGAGCCCTGGCTCGCCCGCCTGTCGACCATCGCGGCCAACATCTGGCGCGGCGTGCCGTTCGTGGCGATCTCGCTCCTCGCGGGACTGCAGACGATCTCGCCGTCGCTCTACGAGGCCGCGGCCCTCGACGGCGCGTCGGGGTGGCAGCGCTTTCGCCATGTGACGCTGCCGCTGCTCACGCCGATCATCGCCGTCGTCATGACGTTCTCGGTGCTGTTCACCTTCACCGACTTCCAGCTGATCTACGTGCTCACGCGCGGCGGCCCGCTCAACGCCACGCACCTGATGGCCACGCTGTCGTTCCAGCGCGCCATCTCCGGCGGCAGCCTGGGCGAAGGCGCCGCGATCGCGACCGCGATGATCCCGTTCCTGCTCGCCGCGATCCTCTTCAGCTTCTACGGCCTGCAGCGACGCGCGTGGCAGCAGGGCGGGAGCGACAAGTGAAGGCCGCGACCGACGCCGCCGGCATGAATTACCTGACCTCGCTTCCGCGGCGCCTCGTCACGCTCTGGCTGCCGCTCGGAGTCTTCCTGTTCGTGCTGCTGTTCCCGTTCTACTGGATGGTGATCACGACCTTCAAGCCGAACGAGGAGCTCCTGTCGCGGGAAGGCAACCCGTTCTGGGTCAAGAACCCGACGCTCGCCCACGTCAAGAAGCTCCTGTTCGACACGGCGTACCCGGACTGGCTGCTCAACACCATCATCGTGTCGGTCGCGGCGACGGTCATCTCGCTCGCCTTCAGCGTGCTGGCCGCGTACGCGATCGAGCGGCTGCGCTTCCGCGGCTCGCGCTACGTCGGCCTCTCCATCTTCCTCGCCTACCTGGTGCCGCCGTCGATCCTGTTCATCCCGCTCGCGGCGATCGTGTACAAGGCGCAGCTCTACGACACGCGCCTCGCGCTGATCCTGACCTATCCGACGTTCCTGATCCCGTTCTGCACCTGGCTCCTGATGGGCTACTTCAAGAGCATTCCCTACGAGCTCGAGGAGTGCGCGCTGATCGACGGGGCGACGCGTCTGCAGATCCTGTGGCGCATCGTGCTGCCGCTCGCGGTGCCTGGGCTGATCTCGGCGGGGATCTTCGCGTTCACGCTGTCGTGGAACGAGTTCATCTACGCGCTCACTTTCATCTCGTCCTCCGAGGTGAAGACGGTGCCGGTCGGCGTGGTCACCGAGCTGGTCGAAGGCGACGTCTACCACTGGGGCTCGCTGATGGCGGGCGCCCTGCTGGGCTCGCTGCCGGTCGCGATCCTCTACTCGTTCTTCGTCGAGTATTACGTTTCGGGCCTGACCGGCGCAGTGAAGGAATAGCGGGCCTTCGGGGCGACCGATCGTGACTTGGTAGAATCAGGCTCTCGAGGACGGGAGAACCCCCATGAACGTCCAGGACAAGATTCGCGAGCAGGTGCAGGGCCACCGCGTGGTCCTCTACATGAAGGGCACGCCACAGTCCCCGCAATGCGGCTTTTCGGCGACGGCGACCGAGATCCTCAAGCGCTGCGGGGCGGGCGACTTCTTCAGTGTCAACGTGCTCGCCGACGACGACATCCGCCAGGGCATCAAGGCGTACGCGAACTGGCCCACGATCCCGCAGCTCTACGTCGATGGCGAGTTCGTCGGCGGCTGCGACATCATGCGCGAGATGTACCAGAGCGGCGAGCTGCAGACGCTGCTCTCGAAGGCCCCCGCGTAAGCGCGCGATGCGGCGCCTCGCGGCGACCGCACTGCTCGTCGTCGCGGCGATGGTCGCGGCCCCCGCGCGCGCGGCGGGAGCGGTCGATGCGGCGCGTGCGCTGTCAGCAGCGACGCCGGCGGCGGCGCGATCCTCGCTCGAGCTTCCGCTCACCGACGCCGCGCGCAGCGACTGGAACTACACGCCGCGCGGTCGCGATGGCGTCCCATGGAAATCGATGGGCGACGCGCAGCGGGCGGCGTCCACCGCGCTGATGCGCTCGGCGCTCTCGGAGGCCGGCCTCGCGAAGGTCCGCGCGGTGATGGCGCTCGAGATCGTGCTGCGCGAAGTCGAGACCTTCGGGCTCTCGCGCGACCCGGACAACTACGCGTTCGCGCTCTACGGCACGCCGTCGGCCGACGCGCCCTGGGGCTGGCGCGTCGAAGGGCACCACCTGTCGCTGCACTTCACGCTGGTCGGCGACCGCTACGTCGCGACGCTGCCGCAGTTCTTCGGCGCGAATCCCGCCGAGCTTCCACGCGACTTCCCGAAGGCGGGCATGAACAAGGCCCACCGGGTGCTCGTGCGCGAGGAGGACCTGGCGAGGGAGCTGCTCGATTCGCTCGACGCCGCGCAGCGCAAGGCCGCGGTGATCGACGAACGCCCGTACGGCGACATCGTGTCGCGCAACGAAACAAAGCTCGAACCGATGGCGCCGGCCGGCGTGTCCTTCGGCGCGCTCACCCCCGCGCAGCAGGCGACGCTGCTGAAGCTCGTGACCGCGTTTGCCGAGCACCTGCTGCCGCCGCTCGCCGACGCGCGCCTCGCCCGCGTGCGTGAGGGCGGCCTCGAGACGCTTCGCTTCGGTTGGGCCGGGTCGAGCAGGCGCGGTGAGCCGTATTATTTTCGCGTGCAGGGCGCCCGCATGCTGATCGAGCTCGACAACTCGGGCGGCAACCACATCCACTCGGTGTGGCGCGACGCCGAGGGGGATTGGGGCCGGGACGTGCTGCGCGAGCACTACCGGCGCGCGGGGCGCACGCCGCACAAGCATTGACCTGGCAGGTCGCGATGCGTCATGCCGTCGTTTGCATGCCTGCTCTCGACGCCGGTCCCGACGCACTATCGACGTCCGGCGATTCGCCGGCGTTCGCCGGCGCGGTGGACATCCGGAGCGGCCGCTTCATCCAGCAAGGCACGTTCCCGGTCGCTATCGCGATGCAAGCGCCCGGTGCTTGGTCGTGACCATGACGTCGGGTCCGCTCACGATGACCGGCGGCACGTTCGCGCCGGGCACGGTGGCCGCGCCGCGTTCGCCGGCCCCGTCGGTCCCGGCCCCGGCCCGCTCGCGCTCGCGTTGCCCGTCGCGGCGAAAGTCGCCCTCGCGCCGCGGCTTCGCGCGCGCTGATCTGCCGGGCGGCGCTCCGCCGCACCACAGTGGTGCTATCGTGCCGCGTCACCGACGCCGCAGGGGGGAGCGATCATGGAAATGCTGAAGTCCGGGACCGACACGCTGTTCATCCTGCTCGGCGCGATCCTCGTGCTCGCCATGCACGCGGGCTTCGCGTTCCTCGAGCTCGGCACCGTTCGCAAGAAGAACCAGGTGAACGCGCTGGTTAAGATCCTCGTCGACTTCTCGATGTCGACGGTCGCGTACTTCTTCATCGGCTACGCCGTCGCGTATGGCGTGCAGTTCTACGCCGGCGCCGAGACGCTGGCACAGAAGAGCGGCTACGACCTCGTCAAGTTCTTCTTCCTGCTCACGTTCGCCGCGGCGATTCCGGCGATCGTGTCGGGCGGCATCGCCGAGCGTGCGCGTTTCGGGCCGCAGCTCGCCGCGACCTTCCTCTTGGTCGGCTTCGTCTATCCGTTCTTCGAAGGCATCGCGTGGAACCAGCACTACGGCATCCAGGCGTGGATCAAGGGCGCTTTCGGCGAGGAGTTCCACGACTTCGCGGGCAGCGTCGTCGTGCACGCCATGGGCGGGTGGATCGGGCTTGTCGCCGTGCTGCTACTCGGCGCGCGGCGCGGGCGCTACTCGCGCGAGGGCGGCGTCTCCGCACATCCGCCGTCGTCGATCCCGTTCCTCGCGCTCGGGGCATGGATCCTGTCGGTCGGCTGGTTCGGCTTCAACGTGATGAGTGCGCAGACGCTCGACAAGATCTCCGGGCTCGTCGCGGCGAACTCGCTGCTGGCGATGGCGGGCGGCACGATCGCCGCGTACCTGGTGGGGCGCAACGACCCGGGCTTCGTGCACAACGGCCCGCTCGCGGGCCTCGTTGCGATTTGCGCGGGCTCGGACGTGATGCACCCGATCGGCGCGCTCGCGACCGGTGCGGTCGCCGGCGCGCTGTTCGTCGTGTTGTTCACGATGACGCAGAACCGCTGGAAGATCGACGATGTGCTGGGCGTGTGGCCGCTGCACGGGATCTGCGGCGCCTGGGGCGGCATCGCCTGCGGGATCTTCGGGTCGAAGGCGCTGGGCGGGCTCGGCGGCGTCTCGATCGGCGCGCAGGTCGCGGGCACGCTGCTCGGCATCGCCGTCGCCTGCGCCGGCGCGGCGATCGTCTACGGCGCGCTCAAGGCGTTCGTGGGCCTGAGGCTGGACGCGGAACAGGAATACAACGGCGCGGACCTCACGATCCATCGAATCTCGTCGACGCCGGACAGGGAAGCGTCGTGGTGACGGGAAAAGCGTCCGGCTGAAGCCGGATCCACAGCCCGCAACTACGTGCGCGCGCGGCCGAGGCGCTTGACGTCGGGGACGTGGCGCATCGCACGCATCACCTGCGCGAGGTGCTGGCGCCCGCGCACCTGCACGCCGAAGAACATCGCGATCACGTTGCCGCCGTCGGGCCGCTCCATCGACACCGTGTCGATGTTGGCGTCAGCGTCGGCGATCGCGGTGGCGAGGTCGGCGAGGAGGCCGCGGCGGTCCGACACGACCAGCCGCACGCCTGCGTCGAACACGCCCTGCACGTCCGGCGACCACTCGACGTCGATGATCTCGCCCTGGTCGATCCGCTGCCGCTTGAGCGACGGGCAGTCGCGCACGTGCACGGTGAGCCCCTGGCCCCGCCGGAACTGGCCGACGACGGCATCGCCGGGAATCGGCCGGCAGCACTTGGCGTACATGATCGCCACGCCCTCGACGCCGCGCAGCGTGAGCGCGCCGGCCTTGGTCGGCGCGGCGGGCGCCTCGGATTCGCCCTTGACGCCGCCGCGGGTGAGCGCCTGCGCGACCACGAACGACAATCGCTTTCCGAGCCCGATGTCGGCGAGGATGTCGAGCTGGCTCTTCGCGCCGAACTCGCGCGCGAGCCCCTCCCAACGGTCCCAGCTGATCGACTCGGGATCGACCTTGAGCGTTGCGAGCGCCTGCGCCAGGAGCCGCTCGCCCAGCGCCGCGGACTCCTTCTGCTGCAGCCCCTTCAGGAAATGGCGGATGCGGGAGCGCGCCTTGCCGGTCGCGACGAACGCGAGCCACGACGGGTTGGGGCGCGCGGTCGGCGCGGTCAGGATCTCGACGTGGTCGCCGTTCTTGAGCTCGGTACGCAACGGCAGGAGCTCGTAGTTGATGCGCGCGGCCACGCAGTGGTGGCCGATGTCGGTGTGCACGCCATAGGCGAAGTCGACCGCGGTCGCGCCGCGCGGCAGCGCCATGATCTTGCCCTTCGGCGTGAATACGTAGATCTCCTCGGGGAAGAGGTCGCCCTTGACGTGCTCGAGGAACTCCTTGCTGTCGCGCGACTCGCTCTGGATCTCGAGCAGGCTCTGCAGCCACTTGGTCGTCTCGCGCTGCGCCTCCTCGAGGTCGATCGCGCCGCCCGACTTGTAGAGCCAGTGCGCCGCGACGCCAGCCTCCGCGACGCGGTTCATGTCGTGCGTGCGGATCTGCGCCTCGAGCGGCGTGCCGAACGGGCCGAACAGCGTCGTGTGGATCGATTGGTAGCCGTTCGCCTTCGGGATTGCGATGTAGTCCTTGAACTTGCCGGGGATCGGCTTGTAGAGGTCGTGCAGCACGCCCATCGCCTCGTAGCAGCGCGCCTTGTCGGCGCACAGCACGCGCACGCCGTAGATGTCGAACACCTGCGAGAACGTGTAGCGCTTCTCGCGCATCTTCTTGTAGACCGAGTAGATGGTCTTCTCGCGGCCGGTCACCGCCGCCTCGATGCCGGTGGCGGCGAGCCCCTGGCGGATCGAGTCGATGAGCCGGTTCATCACCTCGCGCCGGTTGCCGCGCGCCGCCTTGATCGCGGCGGCGAGGATCCGGTAGCGCATCGGGTGGAGCTGCTTGAACGACAGGTCCTGCAGCTCGAGGTAGAGCGCGTTGAGGCCGAGGCGGTTGGCGATCGGCGCGTAGATGTCGAGCGTCTCGCGCGCGATGCGCTTGCGGTGCACCGGCGCCATCGCGTCGAGCGTGCGCATGTTGTGCAGCCGGTCGGCGAGCTTGATCAGGATGACGCGGACGTCGCGCGCCATCGCGAGCAGCATCTTGCGGAAGCTCTCGGCCTGCGCCTCCTCGCGCGTGTCGAACGCGATCTGGTCGAGCTTCGAGACGCCGTCGACCATGTCGGCGACCGGCTTGCCGAACGTGGTCTCGATCTCGACCTTCGTGACGGTGGTGTCCTCCATCACGTCGTGCAACAGGGCGGCGGCGAGCCCCTGCGCGTCGAGGCGCCACTGCGACAGGATGCTGGCGACCGCCAGCGGGTGCGTGATGTAGGGCTCGCCCGACTTGCGGAACTGGCCGCGGTGGGCGGACTCGGAGAAGTCGAACGCGCGCTCGACCAGCGCGACGTCGGGCTGGCCGAGGTAGTGGCCGAGGTGCCGGGTGAACTCGCCGATCTCCGACATGCCCGGGTGGGGCCTGGGACCTTGCGGGGTCCTTACCCCGGGAGCGTTGGCGTCGGCGGCGACTTCAGCAGCATCTCGATGCCGACCTTGCCCGCCGCGACCTCGCGCAACGCGATCACCGTCGGCTTGTCGCGGTCGGCGTCGAGCATCGGCGTGGAGCCGGCGGAAATCTGGCGCGCACGGTTGGTGGCGGCGAGCGTGAGCTCGAACCGGTTGGGGATGCGCGCGAGGCAGTCCTCGATCGTGATGCGGGCCATGGTGGTTACCTTGTCGATTCCAGGAGTTCGGAGTACGTGCGCGCGTGGCGGATCAGCTGACGCGTCGCGGCGAGGCGCGCCGCCCGCACGATCACGGACAGATCGTCGACGGCCCGCGCAAAGTCCTGATTCATAATAACATAATCGAACTCGCTTGCGTGCTTCAGCTCTTCGCGCGCCGCGTCGAGGCGCTGCGCGATCACCGCGGGGCTGTCCTGCCCGCGCTTTTCGAGCCGCTGGCGCAGCGAGGCGAGCGACGGCGGCAGGATGAAGATCGACACCGAGCCGGGAACCAGGCGGCGCACCTGCGCCGCGCCCTGCCAGTCGATCTCGAGCAGCACGTCGCGTCCCTGCTGCACCTGCTCGGCGAGCCAGGTCGCCGAGGTCGCGTACCAGTTGCCGTGCACGTGCGCGTGCTCGAGGAACTCGCCGGCGTCCTTGAGCGCCATGAAGCGCGGCACGTCGACGAAATGGTAGTGCACGCCTTCCTGCTCGCCGGGACGCGGCGGGCGCGTCGTGTACGACACCGAGAGTCGGATGCCGGACTCGCCTTCGAGCAGCGCGTTGACGAGGCTGGTCTTGCCCCCGCCCGAGGGAGCGGCGATGACGAACAGGCAGCCCGACGCGCCCGGGCTTTGGGTGGTGATCGTCATCGGCGTCGACGGCGGAAGCGGGCGGTCATTATGCCTGCGCGGGAGCTACGTCGCGCTCCGGTGCGCGCGGCGCGGCTACGGTGTGTCTCGCTCGGCGCGCGCTCGGGCGGCGGCCTCCCTGGAAGCGGCTGGAGTTGAGCGACGTCGCGTGTCGGCCGCGGCGGGGATCGCAAACGCGCGTCGTCGATCCCCGCTTCGCGGGGCGCTCGGGGCGGCGGAGCAGGGGCCCCGCGCGTCGCGCGGGGATGCGACCCGAGACGAGCGCAGGGCCGGCGCAGAATACGCTGGAACACGCGGCAACTTCACGTCGCCGGCCCCTCGCCGTCGCAGCGACCCCGCAGCGGCCTCCGTGGTAGCGACCGGAGATGCGAGACGCTGCGTGTCGGCCGCGGCGGGGATCGCAAACGCGCGTCGTCGATCCCCGCTTCGCGGGGCCCCTCGCCGACGCAGCGACCCCGCTACTCGAGGTTCTGCACCTGCTCGCGGATCTGCTCGATCAGCACCTTGAGCTCGAGCGCGGCGCGCGACAGCTCCGCATCGACTGATTTCGAGCCCAGCGTGTTGGCCTCGCGATGCAGCTCCTGCGCGAGGAAGTCGAGCCGCTTGCCGGCGCTGCCGCCCGCCGCGAGCACGCGGCGGAACTCGGTGACGTGCGTCGCGAGGCGCGCGAGCTCCTCGTCGACGTCGACCTTGGTCGCGAACAGCGCGAGCTCCTGCTTCAGCCGGTCCTCGTTGGGGTCGAGGCCCGCTTCGCGCAGGCGCGCGTTGAGCTTCTCGGTGTACGCGAGGTGCGCGGCCGGAATGCGCGGCGCGACGCGCTCGACCTGCGCACTGATGTCGTCGAGGCGCGCCGACAGGATGGCGGCGAGCTTCGTGCCCTCGCGGGCGCGGGCGGCGGCGAGCTCGGAAAGCACCGTGTCGACCAGTGCGAGCGCGCGCGCGGCGAGCGTCTCGGCGTCGACCGACGGCTCGGCCAGCACGCCCGGCCAGCGCAGGATCTCGTGGACCGAGAGCGGCGACGCGCGCGGCAACTGACGCTCGACGTCGGCGGCCGCCGCCGCGAGCGAGGCCACGCGATCGGCGTCGACGGCGAGGCGCGCGGCGCCCGGCGACGTGCGGGCGACACCCAGCCGGAGCTCGACCTTGCCGCGCTTGAGGCTGCCGGCCAGCTTGTCGCGCAGGACCGGCTCGAGCGTCCGCAGCTCGTCGGAAAGCTTGAGCGACAGGTCGAGGTAGCGGTGGTTGACGCTGCGAAGCTCGGCGGCGAGCGAGGCGCCGGGCAGCTCCGCGGACGCGGCCGCGAAGCCGGTCATGCTGAGGATCATCGGGAGGTGGGCCCGAATCCCGGCGGTTTCGCGCGGTTTTCCGGCTTTACAGCGGCGGGGAGCACCGGGAGAATGTATGCGTTATCCGGACCCCGCGCAAGGCCGCGGGACGCCTGCTGGCACGCCTTTTGCGGCGCCTTCGCGGATCGACGCCGTCAAACACGCGCATGCCCGTCACCAACCAGGCCCTTCCGAGCGGATACCAGCTGCTGAACTACCGGGTCGACCGGCAGATCAGCCGCGGCGGCTTCTCGATCGTCTACCGGGCGTTCGACGATGTCGGTCAGCCGGTCGCCATCAAGGAATACCTGCCCTCGTCGCTGGTGCTGCGCACCGAGGGTGACGTCGTCCGGGCGTCGTCCGCGGAGAACCTGACGTCGTTCCGCTACGGCATGAAGTGCTTTTTCGAGGAAGGGCGCGCGCTCGCCAAGATCAACCACCCGAACGTCGTGCGCGTGCTGAACTTCTTCCGCGCGAACGAAACCGTCTACATGGTGATGCGCTACGAGCGCGGGCGCACGTTGCAGCAGCAGATCCAGATGCGCCAGGACCAGATGTCCGAACGTCTGGTGCGCCACGTGTTCATGCATCTGCTGAACGGGCTGCGCGAAGTGCACACGCACAAGCTCCTGCACCTCGACATCAAGCCGGCCAACATCTACCTGCGCACCGACGGCAGCCCGGTGCTGCTCGACTTCGGCGCAGCGCGCCAGACGCTCACCAACACGCGACCCAAGCTCGCGCCGATGTACACCCCCGGCTTCGCCGCGCCCGAGCAGTACCGCGAGCCCGACCGGCTCGGCCCGTGGACCGACGTCTACGGCGTGGGCGCGTCGATGTTCGCCTGCCTCGCGGCGTTCGCGCCGCAGGCCGCCGATGCGCGCGTGCAGGAGGATCACCTGGTCTCGGCCAAGAAGATCTGGGCGGGCCAGTACTCGGACAACCTGCTCGAGGTCGTCGACTGGTGCCTGCGCCTCGACCCGCTCGAACGGCCGCAATCGGTGTTCGCGCTGCAGAAGGCGATCCGCGACATCCCGCCCAAGAAGCGCAAGCTCTCGCTGCTCGGCAACATCAAGCGCGTCCTGTTCTCGGAGATCGGGGCCTGACCGCGCGCCCGGGCGTGCGAGGTAGAATCGCCGCCGCCCGGCCGCTGTCGCCCGGTGCCGGCGGCGGAACAAGAGCGAAGAAGAAAGCCAGTCGAAGCGACCGTCGCGGCCCGCGGCACGACCAGACCTCCACCGTTCGATGCGCTTCACGATCTTCCAGGAGTCGCGCAAGGGCTCGCGCCGCGTCAACCAGGACCGGATCGCGTATACCTACGGCCGCGACACGCTGATGATGGTCGTGGCCGACGGCATGGGCGGCCATGCCGGCGGCGAGATCGCGGCGCAGATCTGCGTGCGGCTGTTCGTCGAGCGCTTCCAGCAGGAGGCCAAGCCGATCCTGCGCAATCCGCTCAAGTTCCTGCAAGACACGATGCTTCGCGCGCACGCGGCGCTCGGCTCCTACGCCAATCAGTTCTCGATGCTCGAGACGCCGCGCACGACCTGCGTCGCCGTGGTGGTGCAGGCCGGCTACGCGCACTGGGCGCACGTCGGCGATTCGCGCTTCCACCTGTTCCGGCAGGGCGCGCTGATCGGGTCGACGAAGGACCATTCGAAGGTCCAGTACCTGGTCGACCAGGGCATCATCGGCAGCGGGGAGGTCGCTTCGCATCCCGATCGCAACAAGATCTTCAGCTGCCTGGGCGGGCTGGTCGACCCGGTGATCGACCTGTCGAAGCGCACCGCGCTGCGCGCCGGCGACGTGATGCTGCTGTGCACCGACGGCCTGTGGAGCGTGATGCCTCAGCACGAGCTCTCGAGCTGGCTCACGTCGCAGCCGATCCTCAAGTCGGCGCCGCAGATGATGCGCGAGGCCGAGAAGCGCGGCGGCCCGGACGGCGACAACCTGTCGATCATCTGCGTTCGCTGGGGCCCCGAGTCGGCCGCCGAGGAGCCTTCGACGATCACCGAGACGATGGGGCTGGGCGAGTTCGAGACGCAGATCGACCGCACGCTGACCCTCACCGACCGCAAGGGCACGCAACGCGACCTCACCGACGACGAGATCGAGCGGGCGATCGTCGAGATCCAGTCGACCATCCAGAAATACCGCAAATAGTCGATAGATCAACGCAACGCATTCGCCCCCGGACGCTTGCGCACACCGGTCGATGCGAAGCGTCGATCGGGGTCGGGGCTGCCGCGCGCTCACCCGTGCCCCCGATGGCATCGGCGGCATCGCGCGTCTATACTGATCCCTGATCCCTGATCCCTGATCCCTGATCCCTGATCCCTGATCCCTGATCCCTGATCCCTGATCCCTGATCCCTGATCCCTGACCCCTGATCCCTGATCCCTGATCCCTGATCCCTGATCCCTGATCCCTGATCCCTGATCCCTGATCCCTGATGCGCCAGCTGATCCTCGACACCGAAACCACCGGCCTCGACCCGCGGCAGGACCATCGGATCATCGAGATCGCGGCGCTCGAGCTGGTCGACCGCCGGCCGACCGGCCGCCACCTGCACCTCAAGATGAATCCGGAGCGCGAGATCGACGTCGGCGCGTCCGAGGTGCACGGCATGACCTGGGACGACCTGCGCGACAAGCCGCTGTTCCGCGACGTCGCCGCCGAGTTCATCGAGTTCGCGCGCGGCGCGCAATGGGTGATCCACAACGCCTCGTTCGACCTGGGC
>DATLIR010000226.1:0-32529 GCA_035539315.1 Casimicrobiaceae bacterium
CCGGCACGCCGAGGTCGCGACCCAGCGCTTCGCATACGGGATCCACGTCGACACCGACCGCTTCGCAGCCGAGCGCGGCGAGGCTATGCGCGAGGAACGGGTAGCCGCAGCCGAGATCGAGCGTGCGCGCCGGGCGAGCGCTGAGGCAGGTGTCGACGAGCCAGCGCGCGAGCTGCCGGTTGACCTCGCGGTCGCGCTCGGGCATCGGCGCGAGAGCCGGGCGATCGTCGCTGGAGCGCCACGAGGCGCGCGCCGGCGACTGGAAGGCCGTGCCGCACGCTTCGCAGACGCGGTACGGCGAGCCGGTGAGCATCATCGCCACCGGCGTGCTGCAGACGGGGCACGCGTTCACCGAGGCCCTGCGTGCCGCCGAGTCGAGGGTCGGGACATGCGCGAACCTTAGCCGGAATCGGCGCGGCCGCGCGAGTCCCGCTCGCCGAGGCGAGCGAGTCCACGCGCCGGCGGGGACCGGTCGCGGTCCCCCCGCTTCACGCCATCACGGTCCGGCGGAAATCACCCACCACTTGGCGCCGTCGGACACGACCGTCATGCCGCTGTTGATGTTGGTGAGCGAGGGACCGGGAGCGTCGAGCGTCACCGTCGCGGTGCCCGCAACCGTGCCGACCGGCCCCACGAAGCACCTCTCGTTCGGCGATCCTCCCGACGAGTCGTTGATCCGCTTGACGACGAGCATCCGGCCCGGGTAGACCGACGCGGTCGGCAGCGTGATGGTGACGCCGGTCGCGACGCCCGTCGCATTGCAGAAGATCAGGAAATCGGTGGCCGGATCGATCGTGTAGTTCGCGGTCTTGGTGGCGATCGGGACCGCCGAGGTGAAACCGACTCCGGTGGTTCCGGTGGCGCCCGTCGCGCCGGTGGCTCCAGTGGCGCCCGTCGCTCCGGTGGCGCCCGTCGCTCCGGTCGCGCCCGTCGCGCCCGTTGACCCAGCGGCCCCCGTCGCACCCGTGGCTCCTGCCGTTCCGACACCAGTCGCACCGGTTGCCCCGGCTGCCCCCGTTGCTCCGGTTGCGCCCGTTGCTCCGGTTGCGCCCGTCGCACCAGCGGTACCAGTGGCACCCGTTGCGCCTGCCGCGCCAGTGACGCCCGTTGCGCCAGCGGCACCGGTCGCGCCCGTCGCACCAGCCGCACCCGTGGCGCCGGTCGCTCCTGCGGCTCCGGTTGCACCCGGTGCACCTGCGGCACCGGTAGCACCGGTTGCACCTGCGGGACCCGTCGTGCCCGTTGCACCGGCAGCACCGGTTGCGCCCGTTGCACCTGCAGCACCCGTCGCACCAGTCGCACCGGCCGCGCCGGTCGCACCAGTCGCGCCCGCGGTACCGGTCGCGCCCGTTGCACCCGCCGCGCCCGTCGCGCCAGTTGCACCCGCGGCACCGGTTGCCCCCGTCGCACCAGCAGCACCCGTGGCTCCGGTCGCGCCCACTGCACCCGTCGCACCTGTCGCACCGGCCGCACCCGTCGCTCCAACGCTACCGGTCGCACCCGTTGCGCCCGCAGCACCCGTTGCGCCGGTCGGGCCGATCGGACCTTGCGCGCCCGTGGTCCCCGTGGGGCCGATCGCGCCTTGCGCACCCGTCGCCCCCGTGGGGCCGATCGGGCCTTGCGCACCCGCTGCCCCCGTCGGGCCAATCGGGCCCTGGACGCCGGTCGCTCCCGTTGGTCCGATCGGGCCCTGAACGCCGGTCACGCCAGTGGCACCGGTCGGGCCGAGAGGGCCCTGCACGCCCGTCGCTCCCGTCGGACCGATCGGTCCCTGGACGCCCGTCGCGCCGGTGGGGCCGGTGGGGCCGGTGGCGCCGGTCGCGCCAGTAGCTCCGGTCGGACCCAATGGGCCGGTGGCTCCAGTGGCGCCGGTCGCGCCCGTGGCGCCTGTCACGCCGGTGGCGCCTGTCGCGCCCGTGGTCCCGGTCACGCCGGTGGCGCCGGTCACGCCGGTCGCGCCGGTCGCGCCCGTGGTCCCGGTCACGCCAGTGGCGCCGGTCACGCCCGTCACGCCCGTCACGCCCGTCACGCCCGTAGCGCCCATTGCGCCCGTTGCGCCCGTTGCGCCGGTTGCACCCGTGGGCCCGACGAAGGTCCCTGGATTGCACTGGCCCAGCACGCCGGTCAGCGATTCCCAGCACGTCGCGTTCGTGTATTGCGGCGCGCCGGTCAGGAACGGGATCGATACCGCGCCGGACGTGCCGTTGACCAGCATCAGCAACGTCGCGCCGGTCGAGTTGCGAACCGCGAAATTCCCGCCGGCGGGCGTGCGGACCTCGACGTCGGCGGCGCGCGCCTGGGCGCTGCCCAGCGCCAGCGTCGCCGCGAGTGCGATCGCAAGGGGCCGTTGCCTGAAGTGTGAGCGGTTCATGGTGGTGTCCCTGGTCTGGGTCTAGTGCGAATGCGGGTCCGGGCGGCGGACGCCTTGCGCATGGCGGCGCCGGCGCAGCGTGACGATTCCGAAGGTGGCGAGGAGCGCGGCGAGCGCCAGCGTGGCGAGGTCGGAGAGGGCGGGCACCGGAATCTCGGTGATCACGCGGCCGCCGAACCAGTTGTTCGCATTGCCGCCGCCGCCTTCGTTGGTCTGCGTCGGCGCGAGCTTCTGCCCGGTTGCCCACACGTCGGTGACGCCGACGTGCTGGATCGCCTGCGTGCCGCCGCCGAGGAGATTGATGGACGCGACCTGCCCCGGCGTGGCGCTGCGGAACTGGATCGGCAGCGCGCCGGTGCCGGCGATCTCGAGCAGGCCGGCGACGGTCTGCGTCGAGCCGATCGCGAACACGTAGCTCTTGCCCGTCGTCGACACGAAGCTGGCGTTGAAGAACGACGTGTTGCCGCCGACGGTCGCGCTGGAGAGGCCGCAGATATCGAGGAACTGGACGCCTCCCGTGCCAGCGCTGAAAGTGCCCTGGTTGGTCCAGTCGCCGCCGAGCTGGATCACGCCCGAGCCGCCGTCGATCGTGCCGCCGGCCTGGATCGTGACGTGCCGGACGTTGACCAGCGAGCCGGTGTTGACGAACAGCGTGCCGGCGACGATGACGTCGGTGCAGGCGAGGTCGGTGAGGCCGGCGTTGGTGACGTACTGACCGTTGGCCGGAACGATGAGGTCCGCACGGGCGTCATGCGATGGAGCGAAAGCGGCGGCCAGGGCGACCAGCCCTACGACCGCCCACGCGCAACGCCTGCATCGGGCAGGCACGCCCGATGCCCTCCGCCTCCGAAGCTGCATTCCCTCGCCGTCCTCGTGTTGCGAACGGCCGGGGGACCGTTTCGCGGCCCCACTTGGTGGCGGGGGCGTTTGCCGATGGCTGTGTGCGGGGCCATGAAGCACGGGCCGTGCCCGGGTTGCCCAAACATTCATGACGTTGCGTGCCCGCGCCCGGAGGTCGGCGTCCGCTTGACCCGCGCCATGCGCCCGGAGACGATCGGCTGCCCCGACACGCCAGTCCCCATGAGCCACGCGTCTCCCGTTCGCCTCGCCACCGCGTTCGCGGTCGTGCTCGCGCTGGCCGCATGCTCGACCGCGCGCGTCGTCATTTGCCGCGCAAGCGAGGATCTTGTTGTAGCCGACACGTTGTACTTCGGCACCAACAAGCCCGGCGGGGTGGTCAGCGCCGACGAATGGCAGGACTTCCTCGCCACCGGCGTCACGCCGCGCTTCCCGCAGGGCATCACGTCGTGGCGCGCCTCCGGCCAGTGGCGTTCCGCGTCCGGCGCGCTCGAGCACGAGGCGTCCTACGTGCTGCAGCTGGTTCACGCCGACACCGCCGACACCGAGCGCGGATTACGCGAGGTGATGGCGCTCTACCGCGCGCGCTTCGCGCAGGAGGCGGTGCTGCGCGTGCGCCTGCCGGCGTGCATCTCGCTCAAGTGAGCGAGGCCGCGCCGGCCGTCCGGGTCGCGCACGCTGGCGACGCTGAACCGCTGGCCGCGCTGGCCGAGCGCACCTTCCGCGCGACCTTCGCGCCGCACAACCGCGACGAGAACGTCGCGCTGCATTGCGCGCGCACCTACGGCGCCGCGATCCAGGCGGCCGAGATCGCGGAACCGGGGCGCACGACGGTCGTGGCGGACCTCGCCGGCACGCTCGTGGGGTACGCGCAGCTTCGCTGGGGTTCGCCGCCTTCCTGCGTCGTCGCGACGCGTGCGGCGGAGATCCAGCGCATCTACGTCGACGCGCCGTGGCACGGCCGCGGCGTCGCGCAGGCGCTGATGGCGGCGATGCTGGCTCACGCGCGCGCCGGCGGCGCGGATCGCGTATGGCTGGGCGTGTGGGAGCACAACCCGCGCGCGCGGACGTTCTATCGCCGCTGGGGGTTCCGCGATATCGGCGAGCACGCGTTCCGGCTCGGCGAGGAAATCCAGCGCGACCTGGTGCTGGTGCGCGAGCTGGGCGTCGAAGGGTCGGGCTGACGCCCGGCCCGCGGCGGGCCTAGGCGAGCGCCGGGCGCAGTCGCGAGCGCATGAGGAGCCACGCCGCGATCGACACGTTCACCAGGTTCCAGGCGATGCCGTGCAGGAACGCCGCGCGGTAGCTGCCGGTGACGTCGAAGATCGCCCCCGACAGCCAGCCCCCGAGCGCCATGCCGACGACGGTCGCGAAAATCACCACCCCGATGCGGCCCCCCGCCTCGCGCGGCGGGAAGTACTCGCGCACGATGATCGCGTAGGACGGCACGATGCCGCCCTGGAACAGTCCGAACATCGCGGAGATCACGAACAGCGACACGAGGCCGTCGAATGGCAGGAACAGGATCAGCGCGACGCATTGCAGGCCCCCGCCGAGCAGGAGCGTGCGCAGGCCGCCGATGCGGTCCATCACGTAGCCGAACGCGATACGACTCACGATGCCGCAGGCGAGCATCAGCGAAAGCATCTGCGCGCCACGCGCCGGGCCGTAGCCCAGGTCGCCGCAGTACGCCACGATGTGGACCTGCGGCATCGACATCGCGACGCAGCAGGCGAGCCCGGCGACCACGAGGACGCCCTGCAGCGCATTGCCGGAGAGACCCAGCGAGTGCGGCGTGCCGCGCAAGCGCGCCGCCGGTCCGTCGTGGCTCGCATGCGCGGGCGGCGGCCGGCGCAGCAGCATCGCGAGCGGCAGCATCGTGGCGAGCACGAACACGCCGATGCCGAAATAGGTGCTCCGCCAGCCGACGGTGGCGATGAAGTGCTGCACGATCGGCGGCCACACGGCGCCGGCGAAGTAGTTGCCGCTCGCGACGATCGCCACCGCGATGCCGCGCCGCTTCTCGAACCACATCGACACGTGCGCCAGGAGCGGCCCGAACGTCACCGAGCTGCCGACGCCGATCAGCAGGCCCTGCGCGAGGGCGAACCCGAGGAGCGACGTCGCGTAGCCGGAGGCGAGGTAGCCGACGCCGAGCAGCGCGGACGCGGCGAGGACCGGCACGCGGATGCCCGAGCGGTCCGACCAGCGGCCGAGCAGCATGCCCGCCGCGCCAAAGCCCAGCATCGTGAGCGTGTAGGGCAGCGACGCGCCGGCGCGTGCGACGCCGAACTCGGCCTGCACGGTGGGAAGCGCGACGACCACCGACCACATGCCGACGCCGCCGATGGTCGACAGCGTGAGCGCGAGGGCGAGGCGCGTCCACGACTGCGGCGAATCGACGGTGGTGGCGCTCATGACGGGTGCACGGGTCGCCGCGTGCAGCGGCCCGCGTTGATCGCGGGCACGAGCGCGAGCATGAGCTCGCAGTGTAGCGGAGCGCACGCGCCGGCGATCGGGGGATTATCATGCGATCGGAGTGGAGTGACGGAACGAGGCAGCGCGAATGGCGGGCGTCCCGTACGAGAAGATGCCGGAATTCGACCTCCTGGAGGCACGGTTCGACCAGTCTCCGGCCGGGCCGCGCGACGACGCGCGCGCCTACGTGATCTGCTCGACGCCGCGCTCCGGCTCGTGGCTGTTGTGCCGACAGCTGATCAATGCCGGCCTCGGTGTGCCGAGCGAATACTTCAACGTGCTGCACGCCGCGCCGCTGTGCGCCCGCTGGCGGGTCGACGCGCGCGACACGCGCGCCTACCTGAACAAGCTTCGCGCGATGCGGACCACGCCCAATCGGGTCTGGGGCACCAAGCTCCTGTGGACGCAGTTCGCCGAACGGCGCAGCGCGCTCAAGGTCGAGCTCCTCGGCGACAGCCGACTCGTCTACCTCTACCGCGACGACATCGCGACGCAGGCGGTGTCGCTGCACCTGTCCTGCCTCACCGGCGTCTGGGATTTCGACGGCACCGTGTCGACCTACCCGCGCACCGACCTCGCCTGGGGCGACCACGCCCACCTGGCCGAATGCGACCGCACGATCCGGCGGCAGAACACGTCGTGGCACGAGCTCTTCGCCTCGCGACGCGCCGAGCCGCTCGTCGTGCGCTACGAGGACTTCATCGCCGACCAGCCCGGCACGCTGGTGCGCATCGCCGAAGCGCTCGGGCTGGCGCCGTCGGAGTATCGCCTCCCGCCGCCGGAGCCGCGCGACGGCGCGTTCCCGCCGGAGATCGAGATGCGCCGCAAGTCGCTGGTCGCGGAGTGGCGCAGCCGGCGCGCGGCGTGAGGACCACCGAAGCGCGTCGGTGCCTCGACCTGCGTCGATCCTCGCGCCGCGTCGGCGTCGCGCCCGGCCGTGGCAGAATCGTCGCTGCGCTGCGGAAGGCGGCGCGAAGACCGGCCGGACGATCATGACGACCGCGGAGTGGTACGAGAAGGTCTCGGAATTCGAGCTGGACGACGCGCGCTACGACCAGCCGCCGCTGGCGGCGGAACGGCCGCGTCGCTCCTACGTCATCTGCACGATCCCGCGGTCGGGCTCGTGGCTCTTGTGCCGGCAGCTCTACAACGCCGGGATCGGCGTGCCGAGCGAATACTTCAAGCCCGAGCACATCGCGGCGCTGTCCGTACGGTGGGGCGCCGATCCGCGCGACGTGCGCGCCTACCTCCACGCGCTCCAGGCGCACCGAACGACTCCCAATGGCGCGTGGGGCACCAAGCTCATGTGGAACGAGCTCAAGCGGCACCGCGCCACGGTCAAGATCGAACTGATGTCGCGTGCGCTGCCGATCTTCCTCGTTCGCGGGGACACGACCTCGCAAGCCGCCTCGATGCTGGTCTCCTGGATCACGGGGATCTGGGGCTTCGGCACCACGCCCACGACGTCGCCGCGCGCCGATCTCGATTGGGATCCGCGCAAGCTTCCGCCGATCGAGGACGCGATTCGGCGCGAGTACGGCATGTGGCGCGAGTTCTTTGCGTCGCGCCGCGTTACTCCGTTCGTCGTGAACTATGAGGCGTTCGTCGCCGATCAGCCCGGCACCGTGGCGCGCATCGCGCAAGCGCTTGGGTTCGCGGACGGCGAATTCCGGTTGCCGCCCCCGGAGCCGCGCGAAAACGCCTTTCCCGCCGACATCGAGGCGCGGCGGCGCGAGATCATCGAGCACGCACGGCGCGAGCGCCCCGCGGCGGCGCGCGATTGAGCCGCACCGCCGGGCGGCGAACCGGATCGAACGCGCGCCTAGCACGCTATCCGCCCGTGCCCGCGCTCGCACGCCCCGACCTGACGCTCCACTACGAGACGCGCGGCACCGGCGCGCCGCTCCTGCTCGTCGCCGGCCTCGCGTCCGATGCGGCGTCGTGGCTGACCGTATGGCAGCCGCTCGCGTCGCGCTACCGCGTCGTCGCGCCCGACAACCGCGGTGCCGGGCGCACGCGCCCGCAGGACGCGCCGTCGTCGATCGACGCGATGGCGGACGATTGCGCCGCATTGCTCGACGGGCTCGGCATCGGGCAGGCACAGGTCCTCGGGCATTCGATGGGCGGCTTCGTCGCGCAGCGCCTCGCGCTGCGCCATCCCGCGCGGATACGGCGGCTGGTGCTGGTGGCGACAGGCGCGGCGCCCGGCGCGAGGAACGTCGCGGTGTTCCGCGACATGGCGCGACGGCTGGACGCCGGCGAGGCGCCCGACGCGTGGTTTCGGCGGCTGTTCTCGCTCATCTTCACGGCGCGCTTCCTCGCCGATCCGGCCAACGCGGAGGCGGCGCTGCGCTGGGCGCTCGACTATCCGTACCCGCAAAGCGCCGCGGCGTTCCGCCATCAGGTCGAGGCGATCGCCGCCTTCGACGGCAGCGCCGACCTCGGGCGGCTCGCCGCGCCGGCCCTGGTCATCGCGGGAGCCGAGGACATCCTGTTCCGCGCCGACGACGTCGCCGCCTTCGCCGCCCGGCTCCCCGATGCGCGATTCGTCGCGCTCGAGGGCGCCGCGCACGCGGTGCACACCGAGCAGCCGCGGTCGTTCGTCGACACGGTCGCCGCGTTCCTCGACGCCTGAGCCGCGGCGTCGCAGCGCGGGGCGGTCAACGGCCCGCGCGTCCGGCACGTTGGATTCGCGGAAGGCCGCCCTCGCGGCCGGGAGCCTACGATGCGAACGCTCGTGGCGGCAGCGTTGTGCGCCGCGTCGCTGGGAGGCGCGGCCGCGCCGCCGCCCGCCAACCCGGAGATCGACATGCACGCGTTCCTCGCCGCCGCACATGCCGCGGCGGACGAGCGCGAATCGCGGCGCGTCGACCAGGCCACGTTCGTCACCATGATGCGCGAGCCCGGGACGGTCGTGCTCGACGCGCGCAGCCGCGCGATGTTCGAGCGGCGCCACGTTGCCGGCGCGGTGTCGCTGAGCCTTCCCGATTTCACCGAGGAGACGCTGGCGCGTGCGATCCCCGACCGCGACGCGCGCCTGCTGATCTATTGCAACAACAACTTCGCCGGCGACGCGGCGGCCTTTCCGCTCAAGGCGCCGGCCGCCTCGCTCAACCTCGCGACGCGTGTGGCCCTGCACGCCTACGGCTACCGCAACGTGTGGGAGCTCGCACCCTACGTCGACGTCGCGCGCACGACGATCCCCCTCGAGCCGCGCATCCGCTGACGCAGCCTACCTCAGCAGCAACACCGGCACCTTGGACGCGGCGATCACCTTGGTCGCGACCGAGCCCATCACCAGGTTGGACATCGCGGTGTGGCCGTGCGTGCCCATCGCGATCAGGTCGCAGCCGGCCGCCTGGGCATGGCGCACGATCTCGTGGCCGGCGTCTCCGACCAGCTTGACCGCGTGGAACGCGACGTCGCGCGCGGCGAGAAGGTCCGCCACCGGCTTCAGGGCCGCGTCGCTTTCCTCCGCGTAGTAGCGCTCGACCGCTTCCTTGCCGGCCCACGCGGCCGCGCGGCCGTACGGGATCGCCGGGTGGACGTGGCAGAGCTCGACTTGCGGCGGCTGCCGGAACCAGGCGAAGCGCGAGACGAGCGCCTCGGCAGCCTCGATCGCGCGCTGCGATCCGTCCGTGGCGAGCAGGACCTTCATGGCGGGGCCTTTCGCGGGCATCGTGAGCAATGGTGCAAGTCTAGCCGATCGGCACGCGCCGCCCGCGTCACGCGGCGCCGAGCGCCAGCGTCACGATCACCTGCTCGTGGTCGTCGGGATCGTCCTCCTGCGTGAAGCCGAGCGCCGCGGTGAAGTGAAGCATCGACCGGTTGGCGCGCAGCACCGCGCCGCACAGGCGGGCGAACCCGCGCTTGCGCGCGCTGGCGATGAGGCGCGCCATCAGGCCGCGCCCGACACCGCGTCCATGCCAGTCGTCCGCGACGACGATCGCGAACTCCGCGCTCTCGCCGTCCGGGTTCGCGATGTAGCGCGTGACGCCGACGAACTTCTGCGCGCCGGGACGCGTCTCGTCGGGAGCGAGCGCGACCAGCGCCATCTCGCGGTCGTAGTCGACCTGCGTGAAGCGCGCGAGCATCTGCGGCGTCAGCTCGTGCAGCCGGTAGAAGAAGCGGAAGTAGCGCGATTCCTCGGAAAGCCCGCCGACGAAGCGCTGCTCGAGCGCTGCATCCTCGGGACGGATCGGCCGCACCGGAAGCGGCGCCGATCCCTTCACGGCGATCGTGCCCTCGAGCTCCGCGGGATACGGGTGGATCGCCATGTGCCCGTAGCCTCGCCGCGCCTTGCGGCGCGGGTCGACGGCGATCCGCGCGGCGCCGATCACCGCGGCGCCCGGCGCGATCAGCACCGGGTCGAGATCGAGCTCGCGCACCCAAGGACAGGCGCACACCAGCGAGGACAGCTGCAGCAGCAGACGCACCAGCGGCTCGGTGTCAGCGGCGTCGCGCGACGCGGCCCAGACGCCGCGCCGGTCGCCGCCGACGAGGTCGAGCGCGAGCCGCCGATTGAGCGGCGGCAGCGCGAGCGCGCGAGCGCTGGGCGGCAACGGGGCGTGCGTGCTTTGGCCCAGCGTGATCACCGGGCCGAACGTGCTGTCGGTCGCGATGCCGATCGCGAGCTCGCGGGCGCCTTCGAGGCGCAGCGCCTTGCGCACGAATACGTGTCCGCTCCACCCCTCTCCGGGAAGCGCGGTGCGTGCCTCGTCCAGCAAGGCGCCCCACGCACGCGCGAGCGCGCGGCCGTCGGGGATCGGGCCGCGCACCGGCAGCGGCAGCGGCAGCGGCGCGTCGATCGCGAGCGACACCGGATAGCCGACGCGGCGCGCGATTCCGCGCGCCTCGGCGAGCGTCTCGGCGCGCGCGAGCGCGGGCACCGGCAGGTGGAATGCGGCGAGCAGCGCGGCGAGCTCGCTCGCGTCGAGCGTGCGGCGGTCACCGATCGCGTGTCGGATGCGCTCGAGCGCGGCCGCGTCGGGCGGATCGGGCTCGGGCTGCGGCGACGGCACCTCGAGCAGGAGCTCCTGGTGGCGACGGTACGACGCGAGGAACGCGAACGCCTCGACCGCGTTCTCGGGCGTGTAGAAGTTCGCGATGCCGCCGGCCTCGAGGGCCTCGCGCGCCTCGGGCCGCTCGACCGCCCCGAGCCACGCGCCGAGCACCGGCTTGCGCGAATCGCGCGCGACCGCCGCCACCGCGCGCGCCGCATCGGTGGGCGAATCCACCGGTCGCGGCACGTGCAACGCGACGACCGCGTCGACCGCATTGTCGCGGAGCACCGCGGCGACCGCGGCGGCGAGCCGCTCGGGCGGCGCATCGCCGCGCACGTCGACCGGGTTCCCGCGCGCGCTCTCGTCGGGGAGCAGCGCGTCGAGCGCCGCGATCGTCGCGGGGCCGAACACGGCAAGCTCGATCTCCGCGTCGCGCGCGCTGTCGGCGGCGAGGATCGCGGGCCCGCGGCCGTTGGCGACCACCGCGATGCGCTCGCCGTGCGGAATGCGGCCGGTCGCGAGCAGGCGCGCGACGGCGAAGAGCTGCGTGTAGGTGCGCACGCGAACCGTGCCGCAGCGGCGCATCGCGGCCTCGAAGACCGCGTCGGGCGACGGGTCGTCGGCGCGCGCTTCGAGCGAGCGCCCCGCCTTCAGCACCACGACCGGCTTGGTGCGGGCCGCGGCGCGCAGCGTCGACAGGAAGCGCCGCGCCTCGTGCACGTGCTCGACGTAGAGCAGGATGCCGTCGGTCTCGCCGTCGGCGAGCAGCGCATCCAGGAGCTCGCCCACGTCGACGTCGAGCACGCCGCCGAGCGAAATCACGCTCGAGAAGCCGATGCCGCTCGGTCGCGCGAAGTCGAGCATCGCCGTGCACACGGCGCCGGATTGCGCGACCAGCGCCAAGCGCCCGGGCAGCACCGGGACGTCGGAAAACGATGCGTTGAGGCCGATGCCGGTGCGGATCACGCCGAAGGCGCCCGGCCCGACCAGCCGGATGCCGCGCTTCGCCGCAAGCGCGGCGACCTCGTGCGACCAGCGCTTCGCCTCGCGGGCGTCGCTCGCCGGCGCCGCGGTGAGCAGGACCGCGGCCTTCGCCTTGGCGCGCGCCGCGTCGTCGAGCACGCCGGGCACCGCGTCGCAGGGCACGGCGATCACCACCAGCTCGACCGGCTGGCCGATCGCCGCCACGTTCGGCCAGCTCTTGCGGCCGAGCAGCGTGCGATGCGCCGGGTTGACCGCGTGGAAGACGCCCTGGTAGCCGCCCGAGGCGACATTCTCCATCACCACGCGGCCGAGCGAGCCGGGCCGCTCGGAGGCGCCGACCAGCGCGAACGACGCGGGCACGAGCAGCGGACGCAGGTAGTGGTGCATCGCGGATGGCGCGGGAGCGGGTCCGTTCGAGTGTAGCCCACCGGTCGGCGCAACCGCGCGCGGCGCCCGAGCGGCTATACTCGGCGCGGCGCATCCGCCCGGCGCGTGCGGCGCCTCCAAGGCGCCCCGGGCCCGTAGCTCAGTCGGTCAGAGCAGACGACTCATAATCGTTTGGTCGCTGGTTCGATCCCAGCCGGGCCCACCCCTCCCCCATGCCATTGACGCTGCTCGCCCGGGGGTACCGCTTCGTGCGCGGCGACGGGAGCCTGACGCTCGCCGTCGTCATCCTGTGCGTGTTCATGTTCGCGCTCTACCCGATGATCGAGGTCGGGACGATCGCGCCGTGGTGGCTCGACCTCGCCTTCGGCGCGTTCATGATCGTCGGCGCGACGCTGGTGTTCGAGCCGCGCCCGCTGGTCCGCGTGTTCCTGGTGCTGCTCGTCGTTACCGTGGCGGCGCGCGTCATCGAGTACGCGCTGCCCGGCCGTACGCTCGCCGCGCTCGACGCGGTGCTGGTCATCGCGACGTCGATCGCGCTCGGCGCGCTCTTCATCGTGCGCGCGACGCGCGACGGGCGCATCAACCTGCACCGGATCGTCGGGGCCTGCGGCACCTTCCTGCTCCTCGGGCTGGTCTTCGCGCAGGCGTACAAGCTGCTGGCACTCTTCGTCCCGCACGCGTTCGCGATCGGCGGGGCTCCCGCCGAGGCGGGCGCGATGGACTACCGCTACATCTACTTCAGCTTCATCACGCTGACCTCGACCGGCTACGGCGACATCACGCCGCTGCACCCCTACGCGCGGTCGCTGGCCGCATTCGAGGCGATCGCCGGGCAGCTCTACCTGGCCGTGCTGATCGCGCGGCTGGTGGGGCTCGAGATGGAGTGGCGCGAGGCGCAGCGGGACGCCGGCCGTACACCCTGACGGCTGTCCGCAAGGCTGGCACGCGCCTTGCGACCTTGGAGCCAGCCATGGCTTCCCCGGTGCTTCTGCTGCTCGGACTGCCCGAGAGCGGCACGTCCGCGCTCGCGGACGCGCTCGCGCGCGCCGGCGCCACGCTCGCCGCCCCGCCCGCCGGCGATCCGGCCGGCGTCTCGCAGCACGCGCTCGCCGCCTGCGGCATGCGCTGGGATTCGCTCGCGCCGATGCCCGCGAAGCTCGGCAAGTCGCCCGGCCTCGACGCCGCGCGCGCCGCGATGGACGTGTTCCTCGAGCGGCTGCCCCCCGACGCGCCGCTCCTGATCGCCGAGCCGCTCGCCACGCGCATCGTTTCGCTGTGGCGCGAACGCATCGAGGAAGCCGGTCGCCCGCTGGCCGCGGTGTTGTGGCTCACGCATCCGGGCCGCGCGGCCGCGGCGCTCGCGCGGCGCCGCCAGTTCGCCCCCGAGAAGTCGCTCGCGCTGTGGCTCGCGCACCTGGTCGAGTTCGAGCACGCCACGCGCGGGCTCGCGCGCACCATCGTCGCCGACGACGCCTTCCTCGACGATCCGGGCGCGGGCTTGAAGCGCATCGCCCAGGCCACGCGCTTCCCGCCCGCGATTCAGGCCGCGAAGAACCCCACGATCGCCAGGGAAGGCGCCATCGTCCCGCCGCAACTCGGGCTGGGCTCGGGGCTCGACTCGGTGCTCGACGAGGGCTACCGCCGCCTCGCCGGCACCGTCTCGGGCGAGCTCAAGCGCGCCGTCGACCAGCTCGCCGCGGCGGCCCGCGCGGCGGTGCAGAGCGCGATCCCGCCGTGGCTCGCGCAGGAAATCGAGGCCGACCGCGTGCGCCTGCAAACGCTGGCGGACATGGCGGCCGGCCACGCGGCGCGCGCCGACCGCACGCAGCGCGACCTCGCCGCGGCGCCGCGCGACGCCCGGGCGCTGACCGCCCAGCTCGAGGCGTTGCGCGGCGAGCAGGCGCGCGAGCGCGAGGCGCTCACCTCGCAGGTCGGGGCCCTGCGCGGCGAGCAGGCGCGCGAGCGCGAGGCGCTCACCGCCGAGCTCGCGTCGACGCGCGCCGAGCTCGCGCGCATCACCGTGGCGCTCGCCGAGGTCCCGCAGTCCGAGGCGACGCTGCGCAGCGAGCTCAACCAGACGCAGCGCGAGCTCAACGACGAGCGCACGTCGATCGCGAAGCTCACCGACGCGCTGGAAACCGCGCGGCGCGAGGCCGATGGGCACGCGCATCGCTTCGACTCGGCGCGCCATCACCTCGAGCGCTTCGCCATCGAGATCGAGGAAGCGCGCGCCGCGCTCGCCGCGCGCGAGGACTTGTGCGCGCGCCTCGCCTCCGAGGCCGACGCGCTGCGCGTGCGCGAGTCCGACCTGCTGCGCGAGCGCGACAAGCTGCGCCACGAGCGCGACGACGCGGTGCGGACGCTCGAGCGCACCCGGCGCGAGCACGACCAGCGCGCGATCGAGCGCGAGACGACGCTGCACCGCGCGACCGGCGAGCTCCGGTCGGCGATCGAGGAGCGCGACAACCGGATCGTCGCGCTGTCCGAGGAGGCCGACCGCATGGCCGATGCGATCACCGAGGCCGCGATCCGCTCGGCCGGCCTCGAGGAGCAGCTCGAGCTGCGCACCGCCGAGGTGGCCGCGCTGCAGGCGCGCCACGACGAGCTCGGGGCGCGGTTGCGCACGCTCGAAAGCCGATCGCTCGTCAGGGCGGCGAAATGGCTGGGCGGCGAGAAGGCGGCGCGCGAGGAATCGGCAGGGTGACGCCCGCTCGCGCCCCGGGTCAGCGCAGGTAGCGCGCCGGGTCGAAGGTCGCGACCCACGCCGGACGGTAGACGACCGCGAGCGCGAGCGCCATCCCGGTCAGCATCGCCTCGCCGAACGCCAGCGTGACGAGCAGGATCAGGTACTCGCCGAACGCCAGCGCGGCCGGCACGTCCGTCGCGGCCACCAGCAGCGACAACCCCGCCGCGCCGGCCGCGACGTACGCGAGCCCCGCGCCGAAGAACGCGACAACGAACACGTAGACGAGGAAGTGCGCCGGCAACCGCCGCTCGGCCGCGCGGAGCACGGCACCGAGGGTGGCGACGGGCACCACCACGACGACGAGCCAGGTTGCCGCGGCATTCGCCCACGGCGCGCCGGCGAGCGCGGACGCGAGCGCGACGACGACGGCGCCGCCGGCGAGCGCGAGCGCCGGGCCGGTCATCAGCGCGAGCGCGGCGCTACCGGACAGGTGGAACGCGAAGCCCGGCTCGACGCTGCCGCGCAGGCTCCACAGCGCGACCAGGGCCGCGAGCGCGGCCGGCCAGACCCGCGCCACCGGCCCCGCGGCGAGTTCGCGCCAGCGGACGCGCGAGATGGCCAGCGCGAGGAGCGGCACGGCGAACGTCCAGGCGGCGAGGGTCGCACCGGCGGGCAGGACGAGGAGCGAAGGATCCATGGCGGAAGCCGCGGCCCGGCGGCGCGGGTTCGCGGCCGCATCGTCGCATGACGTCGCCCGGGATGGGCCCCGCACCGCGTCAGGCGTGCACCGCTCCCTCGCGGACACCCAGGCGGACCAGGATCTTCTCGAGCAGGCACCAGCGCGTGAAGCCGCTCTGCAGCAGGTTCGCGCCGACGAACGCCGTGAACCACAGCCAGTTCGCGCTCACGAACAGCGGGCTGCCGCTCGCGCCGAGCGCGAGCGACACGAGGACGAAGAGGCCGGCGGCGATGCGGATGACGCGTTCGGTGGTCATGGCGGGGCGGTGGCGGGAGTGGAAGAGGGTGCCGCCGGCGCGCGCGCGGGATCGCGGCGGTGCACGGCGTAGTACAGGACCGGGATCACGACCAGCGTCAGCAGCGTCGACACCAGGATGCCGAACACGAGCGAGATCGCGAGCCCGTTGAAGATCGGGTCGTCGAGGATGAACGTGGCGCCGGCCATCGCGGCGAGCCCGGTCAGCGCGATCGGCTTCGCGCGGGCGGCCGTGGCGTCGACGACCGCGCGCTCGAGCGGAACGCCGCGCGCGACCTCCGCCTTCGCGAAGTCGACGAGGAGGATCGAGTTGCGGACGATGATGCCGGCGAGCGCGATCATGCCGATCATCGACGTCGCCGTGTAAGGCTTGCCCAGCAGTGCATGCCCCGGCAGGACGCCGATGATCGTGAGCGGGATCGGCGCCATGATCACGAGCGGCGTCACGTACGAGCCGAACTGGGCGACCGCGAGCAGGTAGATCAGCACGAGCCCGACGGCATAGGCGGCGCCCATGTCGCGGAACGTCTCGTAGGTGATCTTCCACTCGCCGTCCCACTTGATCGACCACGCGCGGTACGGATCCGAGGGCGGCGAAACGAAGCGCTCGTCGAAGCGCCCGCCGTGGGGCGTCGCGAGGCCCGCGAGGGCATCGCGCATCGCGAACATCCCGTAGAGCGGGCTGTCGGCGCCGCCGGCGACGTCGCCGACGACGTAGGTCACGGGCAGCAGGTCCTTGCGGTAGCGCGAGGTCTCGCGCAGCGACGGCTCGACCCGGACGATCTCGGAGAGCGGCACCGCGGTGCCGTTGGCGCCGCGCATCGTCAACGCGAGCGCCGACTCGAGCCGCGCCTGGCGCTCGGGAGCGAGCGTGAGCCGCACCGGCACCTCGAACTTCGACTGGCCGTCGAAGACGGCCGTCGCGTTCTCGCCCGCCAGCGCCGCGCGTAGCGTCGCCACCGCGTCCGTGGACGCGATGCCGGCGAGCGCGGCCTTGCGCTGGTCGATCCGGACGACGAGCCGCGGCGCGGCGTCCTCGATCGAGTCGTCGACGCCGACCACGTGCGGCGTGCGCGCGAAGACGTCGCGCACCGAGGTCGCGAACGCATGGCGCCCGGCCTCGTCCGGTCCGTAGATCTCCGCGACGATGGGCGACAGCACCGGCGGCCCGGGCGGCACCTCGACCACCTTCACCTTCGCGCGGTGCCGGGCGCCGATCTCCTCGAGCGCCGGGCGCACCGCCAGCGCGATCTCGTGGCTCTGGCGCGAGCGGTGCCGGTGATCGACGAGGTTGACCTGCAGGTCGCCCTGCTCCGGCCGGTTGCGCAGATCGTACTGCCGGACCAGGCCGTTGAAGTTGATCGGCGACGCCGTGCCGGCGTACGCCTGCACGTCGGTCACTTCGTCGAGCAGCGCGAGGTGCGCGGCGAGGTCGGCGAGCGCGCCTGCGGTCGCCTCGACCGGCGTCCCCGTCGGCAGGTCGACGACGACCTGGAACTCGCTCTTGTTGTCGAATGGCAGCATCTTGAGCACGACCCACTGCACGGCGGCGAGCGAGACCGCCAGCGCGATCGCGGCGGCGATCCCTGCGCCGAGCAGGACGCGGCGCCTGCCGCCGCGCGCCGGATCGACGAACGGCGTGAGCAGCCGCGCGAACCCCGAGGCGAGCGCGCGGTCGAGCCGGCCGGGCCCGTGCTCCGCGGGCGCGAGCGTCGGGGCGAGCCTGAGCGCGAGCCAGGGCGTGATCGAGAACGCCACGGCGAGCGAGATCAGCATGCCCAGGCTCGCGTTGATCGGGATCGGGTTCATGTAGGGTCCGATCATTCCGTTCACGAACGCTATCGGCAGGAGCGCGGCGATGACGGTGAACGTCGCGAGGATCGTCGGGCCGCCGACCTCGTCGACCGCGGCGGGAATGAGCTCGGAAAGCGGCATCTGGGGCGCGAGCGCGCGACGGCGGTGGATGTTCTCGACGACGACGATGGCGTCGTCGACCAGGATGCCGATCGAGAAGATCAGCGCGAACAGGCTCACGCGGTTCAGCGTGAACCCCCACGCCCACGAGGCGAACAGCGTCGCGGCGAGCGTCAGCGACACCGCGATGCCGACGACCGCGGCTTCGCGGCGGCCGAGCGCGAGGAACACCAGCGCGACGACCGACAGCGTGGCGAACAGGAGCTTGCTGATCAGGAGCTGCGCCTTGTCGCCGGCGGTCTTCCCGTAGTCGCGCGTGAGCGTCGCCGCGACGCCCTGCGGCACGATCGCGTCGCGAAGCTCGTCTACGCGTCGCTCGAGGCGCGCGGCGACGTCGACTGCGTTCTCGCCGGCCTTCTTCGTGACCTGGAGCGTGACGGCGGGCGCGGCGACGCCGACTTCCGCCGGATCGCCACCGCCCGCCTTGCCCGCGACGTGCCACGCGCGCGGCGCCGATGGCGGCGTGCCGTCGACGACGTCCGCCACGTCGGCCAGGTACACGGGCCGGCCGTTGCGCACGGCGACGACGAGGTCGCGCACGTCCTCGGCCGAGGACAGGAATCCGCCCGCGTCCACCTTCACCGTCGCATTGCCGCGGACGAGCTCGCCGGCGGCGAGCGACGCGTTGGCCGCCTTCAGCACGCCGCGGACGGCGGGGACGTCGAGGTCGTGGGCGGCCAGGCGCGCCGGGTCGAGCTCGACGCGCACCTCGCGTCCCGGCGCGCCGATCGTGCTGACGTCGCGCGTGCCCGGCACGCGCTTCAGCTCCGACTCGAGCGCGTGCGCGACGCGCTCGAGGTCCGCGGCGCCGGCGCGCGCGTCCTGCGCGTGCAGCGTCACGGCGACGATGGGGACGTCGTCGATGCCCTTGGCCTTCACGATCGGTTCGCCCACGCCGAGCTCCGGCGGCATCCAGTCGCGATGCGCGAAGACCGTGTCGTGCAGGCGCACGACCGCGTCGTCCCGCTGGACGCCGACGAGGAACTGGACCGTGATGAGCGCCTGTCCGGGCGTCGAGACCGACCAGACGTGCTCGACGCCGCGCATGCCGGCGAGCACCTGCTCGGCCGGGATCGCCACCAGGCGCTCGACGTCGGCGGCGGAGGCCCCCGGGAACGGCACCATCACGTTCGCCAGCGTGACGTCGATCTGCGGCTCCTCCTCGCGCGGCGTCACGACGACCGCGAACAGCCCGGCGAGCGCGACGACGACCGCCAGGAGCGGCGTCAGCCGGGAGCCGAGGAAGTAGCGGGCGAGGCGGCCGGAGAGGCCGAGCGAGGCGGGAGCGCGCATGACGCTACCTCGACGCGGTGCGCATCCCGGCGGCGACCGGGTTGGCGGCGATCGTCTCGCCGGCGGCGAGGCCGGCGAGGATCTCGATCGCGCCGCCGCCGACGCGCTCGCCGGTGCGCACCTGGCGCAGCCGCGCGGCGCCGACGGCGTCGATCACGTAGACGGCGGTGACCTCGCCGCGGCGGACCAGCGCGGACTCGGGGATCGCGAGCATCGACGCCGCGCCGATCGGCAGGCGCACGCGCGCGTAGTGGCCGGGGGCGAGCGCCGCGGTCGGCGGCAGGTCGAAGCGCACCCGCGTCGTGTGGGCACGGGCGTCGGCGATCGGGATCACGGTGGCGCGGAGCGGCGTCAGCGTCGTCGCGAGCGCCGGCACCTCCACCAGCGCGCCGTCGAGCTTCGTGCGCGCGAGCATCGCCTGCGGAACGACCGCGACCGCGCGCAGCTCGCGCGGGTCGAACACGGTCACGAGCGCCCGGCCCGGGGTCGCCATGTCGCCGGCCTCGACGTGCGTCTCGCCGACGACGCCGGCGAACGGCGCCACGATGGTCGCCCAGTCGCGCGCCGCAGACGCCGACCCGACGTTCGCCGCCAGCGCATCGCGTTGCGCGAGCGCGGCCTGGTGGGCCGACGCGGATTGGTCGACCGCGGCCTGGCTCACGAATTTCTGCGCGGCGAGCGCCTGGTTGCGCTCGTGCACGCGCTTCGCGTTCGCGAGGTTCGCCTCGGCCTCCGCGACCTGCGAGCGGCTTCCGGCGAGCGCCGCATCGGCCGCGCGCGCATCGATGCGCGCGAGCACCTGTCCTGCGCGCACCGTGTCGCCTGCCTTCACCGTGAGCTCGACGACGCGACCGGCAACTTGCGCGGCGAGCGTCGCCTGCCGCACCGCCTCGATCGACGCCTCGACTTCGACGCCCTGGGCGTAGTCGCCGCTGGCGACGCGAAGGGTGTCGAGCACCGGCTCTGCCCGAGCGGACACCGCCAGCGCGAACGCCAGCAGGATCGCGGCAGGGTGGGCGCGGCTCATGTTCAGTCCCTGGCGGCGCAGGTCCGGATGCCGAACGGCAGGTAGGCCGGGCACCACCCGATGATCCCGGTGGCGAGCGGCAACAGGCCCACGAGCCCCCACCAGCGCGCGTGGCCTTCGAGCACGAGGACGAGCGACAGGAGCGCGAGCCCGATCACGATCCGGACCGCACGATCGACACCACCGACATTGACTTGCATCGCGATCTTTCGAGGGAGTGGCTTGGTGTCCCAGTGTGGGGCTGCACCGGTGACGGATCGGTGACCTAGGTCACACAAGGCGCCGATCGGGTGCTCGCGCCGGGGCGGCGAGCCGCGAACGACGTTCGTTCCGGGCGCGGCGGACATCGCCGCGCTAGAATTCCCGGTTCGGACCCCCGCGCCGCCGCGGGATCCACCCTTCGATGAGCGATCCCGCCGCCCTCGCCGACCGGATCGGGGCTGCGTTCCCGTCGCTCGCGGCCGCGGGCCACGGCACGCTCGAGCGCATCGCGCGCCACAGCCAGCTCCGGCGCGTGCCCGCAGGTTCCGTCATGTTCGGCGAGCACCAGCCCTGCGGCGGATTCCCGCTGGTGCTCTCGGGGGCGCTGCGCATCGCGCAGCACTACCCGAACGGACGCGAAATGCAGCTCTACCGCCTCGGCCCGGGCGATGCCTGCGTGCTGAGCTCGTCGTGCCTGCTCGGTCGCATGCAGTACCCGGCCAGCGGGACGGCCGAGACCGACCTCGAGATCGCGGTGCTGCCACCGCCGGACTTCCGCGCGCTCGTCGCCGACGACCCCGCGTTCCGCGAGTACGTGTTCTCGCTGTTCGGGGAGCGCCTCGCCTCGCTGCTCGGCATCGTCGAGGCGATCACCTACCAGAAGCTCGACCAGCGGCTCGCCGCCCTGCTCGTCCGCCGCGCACGCGACGACCCGACGATCCAGGCGACGCATCAGGCGCTCGCCGACGAGCTCGGCAGCGTGCGCGAGATCGTCACGCGCCTGCTGCGCCACTTCGAGGACCGGGGCTACGTCGAGCTCGGGCGCGAGCGCATCCGCGTCGCCGACGCGAAGGCGCTCGCGGAGCTCGCCCGTCCCGCGTCCTGACGCCGAGGCGCGCGGCGCCTCAGCCGGGGATCACCGCCGTCGCCTCGAGCTCGATCTTGCCGGGCCGGTCGAGCAGGTCGGCGACGAAGACCATGCTCATCGCCGGGAAGTGCGTGCCCATGAGGCGGCGCCAGATCTTCCCGAGCTGCGGCCGCGCGGCCAGGTAGGCCGGCTTGTCGCAGCAATACGCGGTGATCCGGCCGATGTGTTCCGGCCTGCCGCCCGCCTGCGCGACGACCTCCAGCACGTTGCGCAGCGCCTGCTCGAACTGCGGGACGATGTCCTCCGACGCGAAGTGCTGCTGCGCATCCCAGCCGACCTGCCCGGCGACGAAAACGATGCGGCCCGCGCCGGCGGCGATGCCGTTCGCGTAGCCGATCGCCGGAGCCCAGCCGGGAGGATGCAGCACCTGCGGTGCGTCGGAAGGCGCGGCCATGTTCTAGTCCAGGTAGCGCGGCGGATCGGGATCCTCGGGCGCGTGATCGTCAGCCGCCGGCACCTTCGCCATCCATGCCGTGATGAGCGCCACGTGCTCGCGCTCCTCTTCGGCCATCGCGCGTGCGGCGCGCTTGACCGCCGGCACGGTGGCGACGTGCGCGAGCGCCACGAAGAAGCGCACCGCCCGTTCCTCGCTCGCGAGCGCGACCTTCAGCGCATCGAGGGGCTGCATCAGGTAGTGCACCTGGTCGTGCGACGGCGACTCGGGGCTCTCGAGGCCCGGCCAGGGCAGCGGCCCGGCGGGCAGCGCCGGAGGCGTGGTCCATCCCATGTCCTGCATGATCTGTTGAGCGTGCCGCTCCTCGATCGTCGTCATCTTGCGGAACAGCGCGGCGACGGCGCGGTTGTTGTGCGTCTCCATCGCGTCGGCGAGCTCGCGGTAGCGCTCGACCGCATCGAGCTCCATCCACAGTGCCGTCACCATCAGCTCCGCGAATGTCGCCGGCGCCGGCGCGCTTTCACGCGCCGGGCCCCCGGCGGGCGGTGCGACCGGCTTGGGCGCGCGCGTCATGCCGCGAACCCGTCGTCGAGCGCGGCGACCGCCATGCCCGCGGTGCGCGGCCCGAGCGGGTACGGCGTCCGGCTCCCCGCGTAGAGCACGCCGACGTTGAAGCCGTCGTCGGTCATGACGCGGCGCGCGGCGCGCGCCGGATCGTCCGTTTCGGCGACCGGTGCCGGATGCACGAGGTCCTTCCAGGTGCGCTGGTCGGGCCGGAACGTGACGCACGGCGAGAGGATCTCGACGAACGAGAAGCCCGGGTGGCGGATCGCCTGCGCGAGGATCTGCGCGGTGCCGTTGGGATCCCCCGAGAACGCGCGCGCGACGAAGTTCGCCCCCGACGCGAGCGCGATCACCAGCGGGTGGAAGGCGCGCACGCCGGTACCGCCGGGAGCGAGCTTGCTATCCCAGTCGGGCTCGGTGGTCGGCGACGGCTGGCCCTTGGTCATGCCGTAGACGTGGTTGTCCATGACCACGTAGGTCAGGTCGACGTTGCGCCGGCAGGCATGCAGGAAATGGTTGCCGCCGATCGAATAGCCGTCGCCGTCGCCGCCGGCGCACAGCACCGTGAGCTCCGGCCTGGCGAGCTTCACGCCCGTCGCCGCGGCGAGCGCGCGACCGTGCACGCCGTGGAAGCCGTAGCAGCTCGTGTACGCGGGAATGCGCGAGCTGCAGCCGATGCCCGACACGACGACGACGTCCTCCGGCGCGAGCGCGAGGAGCGCGAACGCGCGCGTGACCGACGCGAGCACCGAGTAGTCGCCGCAGCCCGGGCACCAGATCGGCTTCACCGCCGACTTGAAGGTCGCGGGCGTGCAGGTGCGGGGCGCGTCGGCGATCGCGGTCTGGGTCATCGTGCGCTCCTTCAGGCCAGGGCGACGCTCGGCGCGGCGGCCGGCGACGCGCGCCGCGCGGCCGCGACGATCGCCTCGGCGAGCTCCGCGGGCTTGAGCGGCAGCGGGCCCGGGCGGTGGAAGCTCTCGGGGCGGCCGGGCAGCTCGAAGTGCCCGCGCAGGTAGCGGTAGAACTGCGCGCCGTGGTTCTGCTCGACGACGAGCACGTGACGCACGCCCTCGAGCGCGCGCTCGAGCGCCTCGGGTCGCGCCGGTGCGATCAGGCGCATCGCCACGAGCCGCGCCTGCACACCTCCGGCGCGCGCACGCGCCAATGCCTCGCGCACCGGCGACGTCGACGAGCCGAACGTGATCACCGCGATCGGTCCGTCGCCCTCGACGTCCGCCCAGCGCTCGCCGTAGTCGAACGTCGCGAGCTTGCGCTCCCGCTTGTCGAGCTGCGCGCGGTGGTCGCGCGCGCCCGAGGACGGCGTGCCCGCCTCGTTCTTCTCGAGGCCGTCGGCCGTGTACGCGAGGCCGGGCGTGCCGGGCAGCGCCATCGGCGACACGCCGCTTTGCGTATCGCGGTAGCGCTTGTAGTCGCTGGTGCCAGCCGCGGCCGTGAGCCGCTCGGCGACGAGGCCGAGGTCGCCGGGGCGGTCGACGATCGCGCGCGACTGGCCCATGAACTGGTCGGAGAGCACGATCGCGGGCGCCTGCAGCGCCTCGGCGAGATAGACCGCCCATTGCGTGGTGGCGAGGCAGTCGACGATCGACGTCGGCGCAAGGACGAGGCGCGGCGCATCGCCGTGCAGCCCCGAGACCGCGTAGGACAGGTCGGACTGCTCGCTCTTCGCGGGAATGCCGGTCGACGGACCTCCGCGCATCACGTCGACGACGACGATCGGCACCTCGGCGCCCACCGCCAGCCCGAGTCCCTCGGTCATCAGCGCGAGGCCGGGACCGGCGGTCGCCGTCAGCGAAGGCACGCCGGCGAACGAGGCGCCGACGATCATGTTGATCGACGCGAGCTCGTCCTCGGCCTGGAGCAGCGTTCCGCCGACCTGCGCGAGCGCGGGCGCCATCCATTCGAGAAGCTCGGTCGCCGGCGTGATCGGGTAGGCCGCGACGAACCGCACGCCCCCGCGGATCGCGCCCAGCCCCGCGGCCTCGTTGCCGGAAATGACCCAGCGTCCCGTGCGTGGCGCGAGCGGCGGCAGTCGCGCGATTCGCGGCAGGTCCGCGGCCGCGGCGATCCCGGCGTCGATCGCCGCGGTGTTAGCCGCGAGCGCGTCGGCGTCGCGCTTCCAGGAATCCGCGAGCGCCGCGACGAGCGCCTCGCGCGGCAGCCCGGCGCAGGCGCCGGCCAGCCCCAGCGCGACCATGTTGGTCCAGCTCTTCGGGATGCCCTTCGCGATCTGCTTGAGCGGCAGCGCCGCGTGGCGCGCCCCGGTGGCGAGGTACGCGGCGGGCGCGTCGCCTTCGGCGGCGTCGCCCACGACGAGCCCGGTCGGTCGCATCGGGATCTCGTCGGCGAAGCGCTGCACGTTCTGCCAGTCGAGCGCGAGCAGCAAGTCGAAGGCGTCGTCGAGCGAGTCGACCGGGTGCGCCGCCAGGCGGACCAGGGCGGCTGCCTCGCCGCCGCGGATCTGGGGTCCGCTGGTGCGCACCATCAGCCCGTAGGCGCCCGCCTTGGCGGCAGCCGCGAGCAAGAGCGTCCCGGCGGTCATCACGCCGGCGCCGCCGCTGCCGGCGATGGCGATCGAGACGCCGGAGGGAAGGATCGGGAGCGCGGTCGCGTCGTGCATGGTGCGCGAAGCTTCGCGCGCCGCCCGGCGCCGCGGATTGACCGGGATCAAGGCCCGCGCACGCGGGCGCCTCCACAGTGCGATTAATCGGTATCGCGATACCGAATTGCCGGCCGCTGGGGCGACAACCGCTGGCGCCGGACCCCTGAAGGAGGCCGCCTGCCATGCCACTCGACGCGCACCGCTGGCTCATGACCGCCCCCGGCACGCCGCTCTCGCGCGTGCCGTTCGACGCGACCCCCGGCCCCGGCGAGGTCGCGGTGGCCATCGCCGGCTGCGGCGTGTGCCATACCGACCTCGGCTACTTCTACGACGGCGTGCGCACCAACGCGCCGCTCCCGCTCGCGCTGGGGCACGAGATCGCCGGGCGCGTGGTCGCCGCGGGTACGGGCGCCGAGGGCTGGATCGGCCGCGCCGTGATCGTCCCCGCCGTGCTGCCCTGCGGCACGTGCGACCTGTGCGAGCGCGGGCTCGCGCCGATCTGCCGCGCCCAGAAGATGCCGGGCAACGACATCCAGGGCGGCTTCGCTTCGCACATCGTGGTGCCGGCGCGCGGGCTGTGCGACGTCGACGAGCGGCGCCTCGCCGCGGCCGGGCTCACGCTCGCGCAGGTGTCGGTGGTCGCCGACGCGCTCACCACCCCGTTCCAGGCGGTGCGTCGCGCCGGCGTGACCCGGGGCAGCCTCGCGATCGTCGTCGGTGCGGGCGGTGTCGGCGGCTACTGCGTGCAGGTGGCCGCCGCGTTCGGCGCGACGGTCGTCGCGATCGACGTCGACGCGGCGAAGCTGGCCGCGATCGCGGCCCACGGCGCCGCGTTGACGCTGAACGCGCGTGAACTCGATGCGAAGGCGCTCAAGGCTGCGGTCGCCAACTTCGCGAAGACGCACGGGCACAAGAGCACCGAGTGGTTCGTGTTCGAGTGCTCGGGCACCGCGGCCGGCCAGCTCACCGCGTGGAGCCTGCTCGTGCACGGCGCAACGCTTTCGGTGGTCGGCTTCACGATGGACAAGGTCGAGGTGCGGCTGTCGAACCTGATGGCGTTCGACGCGCGTGCGCTCGGCAACTGGGGCTGCCCGCCCGACGCCTATCCCGGCGCGCTCGACCTGGTGCTCGACGGCAAGGTGGCGCTCGCGCCGTTCGTCGAGATGCACCCGCTCGCGGACATCAACCGCGTGTTCGACGCCGTGCACCACCGCGCGATCCACCGGCGCGCCGTCCTCGTTCCCGATGCCGAGGCTACCGCATGAACGCTCCCGAGCCCTTACGCGCCTTCAAGGACCACGCGCTGGTCGCCGACTTCTCGCGCCCCGGCGTCCGCTTCGAGCGCCGGAACGCGCGCACGCCCGACGGCGCGATCGCCGACGGGCTCTACAACGCCTGGATCACGCTCGACAACCCGGCGCAGTTCAACTCCTACACGACCGACATGGTCAAGGGCGTGATCCTCGCGTTCCGCGCCGCCGCCGAGATGCGCGACGTCAGCGCCGTGGTGTTCACCGGCGCGGGCGACAAGGCGTTCTGCACTGGCGGCAACACCAAGGAATACGCCGAGTACTACGCCGGGCATCCGCAGGAGTACCGCCAGTACATGCGGCTGTTCAACGACATGGTCAGCGCGATCCTCGCCTGCGACAAGCCGGTCGTCTGCCGCGTGAACGGCATGCGCATCGGCGGCGGCCAGGAGATCGGGATGGCATGCGACTTCTCGGTCGCCCAGGACCTCGCGCGGTTCGGGCAGGCGGGACCCAAGCACGGGTCCGCGCCGATCGGCGGGGCGACCGATTTCCTGCCGGTCATGATCGGCGCCGAGCGTGCGATGGCCGCATGCGTGCTCTGCGAGCCCTTCTCGGCGCACAAGGCCTACCAGATGGGCGTGCTCACCGACATCGTCCCGGCGCTGCGCGTCGACGGCCACTACGTCGCCAATCCGCTGGTCGAGACCGAGCGCATGACCGACGCCTACGGGCGCTTCGTGTTCGGGGAGCCCAGGACCGGTGACGCGCTCGCGGCGGGCAAGGCGCTGCTCGCGCGCGGGACGGTGGACCTCACCCTCCTCGACGCGAAGGTCGAGGAGCTGTGCGCGAAGATGCTGCTCACGTTCCCCGACTGCACGACCAAGACCCTCGAGGAGCTCCGCAAGCCCAAGCTCGACGCGTGGAACCGCAACAAGGAGAACTCGCGCGCGTGGCTCGCCCTCAACATGATGACCGAGGCGCGCGCCGGCTTCCGGGCGTTCAACGAAGGCACGAGGACGTCGCGCGAGGTCGATTTCGTCGCGCTGCGACAGGCGCTCGCGCGCGGCCAGGCGTGGGGCGACGCCTTCACCGACTCGCTGATGCCCGCGGCCCGGTCGCGCTGACGATGGCCGCATCCTCGCCGCTCCTCGCAAGCGTCGAACGCGACGGCGCCCTGCTGCGCCTGACGCTCGCACGCCCGAAGGCCAACATCGTCGACGCCGCGATGATCGCCGCGTTGCGCGACGCGCTCTCGCAGCACGCGGGGAGCGCCACGCTGCGCGGCGTGCTGCTCGACGCGCAGGGCCCGCACTTCAGCTTCGGTGCGAGCGTCGAGGAGCACCTGCCGGCGAGCTGCGGCCCGATGCTCGCGGGACTGCACGCGCTGATCGTGGCGATGCTCGAGTTCCCGGCGCCCATCCTGGTCGCCGTGCGCGGGCAGTGCCTGGGCGGCGGGCTCGAAATCGCGCTGGCCGGCAGCCTGATCTTCGCCGCGCCGGAGGCGCAGCTCGGCCAGCCCGAGATGAAGCTCGGCGTGTTCGCGCCCGCGGCGTCGGTGCTGCTGCCTTACCGTGTCTCCGCGGCCATCGCCGAGGACCTCCTGCTTTCGGGCCGGTCGGTGCCCGCGGACGAAGCGCACGCGATCGGCCTGGTGCACGCGCTCGCCGACGACCCCGCGGCGGCCGCGCTCTTGGGCGCGGCGTCGATCCGCTTCGCGTTGCGCGCGGCGCGCCTGCCGCGACTCGACGCGATCCGGACCGGCCTCGCCGCGGTCGAGCGTCTCTACCTGCAGGGGCTCATGAACACGCGCGACGCGAACGAGGGGCTCGCCGCGTTCCTCGCCCGCCGCGCCCCCGCCTGGGAGCACCAATGACGACCCAACCCACCGCCGCCCGCACCACCGCCATCATCGAGCGCTGCCAGGCGCTGTTCGAGGACCTCGACCTTGGCGCGGTCAAGGCGTGGAAGGCCGCGGTGCCGGGACGCAAGGCGATCGGCTACATGCCGGTCTACGTGCCGCGCGAGCTCGTGCACGCCGCGGGCATGCTGCCGGTCGGCATCCTCGGCGGCGGCGACGCGCTCGAGGTGATCCAGGGCGACGCCTACTACCAGAGCTACATCTGCCGCATCCCCCGCTCGACGCTCGAGCTCGGGCTCACCGGGCGGCTCGACTGCCTCGACGGCATGCTCTTCCCGTCGATCTGCGACGTGATCCGCAACCTGTCGGGCATGTGGCAGATCCTGTTCAAGGACAAGTACGTCCGCTACTTCGACGTGCCGCAGAACTACGAGGATGCGATCGGCGGGCGCTGGTACATCGACGAGCTCGAGGTGCTTCGCGCCGACCTCGGACGCCTGCGCGGCGCGCCGGTCACCGACGCCGAGCTCAACGCGTCGATCGCGCTGTACAACGACAACCGATCGGCGATCCGCGACCTCTACGCGCTGCGCGCCGAGGCACCGTGGCAGGCGCCGACCTCCGAGGTGTACCTGGTGCTGCGCGCAGGCATGGTGCTCCCGGTCGAGGAGCACACGCCGCTGGTGCGCGACTACATCGCGGCGGCGCGGGGACAGGAGCGACCGCGGCGCGACAACGCGCGCATCGTGCTCACCGGCGCGTTCTGCGAGCAGCCGCCGCTCGCGCTGATCAAGTCGATCGAGATGGCCGGCTGCTACGTCGTCGACGACGACTTCATGCTGGTGACGCGCTGGCTGCTCGACGACGTGCCTTGCGACGGCAAGCCGCTCGACGAGCTGTCCCGGGCGTTCCTGCACCGCTCGGCGTCGACCGCCGCCAAGTACGACGCGCGGCGCGAGGACAAGGGCGTGTTCCTGCTGACGCAGGTGAAGACGCGCGGCGCCGAGGGCGTGGTGTTCGCCGCGCCGTCGTTCTGCGATCCGGCGCTCCTCGAGCGCCCGATGCTGCAGGACGTCCTCGCGAAGCACGGCGTGCCCCACACGGCATTCAAGTACGCGGAGAACACCGGCCAGATGGCGCCGATCCGCGAGCAGGCCGGCACGTTCGCCGATTCGATCAAGCTGTGGAGCGCGGCCTAGCGGCGCTCGATGACGCAGGAGATGCCCCGATGACCGCCACCGCGCCGCTGCCCGCCTCCGCGAAGAAGCCCCAGAACGTCCAGAAGGAGGACGCGATGTGGCTGCAGAAGGAGCTCATCAACCGCAACTACGTCGAGCTGGCACAGGCCCGCGCGCAGAACCGCAAGGTGTCGGCGACCTTCGTGCCGGGGAACCTGAACGAGCTCTTGATGTGCTTCGACTTCGCGCGGAGCCTGCCGGAGACCAATGCGCTGCAGAACGGCATGCGCAAGCGCTCGGGCAAGATGATCATGGACGCCGAGCGCGATGGCCAGTCGGAGGACGTCTGCACGTACGTCAAGGCCGACCTCGGCATGATGCTGGGCGGCGAGATCGGTCCGACCGGCGACCCGCTCCCCACGCCCGACATCCTGCTGCTCAGCTACACCGGCTGCTTCACGTTCATGAAGTGGTTCGAGCTGATCCGCCACAAGTACGGCTGCGAGACGGTGATGCTGCACGTGCCCTACCAGGGCGAGGGACGGATCGTCCCGGCGATGCGCGACTACGTCGTCAAGCAGCTGAAGGACACGGTGATCCCGACGCTCGAGCGCGTGTCGGGCGTCAAGTTCGACATCGACCGGCTGCGCCAGTACATGAAGGAGTCGGCGAAGGCCGAGGAGGACCTCGTCGCGGTGCTGCAGTCGGCGAAGCACCGTCCCTCGCCGATCGACGGCTATTTCGGCGCCGTCTACTACATCGGCCCGATCTTCACCGCGTTCCGCGGCACGCCCGAGGCGACGCAGTACTACGAGGTGCTCCGGCGCGAGATCGACGAGCGCGTGCGCCTGGGCAAGGGCCCGATCACGCCGGAAGGCGAGATGGCCGAGGAGAAGTACCGGCTGGTGGTCGAAGGCCCGCCCAACTGGACCAGCTTCCGCGACTTCTGGAAGATGTTCTACGACGAAGGTGCCGTCGTCGTGTCGTCGACCTACGCGAAGGTCGGCGGCCTCTACGACTTCGGCTTCCGCCACGACCCCGACCGGCCGCTCGAGTCGCTGGCCGAGTACTGCCTCGGCTGCTACACCAACCTGAACCTGCCGTCGCGGATCGACATGATCTGCCGCTACATCGACGAGTACCAGGCGGACGGGCTGCTGATCAACTCGATCAAGAGCTGCAACAGCTTCTCGGCGGGACAGCTCCTGATCCTGCGCGAGGTCGAGAAGCGCACGGGCAAGCCCGCGGCGTTCATCGAGACCGACCTCGTCGACCCGCGCTACTTCTCGGCGGCGAACGTCAAGAACCGGCTCGAGAGCTACTTCCAGATGATCAAGCAGAAGCGCGCCGCGGGCGTGGCTGCCCTCGCGGTGCATTGAGAAGGAACGGCCCATGCGCTGCTTCATCGGGATCGACCTGGGCTCGACGACCACCAAGGCGGTGGTCATGGACGAGCACCGCAACATCCTCGGCCGCGGGATCACCAACTCGCGCTCGAACTACGACACCGCCGCGGCGATCGCCAAGCAGGAGGCGCTGGTGAACGGGCGGTTCTACCTGTTCCGCCAGGCGCTCGGCACCACGGCGGCGCTTGACGGCGCGCTCGATGCGTTCCTCGGGCAGCTCGAGCGCGATTTCCGCCTCGAGCAGTACCTCGAGCAGCTCGCCGACCTCGAGGCCACCTGCCGGCGCAACCTCGACGGCGCGAAGTTCGGCGACGCCACGAAGGACGTCGGTGTCGCGCTCACCGAGGTGTTCCGGCGGCTGTCGGGCGAGGCCGCCCCGCTGTTCGCGCCGGGCGCGAAGCGCAAGAGCGACTTCTTCCGCGACATCGCGGGCAGCCAGTACCTCGCGACCGGCGAGACGGTCGCGAAGGAGGCGGGCATCCGCTACGACTTCCTGCTGAACGTCTTCGACCGCTCGATCATCGAAGTCGAGAATCGCGTCTACGGCGACTCGATCCGGCGACACCTGCTGGCGGCGCTCGAGCGCACGTTCGTCGCGTTGCCCGACACCGCCGGCCGGCGGATCCAGGTCGAGGCGCCGATCAAGGGGATCCTCGACCTGCCGATGGAGGAGACCTACGTCGTCGGCACCGGGTACGGCCGCGCGCGCCTGCCGTTCTCGAAGGAGCACGTCCGCTCCGAGATCCTGTGCCACGGCCTCGGCGCGCACGTGATGTATCCGGGGACCGCCACCGTGCTCGACATCGGCGGCCAGGACACTAAGGCGATCCAGGTCGATCCGCACGGCATCGTCGAGAGCTTCCAGATGAACGACCGCTGCGCGGCCGGCTGCGGGCGCTACCTGGGCTACATCGCCGACGAGATGAACATGGGGCTGCACGAGCTCGGCCCGCTCGCGATGAAGTCGACCAAGACGATCCGCATCAACTCGACCTGCACGGTGTTCGCCGGCGCGGAGCTGCGCGACCGGCTGTCGCTCGGCGACAAGCGCGAGGACATCATGGCGGGGCTGCACCGCGCGATCATCTTGCGCGCGATGTCCATTCTCGCGCGGTCGGGGGGCATCCGCAACGAGTTCACGTTCACCGGCGGCGTCGCGAAGAACGAGGCCGCGGTCAAGGCGCTCAAGGCGCTCGTGCACGAGAACTACGGCGAGCTGACGCTCAACATCAATCCCGACTCGATCTACACCGGCGCCCTCGGTGGCGCGACGTTCGCGTGGCGCGCGGTGGTCGAGGAAGGCAAGTCGATCGAAGCGCGCGAGACGGCGTAACTGCGGATCGAAGGAAAACGCTCCCATGACCCTCACCCTCGGCATCGACATCGGCTCGGGCGCCGTCAAGTCCGTCCTGTTCCGTTCCGGCCGCGACGGCCGGCCGGCGTGGCTCGCCAAGCGCTGCGAGCGCATCCGCCGCCGCGACCCGATGACCCTCGCGCAGGAGGGCCACGACGGCGTGCTGGCGGATGCCGGCATCGCCGCGAAGGACGTCGACTACATTGCCACCACCGGCGAAGGCGAGAACGTGAGGTTCGCGACCGGGCACTTCTACTCGATGACGACGCACGCCCGTGGCGGCGTGTACCTCGAGCCCCGCGCGCGCTCGGTCGTGGACATCGGCGCGCTCAACGGCCGCGCGATCTCGATCGACGCGCGCGGCAAGGTGCTCTCGTACAAGATGACGAGCCAGTGCGCGTCCGGCTCCGGCCAGTTCCTCGAGAACATCGCACGCTACCTGGGCGTCGCGGTCGAGGAGATCGGCCCGCTGTCGACGACCTCGGCGAACCCCGAGAAGGTGAGCTCGATCTGCGCGGTGCTGGCCGAGACCGACGTCATCAACATGGTGTCGCGGGGCATCGCCACGCCCGACATCCTGAAGGGCATCCACCTGTCGATGGCGTCGCGAATCGTCAAGCTGCTCAAGGTCACCGGCGTGAAGGACGGAGTGGCGCTGCTGACCGGCGGTCTCGCGCTCGACACCGGGCTGCTCGCGGCGATCCGCGAGGAAATGGTG
>DATLIR010000227.1:0-10959 GCA_035539315.1 Casimicrobiaceae bacterium
GACCAGCACGGTGGCTGCGTTGCCGAAGGCCGCGTTCGCGGCCGCGCGACCGCGACGCTGCGACGACTCGTCGACTACGTCATCGTGCAGCAGCGTGGCGGTGTGGATCATCTCGACCACGGCGGCCAGCGTGTGCCGGTGGCCGTCCGGGTCCCCGCAGGCGCGGGCGGCGAGGAGCAGGAGCGCCGGCCGCAGCCGCTTGCCGCCGCCGCCGACGATGTATTCGCCGATCTGGCGGATCAGCACGACCTCGGAGGCGAGGCTGCCGCGCAGGACGGCGTCCACGCGCGCCATGTCGGCGCCGATCGAGGCTGTCAGGAAGTCGAGCGTCACGGTGGGGCAAGCGGGCCGGGCGAGCGCGGCCCGTCGCGGCGCGGGGCCCTTCGACCGCCCCGTCGGCAGGCCGCCCTTGTAGCGGGTCGGCGCCAGCGGCCCGCCGGGGCGGCGCCCGCGGCGCCCGTGGCGAGGGCGCTTTGACAGCGGGCGCCGAAACGCGCTTTAATTCAAGGCTTTCCGCGGTCGGCTTGCGGAACGTTCCTCCAGAATTCAAGCGGAGCCCAACCATGTACGCGGTCGTAAAAACCGGCGGCAAGCAGTATCGCGTCGTCGCCGGCGACAAATTGAAGGTAGAACAGATACCGGCGGACGTGGGCGCGGAAGTGATCCTCGACCAGGTGTTGCTGGTCGGCGAAGGCGAAAGCGTCCGCCTCGGTCAACCCATGCTCACCGGCGCGACGGTCAAGGCCACGGTCGTGTCGCATGGCCGCGGCGAGAAGGTGAAGATCTTCAAGATGCGCCGGCGCAAGCACTACCAGAAGCACCAGGGGCATCGGCAGGGCTACACCGAGCTCAAGATCGACGCCATCGTCGGCTGACGGAGACTTCTTCCATGGCACACAAGAAAGCAGGCGGCAGCTCCCGCAACGGCCGCGACTCCAACCCGAAGATGCTGGGCATGAAGGCGTACGGTGGCGAGTCGGTGCGCGCCGGCGCGATCATCATGCGGCAGCGCGGCACGGTGCTGCATCCGGGCATCAACGTCGGGATCGGCAAGGACCACACGCTCTTCGCGCTAGTCGACGGCACGGTGAACTTCACCACCAAGGGCGCGCGCCAGCACAAGTACGCGAACGTGCAGCCGGCGTCGCCGCCGGACGCTGCGTAGCGCGCTACGCGCTCACGAAGAAAGCCCCGGAGACGGGGCATTTTTTCTGGGACGTCGAGCAGCGATCATGGAGCATGGTCGAGGCTTCGCGGAGGCCGGGACGGCAGCGCTCGCCCTCGCCGTTTCCGTCATCCATGATCCCCGTCCGCACGTCCCTCACCGCCGCTCGATCCACGCCAGCATCCCCACCGCGACCGCGGTGAAGATCACCAGCGGCAACGTCGCCGAGACGAGCGGCGGCCAGTCGTTCAGCACGCCCAGGCTCGAGAACAGGCGGCCGGCGAGGAAGAACGTGAGGCCGAGCATCGTGCCGGCGAAGATGCGGAAGCCCACGCCGCCCTGCCGGCGCTGGAAGTGCGCGAACGGCAGCGCGACGATCATCATCGCGAGCACCGCCAGCGGGTAGAAGATCTTGTTCCAGAACGCGATCTCGAAGCGGCTCGTCTTGGTCGAGCCACCGGCCCCGAGCACGCGGATGTTGTCCCACAGCGTCGCGAGCTCGAGGCGCTCCGGCGCCACCTGGTAGACGGTCAGGAGCGACGGGCGCAGCACGGTGTTCCAGGTCCAGGTCGCCGCGCTGCTCACGCGTGCGACGTCGCCTTCGATCTCGGTCGCCTTGACGTTGGCCAGCTCCCAGTGCCCGTCACCCAGGAAGCGCCCGCTCTCGGCGGCGCGCGAGGCCACCAGCCGCATGTCGCCGTCGAACTCGTAGATGCGCACGCCGACGAGCGTCAGGTCGGCGAGCACCGTCCGGATGTTGACGAACTGGCGGTCCTGCTTGAACCAGAACCCGGACGTGAACTGCTGCGCGACGAAGCGGGTGCTGTCGCCCTTGCTGGCACTGCGCAGCGTCTGCGCGAGCCGCTCGGCCGGGGGAGCCACGAACTCGCCCGCGAGGAACGTCGCCACCGCCAGCGGGATGCCGACCCGCACCACCGCCCAGCCGACCTGCCACAACGACGTCCCCGACGCGCGCATCACCGTGTACTCGGAGTTTGCGACGAGCTGCGCGAGCGCGAACAGCGTGCCGATCAGCGCGGCGACCGGGAACAGCTCGTAGATGCGCGACGGCAGGTGCAGCGCGACGTAGATCATCGCGGTCGAGATCGTGTAGCCGCCCTTGCCGACGTCGGACAGCTCGTTGATGAGGTCGAAGAAGGCGAACAGCGACAGGAGCGCGGCGAAGATCGTGAGGGTGGCGAACAGGACGTCGCGACCGACATAGCGCGTGAGCGTCCTCATGCCGCGCCCCCGGCCGCCTCGGCCGGCCCGGGACGCGGGGCGCGCCGGAACAGGCCGAACACCGACAGCTGGTGGCGGAACAGAATCACGACGACGACCATCGCGGTGGCGTGCGGGACGAACAGCCCGACCCAGAAGTCGAGCTTGCCCTGCGCGATCAGGCTCTGCACGATGTTGAGGCAGTTGGTGTAGAGCAGGTAGAGGAACGCCGCCGAGATCAGGTTGAACGAGCGCCCGAGCCGCGGATTCACGTGCGACAACGGTATTGCCAGCAGCGTAAGCACGAACGCGAGGATCGGCACCGACAATCGCCAGAACAGCTCGGCGCGCTCGGCGTCGCCATCGGACACCGCGAGGAGCTCGGTCGGTATCGCCTTGCGCGAGGCCGGCAGCGCGCGTGCCACGGCCGGCTCGATCACGCGCCCGAGCTTCTCGAATTCGACGATCCGGAAGTCAGCGCTGCCCGGCGACCCCTCGTAGCGGCGCCCGTCCTCGAGCACCACGTAGCGCGCGCCGTCGGGGCCCTCCTCGAGGCGCGCGACGCGCGCGAGCGTGGTCGCGTCCTTGTCGTCGTCGATCGAGTGCAGGAAGACGTTGCGGATCGTCCCGTCGAAGGTGTTGATGCTCTCGATGAAGACGACCAGGTGCGCGCGCTTGAATTCGCGGAACAGCCCCGGCGTGATGAAGGCGAGCTCGTCGCGCGATTCGAGCTGGCGCTCGAACTCGAGCTTGCGGCGCTCCGCCCACGGCGACAGGAACAGCGACAGCGCCACGATCGCGACCAGGAACGGGGCCGAAAACCACAGGATCGGCTTCAGCAGCGCGGTCAGCGACTGGCCCGACGTCATCCACACGATCATCTCGCTGTCGCGGTACCAGCGCGACAGCGTGAGCAACACGGTCAGGAACAGCGCGACCGCGAGCAGGACGTTGAGGTAGAACAGGGCGTTGAAGCCGAGGAGCGCGACGATGCCGTCGGGCGCCACCGCGCCGCCGGCCGCCCGGGCGAGCAGCCGCAGCACCAGGTTGGTGAACAGGATCGCGGTGAGGACGACGAACAGCCCGATCGCCGTGGCGGTGAGCTCGCGCACGAGCGTGCGGCGGAAGATCATGACGCCGGGAAAAGAATTGACTTTTTGGCCATCTTTTGCCGACAATGCCCGGAACCGGCCCTAACGCTAATAATATACGGGAAGGCGGCGCCGGGCGGGCGGGAGAGAGACTCGATGGAATTTACCATAAAAAGCGGCAGCCCCGAGAAGCAGCGCAGCGCTTGCGTCGTCGTCGGCGTGTTCGACAACCGCAAGCTCTCGCTCTCGGCGGAGCTCATCGACCGGGCGAGCAACGGGTACGTCGGGGAGATCATCCGCCGCGGCGACATGGAGGGGAAGCTCGGCTCCACGCTGCTCCTCCACAACGTCCGGGGGACCCTCGCCGACCGCGTGCTGCTCGTCGGCCTCGGCAAGGAGCGCGACTTCCGCGACCGGGAGTTCCGCAAGGCGGTGCGCGCCGCGGTCAAGCTCCTGAACGAGACCGGCTCCTACGAGGCGGTCGCCTATCTGACCGAGGAGAAGGTCAAGCGGCGCGAGGTCGCCTGGCGCGTCGAGCACGCGGTCGGCGTCGCCATGGAGACCGTCTACCGGTTCGACCAGATGAAGAGCGAGCCGGCCGAGGTGCGCCGGCCGCTGCGCAAGCTCACGCTGTCGGTGCCGCAGCGGTCCGACCTCGCCGCCGGCGAGCGCGCCGCGGCGCGCGGCCTCGCGATCGCGCACGGGGTCGAGCTCGCGCGCGACCTCGGCAACCTGCCGGGCAACATCTGCACGCCGACGTATCTTGGCGCCGCTGCCCAGCAGCTCGCCGCGTCGTACCCCGACGTCAAGGTGCAGGTGCTCGAGCGCGACGCGATCGAGTCGCTCGGGATGGGCGCGTTCCTGTCGGTCACGCGCGGCAGCGTCGAGCCGCCGCGCTTCATCGTGCTCGAGTTCCGCAACGCGCCGAAGAAGGCCAAGCCGGTCGTGCTGGTCGGCAAGGGCATCACGTTCGACACCGGCGGCATCTCGATCAAGCCGGCCGCCGACATGGACCAGATGAAGTTCGACATGGGCGGGGCGGCGAGCGTGCTCGGCACGTTCCGCGCGATGGCGGAGCTCAAGGCGGCGGTCAACCTGGTGGGGCTGATCCCGACCTGCGAGAACATGCCGTCGGGCAGCGCGACCAAGCCGGGCGACATCGTCAAGAGCATGTCCGGGCAGACGATCGAGGTGCTCAATACCGATGCCGAGGGCCGGCTCATCCTCGCCGACGCGCTCACCTATGCCGAGCGCTTCGAGCCCGAGGCGGTCGTCGACATCGCGACGCTGACCGGTGCGATGGTGATCGCCCTGGGACACGTCGCGTGCGGCGTGTTCAGCAACAGCGACGCGCTGTCGCGCGCGCTGGTCGCGGCCGGCGACGAGGCCTACGACCGCGCGTGGCCGATGCCGCTGTGGGACGAATACCACGAGGGGCTCGAGAGCAACTTCGCCGACTTCGCGAACCTCGCGGGGCGCGCGGGCGGCAGCATCGTCGCCGCGTGCTTCCTCTCGAAGTTCACCAAGCGCTACGACTGGGCGCACCTCGACATCGCCGGGGTCGCCTGGCGCGAGGGCAAGGAGAAGGGTGCGACCGGTCGGCCGGTCCCGCTGCTGGTCGCGTGGCTGCTCACCGAGGAGGCCGCCCCGGCCTGATCCGGGCCAGGGACGCGCCGCGATGACCTCGATCGATTTCTACACCGGCGCGGACGATCCGATCGACGTCGCGGCGCGCATCGCGGCGAAGGCGTGGCAGCAGTACGGCCGCGTGCGCGTGCTCACGCCCGACGCCGCGACGACCGACGCGCTCGACCGGCGGATGTGGATCGTGCCCGCGACCGGCTTCCTGCCCCATTGCCGGCTCGCGAGCCCGCTCGCGAGCGAGACGCCCGTGATCGTCGACGACGCGCTCGACCACGACGGACCGGCGTGCGTGCTGGTGAACCTCCATCCCGAGCCGCCGCCGTTCTTCAGCCGCTTCGAGCGACTCGCCGACATCGTGGGCCGCGAGAGCGGGGCCGCCGACGCCGGGCGGCGCCGCTGGAAGTTCTACCGCGACCACGGCTACGCGATGCAGCACCACGCGCTCGACCGGAGCTAGCGATGCCCACTGCGCGCGAATTGCTCGAGCAGGCCGACGCGCTGATGCGCCGCAACCGCCGGGAGGGGGGCGGACCGCGCGAGCCCGGGGCCCAGGGGCCGCGAAGCATCGCGCCCGCGCTCGCCGTGCCGCCCGCGCCGAAGCTGCCGCCGGTCCCCGTGCCGACGTTGCACCCCGCGGTCCCGATGGCGGACGACGCCGAGATCCCGGTGCTCGACGACGCCGTGCCGCTCGCCGCGGATGTGGCCGACGACGTCCCGGTGCTGACCGACGCGGTCGATGAGATCGAGGTCGCGGCGCCCGATGTCGACGAGGGCGAGCCGTCCGAGTGGCTGACGCCGCTCTCGGAGGACGAAAGCGTGCTCGGTCCCTCACCGCCGTCGGTGGCGGTGGTGCCGCCGGCCACGCTCGCCGCGGCACCTCGGCCGCATCGCGAGGCGCCACCGCACGCGGTTCCCGATCTCGAGGACCTCTCGCAGCGCGTGTACGCGGACCACGACGCCGACGTCACGGTGCGGCGTCCGGTGCCCACGCTCGGCGCGCCGGTGCCCCCCGCCAGGAAGCTCGACGAGATCGAGGACCTTGCGCAGGCCGGCCTCGCGGACCTCGACCCCGACGTGACCTGGACGCGACCGATCCAAAGCATGGCGGTCGTGCCGACCGTGGCCACGCGCGAGCCGGCGGCGCCGGTTCCCGACGCACTCGCCATTCCCGCGCCATCCGTCGAGCCGGGGACCGCGCCCCGCGCATTGCCCACGGGGGACGAGTTCGAGGCGCTCGCCGAGGAAATTCGCATGCAGGTGCTGCAGCGGATCGACCTGTTCACCGACACGGGATTGCGGGAGCGCCTGGGCGAGCGCCTGAAGCCGATCGTCGACAACGCGAGCGCCGATCTCGTCGCCGCGATCAACCAGCACGTCGGCGAGATCCTCCGTGCCTACGTGGCAGAAGCGATCGAGCGCGAGATCGACCGCTGGAAGTCGAGTCGCTAGGGCCGCCGTCTGTATACCGCGGCCGTTCGCGCGCCGGGGCGCGCAAGCGCGTATGCTGGTTCCCCCGTCACGCGATCCGGGACGTCAGCGTGAAAGCGATGGCCGTTCTCGCGGCGCTCGTGTGCGCGCATGCGCACGCCGGCGTGACCGTCACGTTGATCGACCTGCCGATCGCCGGATCGCCGCGCATCCTCGACGTCCGGCCCGACGGCGCGATCGCGACGCTGGTGACGATCCCGGGCGGGAACGGCGTCTACGACATCATCAGCAACGCGCTCCCGAACTCGGTGGGCGGGCGTTGCAGCCCCCTCGCGCGCAACGCGCTCGCATTCGCGGCGAACGGCATCGCGGTCGTCCTGGTGGACCGCCTGAACTACGACCACCCGTCGATCCTGCAGTGGCTCTGGAACCGCGACGGGATTCCGGTCTGGCCGAGCGGCGGCAGCGCGGCAACCCAGGCGGCGATCAATGCAACGGCCGCCATCGAGCCTGCAGTTCCGTCGGGCGTGGTGGTGTTTTCTCCCGTGGGCGGCGCCGGTGACGCCGCCGCGGTCACCGGTCCTGCGTTGATCATCTACCACACCAGCGATTCCCCCAGCAATGCCGATGCGAGCGGCGTCTACAGCGGGTTCTCGAGCGCGTCCACGCGACAGCTCGTCGCGTTCTCGGGCGGATCCGACGCCGATTGCAACGGTCCGCACCTGTTGTGGGGGCTCGACGTCGAGTTCGTCGCGACCGTCACGTCGTTCATCGCACAGAACAATCCGAGCGTGCCTGCGGCAGGTCCGACGGCGGTCGAGTATTTCAACGCCGGCTTCGGCCACTACTTCATGACCGCGGACGCCGACGAGATCGCGGGGCTCGACGCCGGCGCGTACAACTTCGCGTTCGCCCGCACCGGTCGGCAGTTCAGTGTGCGCGACGCGCCCGGCGCGGGCACGGTGCCGGTATGCCGCTTCTTCACCACGCCGGGGCATTTCGGCACCAGGAGCTCGCATTTCTACACGGCGGATCCGGTCGAGTGCGAAGGCGTGAAGACGTATCCGGACTGGCAGTACGAGAAGATCGCGTTCCACATCGGGGTGCCGGCCGCAGGGGCGTGCGCGACGGGCACCGTGCCGGTGTACCGGATGTTCAACAACGGGCACACCGGCGCGCCGAACCACCGGTTCACGACCGATCTCGGGCTCTACCAGCAGTTCATCGCGACGCCCGACTGGGCTGCCGAGGGCATCGTGTTCTGCGCGCCGCAGTGACTTATAGGCGACCGCCGACCGCCCGTGCCGGACAGGTGGACGTTGCGCGAACGCGACCGCCTCGCTAGACTGAGCCCCATGTCGCCCGCCGCCCGCCTGACGAAGCTCGACCGCTCCCGCGCGGCGGCGTTCTACTTTGCGTACGGATACGGCACCCGCCGACGGCCGCGCGCACCCTGACGACTCACCTTTAAGCAAGACATTCAGGATCGGGCGGCCCAGGCGGGTCGCCCGATTCGTTTCGTACCGCCCGAACGAAGCCGACGGCCCCGCGACCAAGGAGAACGAATCATGATCATCGTCATGGAACCCGGCGCCTCGCCGGAGGCCGTCGAGGCGGTCGAGAAGCGCATCCGCGCGGCCGGACTGGACGTGCACGTTTCGCGCGGCGTCGAGCGGACGCTGGTGGGCGCGGTCGGCGACGAGCGCAGCCTCGAGCCGGACATGTTCGAATCGCTGCCCGGCGTCGAGCGCGCGATGCACATCGTCAAGCCGTACAAGCTCGTGTCGCGCGAGTGGCACCCGGGCCGCACCGACGTCGACGTCGACGGCGCGGTGATCGGCGAAGGCGCGGTGCAGGTGATCGCGGGACCGTGCTCGGTCGAGACCGACGAGCAGATGGCCGCGGCGGCCGACGCCGTGGCGCGCGGCGGCGCGCGCCTGATGCGCGGGGGCGCGTTCAAGCCGCGCACCAGCCCGTACTCGTTCCAGGGACTCGGCACCGAGGGCTTGCGCATGCTGAAGCGCGCCGCCGCACGGCACGGATTGCCGGTCGTCACCGAGCTGATGGACGTGCGCCACCTCGATGCATTCCTCGCCGAGGGCGTCGACGTCATCCAGATCGGCACGCGCAACATGCAGAACTTCGACCTGCTGAAGGAGGTCGGCCGCATCCAGGTGCCGGTGGTGCTGAAGCGCGGCATGAGCGCGACGATCGCCGAATGGCTGATGGCGGCCGAGTACATCGCGGCCGGCGGCAACCACCGGATCGTCCTGTGCGAGCGCGGCATCCGCACGTTCGAGACCGCGTACCGCAACGTGCTCGATGTCACCGCGATCCCGTTCGTCAAGCGGGAGTCGCACCTGCCGGTGATCGTCGATCCGTCGCACGCGGGAGGCAAGGCGTGGATGGTGAGTGCGCTTGCCTGCGCAGCGATCGCCGCGGGTGCCGACGGCCTGCTCGTCGAGGTTCACCCGTGCCCGAGCGAAGCGTGGTGCGACGCCGACCAGGCACTCGCGCCCGACGAGTTCGCGACGCTGATGTCGCGGTTGGGCGCCGTTGCCGCCGCGGTGGGGCGATCGCTGGCGCCAGCCGGAGCGCATTGGCGCCCGGACCATGCCGTCGCGCACGCTTGACGCAGAATGGTTGCCGCGCCCCTCACCCCGACCCTCTCCCCGCAGATGCGGGGAGAGGGAGAAATGACATCGCGCGTCCGATGGGCTGAATTGCTCTCCAGCGCAGGCAGACAGAGGGCCAATGTCATCGCGCGTCCACGGTGCTGATTGCTGCTCCCCGCACGCGGGGAGAGGGTCGGGGTGAGGGGCGGTTCGGCTACGATGCGACGATGTTCGAGCTCACCGCGGTCGAGAAGCGCCATGGCGACACGCTGGCCGTCGCGGTGGCGTCGTGGCGCGCGGGCCGCGGCGAAGCGTGGCTCCTCGGCGGGCCGTCGGGCAGCGGCAAGTCGACGTTGCTGCACCTGATCGCCGGATTGACCGCGCCGACGTCGGGCCGCATCGTCGTCGCGGGCCAGGACCTGGCCGCGCTCGCGCCCGGTCAGCGCGATCGCTGGCGCGGACGCACCGTGGGCCTGGTGCCCCAGCGTCTGCACCTGGTCGGCGCCGTCAGCGTCGCCGACAACCTGCGGCTCGCGCAGCGACTCGCCGGCGTCGAGCGCGACGACGCGCGCATCGTCGCGCTGCTGCAGGCAGTGCAGGTGGCGGACCTCGCGCATCGCCTGCCCGGCGAGCTGTCGCAGGGGCAGGCGCAGCGGGTCGCGATCGCACGCGCCGTCGTCAACCGGCCCTCGGTGCTTCTCGCCGACGAGCCGACCGCCGCCCTGGACGACGAGCACGCCGCCGGGGCGCTCGAGCTGCTCCGCGCGCAGGCGATCGAGTCGGGCGCGACGCTGGTCGTCGCGTCGCACGACGCGCGCGTGAAGCCGCTGCTGCCGCACGCGTTCGTGCTGCCTCCGCACGTCCACGCGCCCAGGGTCCGCGCATGACGCTCACGAGCCTCGCGCTCGCTTACGCGCGCCGGCGACCGCTCGCGACGCTGCTCGTGGTCGCGCTCGCGGCGCTCGGCGTCGCCATCGCGACGCTCACGCTGGTCGTGTCGCAGGAGCTCGAGCGCCGGCTGCATGGCGACGCCGCGGGCATCGACCTCGTCGTGGGCGCGAAGGGAAGTCCGTTGCAGCTCGTTCTCGCCGGCGTCTACCACGCCGACGTGCCGCCGGGAAACATTCCCTACGCGTCGCTCGCCGCGCTGCGCGCGAATCCGCGCGTCGCTGAAGCGATCCCGCTCGCGCTGGGGGACAGCGTCGGCGGATTCCGCATCGTCGGCACCGAGCCCGCGCTGGCGGAGCATTACCGCGCCACGCTCGCGGCCGGCGCGATGTTCGGGGCACCGATGCAGGCGGTGCTCGGAAGCGACGTCGCCCGCCTCACCGGGCTCGCGATCGGCGCTACGTTCGCCGGAACGCATGGCCTCGCCCCCGGCGGCGGCGCGCATGCGGAGGATCCCTACACGGTGGTCGGGATCCTCGCGCCGACCGGTCGCGTCGTCGACCGCCTGGTGCTGACGCCGCTCGCAAGCGTCTGGGACGTCCACGAGCGTCACCATGCGGTGTCTCCCGCGCCCGCGAAGCCCGCGAACGGCAAGGGCTTCGGCGCGAAGGCGGTGAAGGAGGACGACGATCGCGAGCTCACGCTGGTGCTCGTGCGTTACGCCACGCCGCTCGCCGCCACCAGCCTCGCGCGCGAGATCAATGCCCAAAGCGCGCTGGTCGCGGCGTCGCCCGCGGGCGAGACGGCGCGCCTGTTCACCGTGTTCGGCGTTGGCCTCGATCTGGTCCGCGCGTTCGCGGCCGTGCTGGTGGGGGCCGCGACGCTGCTGCTGTTCGTTGCGCTCGCG
>DATLIR010000228.1:0-9476 GCA_035539315.1 Casimicrobiaceae bacterium
CGTGACCTCGCTCAAGCCCGGGCAGGCGGCCGCCGCGGGCGGCGTCGTGACGGTCTCAGTGGACGGGCTGCTCTACTCGTTCGGCATGCCGATGACGACAACGGGCAAGGTGCAGCGCAAGGTGCTGCGCGAGCGCGAGGCGGCGAGAAAGGCCGACAAAGGCTGAGGAGAGAGGAGAAAGGACCAAGAGGTGTCGACACGCCGCGCCCTGGCGACACCCCTTTGTCCTTTCTCCTTTGTCCTATCTCCTTCGTCCTATCCCCTTTCTCCCGCCGTCGCCGTCGATCCGCGCATCCGCTCGAGGAACGCGCGATGCGTGACCACCCACACGACCGCCGGCACCACGGTCGGCAGGATCAGCGTGCCGAACTGGTAGGCGAACGCGATCATCTCGCGCTGCGTCGCGGAGAACCCGGCCTGCGAGGCGACCAGCGGCCCCGCCGTGATCGCGACGTTCTTCAGGAAGTCGGCCACGACGCCGAACACGACGAACGGCAGCAGCGCGACGATGCCGAGCGCGAGGATCGCCCAGCGCGCGCGCTGGCGCGCCGCGAGTGTCAGCGCCGCGAACATCGGCATGCCGAACGAGTAGAGCAGCCCGTCCACTGAGACCGTCACGACGCCGCCCGCGGCGGCCGCCTGCCCGGGCTTGAGCGAGGTCACGAACTGCAGCGTTGATCCGTTCTGCTCGACCGCGCGCACGAGGTCGCCGAACGGCGTCACCGCGGCGGCGCACAGGAACTTCACCAGCCACATCAGCGCAGGCGACACGAGGTACCAGGCCGCGAACGTCAGCGGCAGCCAGACGATGACGGTCAGGATGAAGCGGGCGAGCGGCGAGCGCGCCTCGCGCCCGCCGTCGGACGGCGCGTCGTCGCGCGCGCCGGGATCGCCCACGTCAGGCGGACGCCGTGGCGGCCGCGGGGGGCGCGGGCGGCGCGCGATCGTCGCCGGCGCCGCGCGGGAGCGTGCGCACCCACACGAGCCACACGACCAGCACGTCGAGCATGATTAGCGCCTGCCACACGTAGAGGTGCGCCCACTCGAACACCTCGAAGTCCCACTGGCCGAGGTAGAACAGGCTGATGACGCGCAGCACGTTGAGGCCCTGCACGGCGACGACGCCCGCGGCAAGGCCGGCGAGCTTGTGCTTCCACGGCGCCGGAAACGCGAGGATCGCCGCGAGCAGCACGATGGTCGCCTCGACGCCGTTGCATCCCGCCTCGATCGACACCGCGAAGCCGTTGGAGGTGCTGCGCATCACCTTGCCGACGGCGACCACGTTGGGATCGAAGGCCGTGACGATCGCCGTCGAGATCTGCGCGAGCGTGCTGGTCCACGGCATCACGAACCACGTCTGCGCGGGCGGCGTGAGCTCGAGCCCGAACAGCGTGGCCTGGATCAGCAGGAACAGGACGAAGAAGCGCAGCACGCGCCGGATTATAGGGGACGGCCCCGCTTACCCTCGCGCCGCCACGGCCTCGACCGCGACCGCGACCCACCGAACGAGGCGACGGCCCCCGACCCCGCCGCCTCCCCGACGGGTCAGCCGCGCGCCAGCGGCGGATTGCGCGAGAAATAACGCCGGATGCCGTCGGCGATCGACTCGGCGTAGCGGCCCTGGTGGCGCGGGTCGCGCAGCCTCTGCTCCTCGTCGGGATTGCTGATGAACGCGGTCTCGACCAGGATCGAAGGCACGTCGGGCGCCTTGAGCACAGCGAAGCCCGCCTGCTCGACGTCGCGCTTGTGCAGGGCGCCCAGCCCGGAGAGCTCGGCCAGCACGTGGCGCCCCGCCTTCAGGCTGTCGTTGATCTGCGCGGTCTGCGACAGGTCGAGCAGCGTGCGCGCGAGCACCGGGTCCCGCACGTCCAGGTTGACGCCGCCGATCAGGTCCGCGTCGTTCTCCTTCTGCGCGAGCCAGCGCGCCGCGGCGCTGGTCGCGCCATTCTCGGACAGCGCGAACACCGACGAGCCGCGCGCGCGCGCCTCGCGGAACGCGTCCGCGTGGATCGAGACGAACAGATCCGCCTGCGCGCGCCGCGCCTTCTGCACGCGCGAGGCGAGCGGCACGAAATAGTCGTCGTCGCGCGTGAGCACGGCGCGCAGGTTCGGCGTCGCGTCGAGCGCGGTGCGCAGCCGGCGCGAGATGGCCAGCGTGACGTTCTTCTCGTAGGTGCCGCGCGGTCCGACGGCGCCGGGATCCTCGCCGCCGTGGCCCGGGTCGATCGCGACGATGACGCGGCGGGCCGCGTCGCGGCGCTGGCGCGGCTCCTCGCGCGCGGCCGGCTCGCGCGCCTCGGCGGGCGCCGGCTCCGGCTTCGCGCGATCGGCATCGAGCAGCGCCATCAGCGGGTCCGGCGGCGCCAGCGGGATCAGGTCGACCACCAGCCGGTGGCCGAACTCGGCGACGGGCTTCAGCGCGAAGGCCTGTGCGACGACGCCGGCCTTGAGGTCGAACACGATGCGCAGCACGGTCGGCGTCTTGCGGCCGTAGCGGATGCCGGCGAGGTTGGGATCGCCGGCCTGCACGCGCTGCGCGAGGCCCGCGACTTCCGGGCCGATGTCCACGCCGTCGAGGTCGAGCACGACGCGGTCCGGATCCTTGAGCGTGATCACCTGCCAGGCGAGGGGCGCCGGCGACTCGAGGATCACGCGCGTGTATTCCTGCGCCGGCCACACGCGTGCCGACGCGATGCGCGCCGCCTGCGCCCACGCGCGCGGCACGAGCGCCTGCGCCGCGGGCAGCAGCGTCCACGCGAGCGCGCGCCGGCGCCCGATCGAGACGCGGATCAGGGCGCCGCGAGCGCCCTTCGGATGTCGGTCACGCATCGTTCACCGGCCGTCGTCGTCGCCACGAGCTCCAGTGTCCGACCGTCCCCTCCGGTCGTCGGTGCAAGACGCACCGCGAGGTCCGCCGGCGGCAGCAGCCCCGCGACGCGTTCCGGCCATTCGACCAAGGCAACGCTGTGCGGGGTGAAGCATTCTGCCGCGCCCGCCGTCTCCCATTCCTGCGGATCGACGAACCGATAGAAATCAAAGTGATACAAGTATAGGTTCGAAAGTGGATAATGTTCAAGGAGCGTGTAGCTCGGGCTCTTGACCGGTCCGTCCCACCCCAATCCGCGCAACACCCCGCGCGCCAGCGTCGTCTTGCCAGCGCCGAGCTCGCCACTCAGCGTCACCACCATGCCGCCCGACAGCCCCTGCGCCAGCGCCCGGCCCGTGCGCTCGGTGGCGTCGGCATCGGCGAGGAAGGTGCGGAGGGTGGCGGGCATCGGAGGACGCGGCGGATCGTGCGCTACCCTTGGTCGCGTGACGCCCCCCGCGCCTCCGAACCTCGACAACGCCGCAGGCCCGCGCGCGGTGGACATCGGCGCGCTCGCGAGGCGCCTCGACGCATGGTCACGCGAGCTCGGGTTCGGCGCGATCGGCGTGTCCGACGTCGATCCCGGCGACGCGCCGCAGCGCCTGCGCGACTGGATCGACGCCGGGCGCCACGGGACGATGGATTATATGGCGCGTCATGCGGCGCTGCGCGCGTCGCCCGACGCGCTCGTGCCCGGCGCGCTGCGCGTGGTCAGCGTGCGCATGGACTACTGGCCCAGGGACGCCCGCGACGCTCGCTCGGTGCTCGACGCGCCGAAGCGCGCCTACGTGTCGCGCTATGCGCTCGGCCGCGACTACCACAAGGTGATGCGAACCGGCCTGCAAGCGCTGGCCCACCGGATGGAAGCCGAGGTCGGGCCGTTCGGGTACCGCGTGTTCTGCGACAGCGCGCCGGTCTTCGAGGTCGCGTTCGGCGCCAAGGCGGGGCTCGGCTGGCGCGGCAAGCACACGCTCCTGTTGTCGCGCGAGGCCGGATCGCTGTACTTCCTGGGCGAGATCTATACCGACTTGCCGCTGCCGCTCACCGCGCCCGTCGGCGCGCACTGCGGCTCCTGCACGGCGTGCCTCGACGCCTGCCCGACCGGCGCGATCGTTGCGCCCTACGAGCTCGATGCGCGGCGCTGCATCTCCTACCTGACCATCGAGCTGCACGGCGCCATTCCCGAAGCGCTGCGCCCGCTGGTCGGCAACCGCATCTACGGCTGCGACGATTGCCAGATCGCCTGCCCGTGGAACCGCTACGCGCAGGCGGCCGCGCACCCGGATCTCGCGCGCGTGCGTAACGGCCTCGACGACGCGTCGCTGGTCGACCTCTTCGCCTGGGCGGAGGACGAGTTCGACGCGCGCATGGCCGGCAGCGCGATCCGCCGCATCGGCTACGAGCGGTGGCTGCGCAACATCGCGGTGGCGCTCGGCAATGCCCCGACGTCGGACGACGTCGTGAAGGCGTTGCGCTCGCGCGAGCACGATCCGTCCGCGCTCGTGCGCGAGCACGTCGCGTGGGCGCTGGGAAGGCATGAGGCGGCGATGGGCGATGGGTGATAGGAACCCCACCGCCCGTCCGTCGCCTGTCGGCTATCGCCTATCACGCGAATGCCGCAACAGGAATTCGCGCACCTTCGCCGCGTCGTAGCTCTTGCCGCTCTCCAGCACGCCGGTGTCCTGCGAATGCTCGAGCGTGCCGTCCGAAGCCAGTACGAACAGGTGCGGGTACCCCGCCACCTTCGGCCAGCGCGCCAGCAGCGCCTGGTTCTCGTTCGCGCGCGAGAAGTTCACCTTGAGCCATACGAAGCGCGCCTCGCGGTAGGCGAGGAGCCCGGGATTCGCGGCGAAGAAGCGGTCGAGTATGTGGCACCAGGTGCACCACTCGCCGCCGACCTCGACGAGCACGCGCTTGTTTTCCGCTCGAGCCTTGACGAGCGCGGCATCGAGGTCCTTCACCGCGTCGCGCGTCGGATCGAACCGGTCCGGCAGCGCCTGCGCGCGCAGCGGTGGCGCCGGCACGCACCACGCGAACGCGAGCGCGGCGAGCACGCGGCGTCGGTGCACAGGCATTCCATTCTCCGTCAACCAAGTTCCATGAACCGGCGTCATCGGATGAGCTGGTTCATCGACACGATCGGCAGCATGATCGCGAGGACGAGCACCAGCACGATCGCGCCCATCGCGACGATCATCAGCGGCTGCACCAGCGCCGCGATCCAGTGCAGCCGGCGCTCGGCCTCGCGCTCGAGGTCGGCGGCGGCGCGCTCGAGCATCGGGGCGAGCGCGCCGCTGCCCTCACCGCTCGCGGTCAGGTAGACGAGCACCGCCGGGAACGCGCGCGTCGCGGCGAGCGCGCGCGCGAGCGGCATGCCTTCGCGCACGCCCGCGGCGGCCGTCGTCGCGGCGTCGGCGATCGGGCGCATCCGGATGACGCCCGTGGCAGTGTCGAGCGCGCGCAGCAGCGGCGTGCCGCTCGCGACCAGGATCGCGAGCGTGGACGCGAAGCGCGCGGTGTCGAGGCTGCGCAGCAGGCGACCGATGCCGGGCGCCGCGAGCAGGCTCCGGTGCACGGCCGCACGGAACGCCGCACGCTTCATGCCGAGCCTGAACGCGATGGCCGCGAGCAGGAAGAACGCGAGCCAGCCCCACGCGGTCGCGCGAAAGAACGACGACGTCGCGATGAGCGCCTGCGTGAGCCAGGGCAGCGACTGGCGGCTCTGCTGGTAGACCGAGACGACCTGCGGCACGACGTAGGCCAGCAGCACCGCGATCACCGCGAGCGCGATCAGCGCGACCAGCACCGGGTAGATGAGCGCGGTCGTGAACCGCTCGGCGAGCGCGAGCCGCGCTTCCAGGTAGTCGGCGAGGCGCGCGAGCACGTCGGGAAGCCGGCCGGTCTCGCTTGCCGCGGCGACCAGCCCGCGGTAGAGCGGCGAGAACGTGCGCGGGTAGCGCGCGAGCACCGCCGGCAGCGCTTCGCCGCTCGCCACGTGGCCGCGCACCGCCGCGAACAGCTTCGCCGTCCGCGGATCGTCGGCCTGCGCCGCCGCGGCACCGAGCGCCGCGTCGAGCGTCATGCCCGCCTGCGCGAGCGTCGCGAGCTGTCGGGTGGCGAGCGCCAGCTCGCGCGCGGGAAGCCGCGTGAACGCCGTCGACGTGACGAGCGCCGGCTCGACCGCGGTCGGCGTCAGCCCCTCCGCGCGCAGGCGATCGCGGAGGCCGCGCGCACTGTCCGCCTCCTCGACGCCGCGCCGCGTGCGGCCCTGCGCGTCGACCGCCTCCCAGCGAAAGGACGGCAGCGTCGCCACGCCGGCGTGCTTTACGACTCGCGCGTGACGCGGACGAGCTCGGCGAGCGAGGTCGTCCCGTCCGCGAGATGGCGCGCGCCGTCGCTGCGCAGGCTGCGCTGGCCGGCCCGGCGCGCCGCGTCGCGCAGCGCGATCTCGCCGGCGCCGTCGTGGATCAGCCGGCGCGTCGTCTCGTCGACCGGCAGGAGCTCGTAGAGGCCGGTGCGTCCGCGGTAGCCCGTCCGTTTGCACGCCTCGCATCCCACGGGTCCGAACAGGTGCGCGGGCACCGCGATGCCCATCGCCTGCACCAGCTTCCGCTCGGCCTCGGTGGGCGGCGCGGGCCGGCGGCAGGCGGGGCACAGCGTGCGCACGAGCCGTTGCGCGAGCACGCCGAGCAGGCTCGACGACAGCAGGTACGGCTCGACGCCCATGTCGGCCAGCCGCGTCACCGCGCTCGCCGCGTCGTTGGTGTGCAGCGTCGCGAGCACCAGGTGGCCGGTGAGCGATGCCTGTACCGCGATCTGCGCGGTCTCGAGGTCGCGGATCTCGCCGATCATCACGACGTCGGGATCCTGCCGCAGGATGGCGCGCAGTGCGCGCGCGAACGTCAGGTCGACGCGCGGGTTGACCTGCGTCTGCGCGACGCCGTCGAGCGCGTACTCGATCGGATCCTCGACCGTCATCATGTTGACGCTGCCGCGCGGCAGGCGCGACAGTGCCGCATACAGCGTCGTCGTCTTGCCCGATCCAGTCGGGCCGGTCACGAGCACGATGCCGTGCGGCTCGCGGATCAGCGCGTCGACGTGCGCGAGCGTGTCGGGCGCCATGCCGAGCAACGTGAGGTCGAGCCGGGCCTCCTGCTTGTCGAGCAGACGCAGCACGACGCGCTCGCCGGGGCCGGTGGGCAGCGTCGACACGCGCACGTCGACGCTTCGATCGCCGAGCTTGAGCGCGATGCGGCCGTCCTGCGGCACGCGCTTCTCGGCAATGTCGAGGTTCGCCATGATCTTGAGGCGCGACACGATCGCCGCGTGCAGCGCGCGCGGCGGCTCGAGCACGTCGGACAGCACGCCGTCGATCCGGAAGCGCACGACGGCGCGCTCGTCGTAGGGCTCGAAATGCAGGTCGGACGCACGCTCGCGCACGGCCTGCAGCAGGAGCGCATTGATCATGCGGATGACCGGCGCCTGCGCGTCGGCGCCGTCGAGCAGGTCGTCGCTGCGCGGCAGCTCCTGCATGAGCCGCGCGAGGTCGGCGTCGCGCGCCGCGTCGACGACGAGCGCGGCCGCCGGCGCGGCACCCGGATCGTAGGCGCGCGCGAGCTCGAGCGCGAAGCGCTCGGCGTCGACCGGGCGCGTCGTGAGCGGGCGCTTCAGCACGCGACGCAGCTCCGCGAGGCCCTCCGCCGTCGCGTCGGGCCGCACGAGCACGATCACCGCGCCCGCGTCCTCGCCCGCCGCGAGCACGCCGTGCGTGCGCGCGAACGCGTACGGGATCGCGGGCGCGGGCGCGAGCGTGGCCATCGCGACGCTACTTCGGAGGCTCGGGCGAGTTGAACGGCGGCAACGGCGCCGGGTTGGTCCACACCGGGAAGGCCGGCGGCGGCGACGGCGGTCCAGGGGTCGCAGCGCCAGGCTGGCCCGGCATCCTGCCTTCCGGCGGCAACGCGGGCGTCAGCGGGTCGTTCCAGAACGAGCGCGGGCCCGGGTCCATGCGCTGCTGCTCGCCTTGAAGGTAACGGTAGCGCTCCGACGTGAACTCGCGCCCGTCGTTGCCGCCGCGCACGATCGTCGGCTTCAGGAACACCATCAGGTTGGTCTTCTCGCGGCGCCGCGCGTCGTAGCGGAACAACTGCCCGACATACGGCACGTCGCCGGCGATCGGCACCTTGTCGGTGCCGTCGGTCAGGCGGTCCTCGATCAGGCCGCCGAGCACGACGATCTGCTCGTCGTCGATGACGACCGAGGATTCGAGCGAGCGCTTCGACAGGATGATGCCGGTCGCGGTCGTCGCGTCCTGGATGCGCGACACCTCCTGGTAGATGACCAGGCGCACCGTGCCGCCCTCGGTGATCTGGGGCTTCACGCGGAGCACGAGCCCGATGTCGCGCCGCTCGATCGTCTGGAACGGGTTGAGCGACGTGCCCACGCCGGTATTCGCGTACTGGCCGGTCACGAACGGCACGTTCTGGCCGACGACGATGCGCGCCTCCTCGTTGTCGAGCGTGAGCAGCGTCGGCGTCGACAGGATGTTCGCGTTGACCTGCGTTTCGAGCGCGCGCGCGAGGAACCCCAGGTTCTGGATGATGCCCAGCCCCGGGATGTTGACGGTGCCGCGGATCACGCCGAGATTGAGGCCCGGCGCCGCGGCCCCGAGGTTCGCCGCGATGTCGATGATGTTGGTGCCGGTGCCGCGCGGCGTGAAGTTGGTGCCGCCGACGACGCGCGTCTGCGTGCTGTTGACGCCGTTGAGCACCTGCCACTGGATGCCGAACTCGGCGGCCTTGTCGGCGGAGATCTCGACGATCAGCGCCTCGACGTAGACCTGCGCGCGCCGCATGTCGAGCTTCTCGATCACCGCGCGCAGGTTGTTGTAGACCGGCTCCGGCGCGAGGATCACCAACGCGTTGTTCGCCAGGTCGGCGGAGACCGTAGCGCCGCCCGCGGTGAAGCTGGTCGACGCGGGGGCCGACGGGAACGGCAGCGGCGTCGTGGTCGCCGTCGCGCCCATCGCCGTGGCGGCATTGGTCCCGGCTGGCGTCGTCGAGGTGCCCGACGTGGCGGACGGCGCGGCGTCCTGGCCGGTGAGCACCGCGCGCAGCGTCTGCACGACGCGCGCTGCCTCGGCGTTGCGCAGGTAGACGATGAACATGTTGCCGCCGGCGCGCCCGGGCGAGTCGAGCTGCTCGATCAGCTGGCGCACGCGCGCGATCCGGCCGGGATTGTCTGCGCGCACCAGCACGCTGTTCGAGCGCGCGTCGGCGACCAGCGTCAGGCGCTGTTGCGCGTCCGCGGCGGTGGCACCGGGATCGGCGAGCAGGCGCGTCAGCGTCGGGACCAGGTCGATCGCCGAGGCGTAGCGAAGCGGCACGACGGTGGGCTCGCTGCCGGGGGGCTGGTCGAGCGACGCGATCACCTTCTCGAGGCGCCGCAGGTTGTCGGCGTAGTCGGTGATGACGAGCGCGTTCGCGCTTGGGAACGCGGCGATCGTGTTCGCCGGCGTGATGAGCGGCCGCAGCACGTTGACCAGTTGCGCCGCGGACTCGTAGCGCAGCGTGATCACCTGCGTGACCAGCCGATCTCCGCCGGCGGTGAC
>DATLIR010000229.1:0-7621 GCA_035539315.1 Casimicrobiaceae bacterium
CAGCAAGTTCCCCGAGGCGCAGTTCCTGATCACCGGCGTGCTCGGGCCGAAGTCGAACGCGCACGGCCCCAACGAGTTCCTGCACGTGCCCTACGCGAAGCGGCTCACTGCGTGCGTGGCGCAGATCATCGTCGCGCATGCACAGCGCAGCGCGTGACGACGCGCCCGCCTTGAAGCGCGTCGCCGACATGGTGGTTGCGGTCAGAGCGACTGCGTCGAGTCCCCGAAGCCGGCGTGGGCGAAGCGCAAGGCCCGCTACGTCGCCCGGCTCGCCGATGCGCCGCCCGGCGCGAAGCTGATCGCGGCGGCGGACAAGCTGCACAACCTGCGCTGCACCGTCGCCGACGTACGCACGAGCGGGCCCTCGGCGATGCTCAAGTTCAATGCGCCGGCCGCGGACATCGTCGCCTACTACGACGCGTGCCTCGTGGCGGTGGCCGACGGGATACCCCCTGCGCTCCTGATGGAGCTCGGCTGGACGCTGGCCGAGTTGCGGATGCTGCTCGCGCTGCCCGAGCCCGTCCCGTTCCCGCGAGCGATTCCGTGAGCCCGTGCGACACTTCGTGCCGATGAGCGCAACCCACCCCTCGCGTGCGCACCGGCCCCGAATCGTCGTCGTCGCCACCGGCGGCACGATCGCCAGCGAAGGCTCCACGCCGACGCAGACGGTCGGCTACGCGCGCCCGGCGCTCGGTGCGGACGCGCTGGTCGGCGCGGTGCCGTCGCTCGCCACGCTTGCCGACGTGCGTACCGAGCAGCTCTTCCAGGTGCTGTCGGGCCATCTGTCCAGCGCGAACTGGCTGGCACTCGCCCGCCGCGTCAACGCGCTGCTCGCGCTCGACGATGTCGACGGCGTCGTCGTGACGCACGGCACCGATGCGCTCGAGGAGACGGCGACCTGGCTGACGCTGACGGTGCGCTCGGTGAAGCCGGTCGTGATGACCGGGGCGATGCGCCCGGCGAGCGCGCTGTCCGCCGACGGCCCGATGAACCTGTTCAACGCCGTCGCGCTGGCGGCGAGCCGCGCCGCGACCGGGATGGGCGTGCTGGTGACGCTCAACGACGCGATCCACGCCGGGCGCGACGTGGCGAAGTTGCGCACGGCCAGTCCCGACGCGTTCGACTCGCCCGAGTTCGGGAGGCTGGGGCGCATGCAGGGCGGCGTCGCGCAGTTCCACCGCCGACCGTCGCGACGCCACACCGCCGACAGCGAGTTCGACGTCGACGCGATCGCCGCGTTGCCGCGTGTCGACATCACGGTCTCGCACGTCGGCGCCACGCGCGTGCCGATCGACGCGCTGGTGGCCGCCGGCGCACGCGGCATCGTCAACGCCGGTGTCGGGCAGGGTGACGTGACGCCCGACGTGCTCGAGGGACTGAAGGAGGCGCGGCGACGCGGCGTTCACGTCGTTCGCGCCTCGCGCGTGCCGGGCGGGACGGTGGTCGCGAACGGCGCGCTTCCGGACGACGCGCTCGGCTTCGTCGCCGCCGACACGCTCAATCCGCAGAAGGCGCGCGTGCTCCTCATGCTCGCGCTGACCGTCACGGACGACGTTCGCGAGATCCAGCGCATCTTCCACGAGTACTAGGGCCTGTCGGCGACGGCGATTTCCTGCGGCACCGGCACGAACGACGCCGGGACCTTGGCGTAGAGCCGGAGCAGCAGCCGGCACACGTCGAGGTCGAAGGCCGGGCGCACGGGCGCCTCCAGCAGCGCGGCGAGCTCGCCTTCGTCGCGCGCGGTGCCGAGCCAATGCCAGTCGCGCACCACATGCACGTCGACGCGCGCACCGTCGGCGGATACCTCGCGCACCAGCGCCGGGCCCTTCCACGGCCACGCCGGGATCGCCTCGCGCGCGAGCGCGGCGCGAACGCGCAAATCGTGCGCGGCCGCAGGCTCGACGCCTTCGCAGGCGCCGTCGCACCGGCGAAGCTGGCGGGCGAAGCAGGGGCCGTCGCGTCGCTCGAGGCCGAGGCGCGTCCAGCACAGCCGATGCTCGGCAGCAAGGGCCTGCAACGCCGCCCGCATCGCGCGGCGGGACGAGTACGGGCCATATGCGCCCGGGACCGACGCCGGATCGACCGCCACCGCGCGCACGAAGGCGGGACGCCCGTCGTCGCCGAGCGTCATGACGCCCGCGTCCTCCTTCCGGCGCAGCGCGCGGTTGTGCGCGGGCAGCAGCGTCTTGATCAGCGTCGACTCGCGCAAGAGCGCGCCGAGCTCACCGGCGGTCGTCTCGACCTCGATGCGGCGGATCTCGGCGGACAGGCGCGCGTCGGTCTCGGCCTGCCAATCCGCGCAGAAGTGGGCGGCGACGCGCTCGCGCAGGTGCACGCTCTTGCCGACATAGAGCGGCAGCGGGTTGTCGCCGTAGAACAGGTAGACGCCCGGCGCGTCCGGGATCGCGTCGAGCGCGTCGGGCGCGAGCTGGGGCGGCAGGCTCGGGATGCGCAGGATGCGCTTGACCGCGGCCTCGATGTCGGCGGCCGGCCGCGTCGCATAGAGCTTCTGAACGAACAGCCACAGCGCGCGGGCGTCGCCGAGCGCGCGGTGGCGCTCGCCCGGATCGAGCGCGTGGCGCGCGATCACCGCGTCGAGGCCGTGCCCGTCGGCGTCGGGATCCAGGCGACGCGACAGCCGCACCGTGCACAGCACGCGTGGCGCGAACGGCACGCCCACGCGCGCGAACTCGTGCTTGAGGAACCCGAAGTCGAAGCGTGCGTTGTGGGCGACGAACAAGCAGCCCTCGAGGCGCCGCGCGACGTCGCGCGCGAGCGACGAGAACGTCGGCGCGCCGCGCACCATCGCGTCGGTGATGCCGGTGAGCGACTGGATCACGGGCGGAATCGGGACGCCGGGATCGACCAGCGACGACCATTCCTCGACGCGGGCGCTGTCGCCTCCCGGATCCGCCTCGACGCGCACGATGCCGACCTCGGTGACGCGGTCGCCCGCCGCGTGCGTCCCGGTGGTCTCCAGGTCGACGAAGGCGAGGGCGGGGGCGAACAGGCGCATGAAAGCCGAAGGCGGCGATAGGCGATAGGCAATGGGCGATGGGGCACGGGAAAGGGCGTGCCCGGTGAAAGGGGGTGCCGCGCAGGTTTCCTATCGCCTATCGCCCATCGCCTATCGCCGCCTTTTCCCCCTTGACCCCCGAACGATCGTTCGTTATCGTAGCACCATGTCGAACGATCGTTCCTACCTCGAGGCGCTGCAGGACTATTACGCCCGCCACCGCGCGCTGCCATCGTACGCGTCGATCGGGGGATTGCTCGGGCTCAAGTCCAAGTCGTCGGTCGCGGCGCTGGTCGCGCGGCTCAAGCTCGCCGGCTACCTCGAGTCGACGCCCGACCGACGGCTCGCCCCGACCCGGCGCTTCTTCGCCCGACCGCTCGCCGACGCGGCGGTGCGCGCCGGTTTGCCCGAGCGCATCGAGGACAGCGCGGCCGACGCGCTCACGATCGACGATTACCTGATCGAGCATCCGTCGCAGACCGTGCTGGTCCGCGTCAAGGGCGACTCGATGGTCGATGCGGGGATTCTCGACGGCGACCTCGTCGTGGTCGAGAAGCAGCCGACCGCGACGAAGGGCGATATCGTCGTCGCGATCGTCGACGGACAGTTCACGCTCAAGCGGCTCGACGTCGACCGCGGCCAGTTCATCCTGCGCGCCGAGAACAAGGCCTACGCGCCGATCCGTCCGGAGGGCGCGCTCGAGGTGTTCGGCATCATGGTCGGGCTCGTGCGCAAGATGTGAAGGACGGTCAGGCTGAAGCCTGACCCGCGACGGCCGCTACCCTTGCTGGTCCTGGTTCAGCCAGACGACTTTCCTCCCGCGATCCGGTTGCGACCGGCGGCCTTGGCGCGATAGAGCGCCGTGTCGGCGGCCCCGAGCATGGTTTCGGGCCCGGCGAGCGAGGTGTCCGCGCACCAGCCGATGCTGACGGTGATCGCGAGCCCCGGCGCGATGACCGACCAATCGTGGCCGGCGATCGCCGCCCGCACCTTCTCGCACACGGCGGCCGCCGCCTCGGCCGTAGTCTCGACCAGCACAAGCACGAACTCTTCGCCCCCGTAGCGCGCGACCAGGTCGGTGTGGCGCACCTCGGCCGTCAGGACGTTGGCGACGCGCTTCAGCACGGCGTCGCCGATCGCGTGCGTCCAGCGGTCGTTGACGTCCTTGAAGTGGTCGAGGTCGGCGATCGCCACCGCGAGCGGACGGCCGTAGCGCGCCGCGCGGTCGAACTCGTCGCCCAGTCGCTGGTCGAGGCGTCGCCGGTTGGCGAGACCGGTGAGGCTGTCCTCGCGCGTCTGCCGCTCGAGCTCGACCACCAGTCGCGACTTCTGCGCATCCGACGCCGCGAGGTCGAGGTTGAGGGCCGCGAGCCGGGCGTTGGCCCGGGCGAGCTCCTCCTGCTTCGCGCGCATCAGGTCCGCCTCGCGCTGGGCCGCGGTGACCTGGTAGCGGATCGACAGCATCTTGAGGCGCCGGTCGGAAGCTTCGGACAGGAGCAGGCGCTCGATCTCGCGGCTCGCCCGGAGGTGCACGACCGCCTCGGCCGACGCGCCGCATCGCTCGCACAGGTCGGCGAGCGCGTCGTGCGCCTCGACCTCGTAGGCGCGCAATCCCCCGTGCTCGGCGACGTCGAGGGCCGTGGCGAGATGCATCCGTGCTTCCTCGGCACGACCGGTGCGATCGCACACGCGACCCAGACCGAGCGAGGCATTGACGACGCCTTCGCCGTAGCCCGATGCGGTCGACCGGCTGAGCGCGTCGCGCAGCGTCGACTCCGCTTCGTCGAGCCGGTCCATGCGCTCGAGCGTGGCGCCGAGGTTGTTGAGCGCGCCCGCTTCGCCGAGCGTGGCGCCGGCCGCCGTGAACGCCGACAGCGCCGAATGCAGCGTGGCGAGCGACTCCTCGAGCCGGCCGAGGTTCTTGAGGTTGATGCCGATGTTGTTGAGCGTGCGCGCGTGCTCGATCGGATCGGCGTTCGCGCCCGGAAGCGCGAGGCTCCGCGTGTACCAGTCGAGGCCGACGTCGGGGCGGCCCGCGCGCGAATGCACGATGCCGATGGTGCGCATCGCGGCGGCCTGCGAGCGCAGGTCGCCCGCCTCCTCGGCGATCGCGAGCGCGCGGAGGTGGTGGGCGAGCGCCTGAGGGGCGTCGCCGAGCGTGTCGTACACCTGGCCGATGCCGCGCAACGCATCGGCACGCCCGACGTTGTCGCGCACCGCCTGGAAGCCGGCGAGCGACTCGCGGTACGCCTCGAGCGCGCCGGTCTCGTCGAGCGCGAGCTCGGCGGCACGGCCCTGGAGATAGCGCGCCCGCGCCCGTGCGCCCGTGTCCGCGCTCGCCGTCGCGAGCGCGGTCGCCTCGGCGGCGAGGCGCGCCGCGTCGCGCGCGTCGTGCGCGAGCGCCTCGTTCGACTCGGCGAGGAGCGCCCTCAGGCGCTCCGAGGTCACAGGTATGCGCGGCAGTGGCGCTGCGCCGGTCACGGGGCGTCCTTTTCGCGCGTCACCTCGACCAGGCAATCGTAGAACGTCGCGGCGCGGCCGAGGTCAGTCAACGCCTGGCTCGTCACCGCGTTCGCGTTCTCGCCCCCGGGCGCGAGTTTGCGCCACCAGATCGACGGCGCCACGACCACGCCGGGACGCGCACGGTCGCTCACCTCGGCGCTGGCGCGGAAGGCGCCGCGATCGTTGTGAATGCGCACCGCATCGCCCGTGGCGATGGCGCGCGGCCCGGCGTCGTCGGGATGGATCACCAGGCACGGTCCGCGCTCCTCGGCGAGAAAGCCGGGGAGGTTGGCGAACGACGAGTTGAGGAAGTTGCGCGCCGGAGGCGACAGGAAGGCGAGCGGATAGCGCGCCGCGAGCACGGGGTCGTTGTGCCGCGACTCGCGCGGCAGGATCACCTCCGGCAGGGGATCGCGGCCGGCCGCGGCTTCGCTCGCGCTCGCGAACTCGCACTTCCCCGACGGGGTCGGGAAGCCGCCGTGCGCGAACGGCGCATAGCGTTCGGGCAGCGCGAGTCGCCGGAAACCGTCGCGCTTGACCGCGTCCCAGTCCCAGCCGGCGATCCGCGCGTCATCGGCACAAAACGCGGAGCGCGCGAGGTCGTCGTCGTCGTCCCGAAAGCACGGCTCGTCGAAGCCCAGCGCCGCGGCGAGGCGCCGGAACACCTCGGTATTGGGCAGGGCCTCGCCGAGCGGCGCGATCGACGGGTTGTTGGCCTGCACGTGCAGGTGGCCATACGAATGGTGGACGTCGAGGTGCTCGAGCGGCGAGGTCGCCGGCAGCAACACGTCGGCGAAATCGGCGGTGTCTGTGCGGAACAGGTCGTGCACGACGACGAAGAGGTCGTCGCGCGCGAAGCCGTGCACCACCTTGGCCGACTCCGGCGCGACCGCCACGGGATTGCTGTTGTAGACGAACAGCGCGCGTATCGGCGGATCGGCGTGCGCGAGCGCATCGCCGATCGCCGACATGTTGATCGTGCGCGGCGCGCCGCGGATCAGGTCGGGGCGTTCGAGGGCCGCGATGTCGACCGGATAGGTACCCGACGAGGACAGCAGCGCGCCGCCGGCACGGTCGCGCCACGCGCCGATGAGCGCGGGGAGGCACGCGACCGCGCGCACCGCGTTGCCGCCGCCGGCATGGCGCTGCATCCCGTAGTTCAGCCGGATCGCGGCCGGCGTGATCGTTCCCAGGTCCTGGGCGAGGCGCTCGACCTGCGCGACCGGGATCCCGCACAGGGCGGCCGCGCGCTCGGGCGGCCAGTCGCTCGCACGCTCCGCCAGCGCGGCGTAGCCGACCGTGTGGTGGTCGACGTAGTCGCGGTCGATGCGGCCGTCGCGGATCAGCGCGTGCATCACGCCGTAGGCGAGCGCGGCATCGGTTCCCGGCATCAGGGCGATGTGCTCGTGGCACTTCTCGGCGGTCGCGCTGCGGTAGGGATCGATCGCGACCAGGCGCGCGCCACGCCGCTTCGCCTCCTGCGCGCGCGTCCAGAAATGCAGGTTCGACGTGACCGGGTTGCTGCCCCAGATCACGATCAGCCGGCTGTCGACGCACGCCTCGAGGTCCATGCCGACCGCGGCGCCGATCACCGCCGTCCAGCCGGCCTTGCCCGCGGTCGCGCAGATCGTTCGATCGAGGAGCGAGGCGCCGAGCCGATGGAAGAAGCGGCGATCCATCGACCCGTACTGCAGCAGGCCCATGTTGCCCGCGTACGAATAGGGCAGGATGGTCTGCGGGCCTTCGGGCGACGCGGCCAGGTCGCGGAAGCGCTCGGCGATGATGCCGATCGCGTCGTCCCAGCCGATGGCCTCGAAGCGCCCGCTCCCCTTGCGGCCCATGCGCCGCATCGGGTGCAGGACCCGCTCCGGCGAATAGGTGCGATCGAGGTAACGGCTGACCTTCGTGCAAAGCACGCCTTGCGTCGGCGCGTGGTCCTCGGCGCCGCGGATCGCGACGGCGCGGCCGTCCTCGACCGTCACCAGCATGGCGCAGGTGTCGGGGCAATCGTGCGGACAGGCGCCGCGAACGATGCGGCGGCCGCTGCGGCCGGCGTCGGGGGGCATCGGTTTCTCGCGAGGTAGGATCGATTGTAAGCGAGCG
>DATLIR010000230.1:0-2767 GCA_035539315.1 Casimicrobiaceae bacterium
TTCCTCGATGTCGCGCACGCGCGCCATGCGCTGCGCGATGAACGGAGTCGACGCGCAGTCCATCACGACGAGGTCGGCCTCGGCGCCCGGAACGAGGTTGCCGACGTGCGCATCGCAGTCGGGCTCGGCACCGACGTCGGCGGCGGCACGACGCTGTCGATCCTGCGTACGCTCGGCGAGGCCTACAAGGTCGCGCAGCTCGCCGGCTGGTCGATGCCGCCGGCGCACGCGTTCTGGCTCGCGACGCAGGGCGGAGCGCGCGCACTCCACTGCGACGCGCACATCGGCAACCTAGTTCCGGGCGCGGAGGCCGACCTCGTCGTGATGGACTGCGCGTCGACGCCGTTCATCGCGCAGCGCATGGCGCGCGTGCGCGACATCGAGGAAGCGCTGTTCGTGCAGATGGCGCTGGGCGACGATCGCGCGATCCGCCAGACCTGGGCCGCCGGCCGCAAGGTCCACGATCGCGACGCGATCGCGGCGACGGCCGCGCGCCGCGCACCGCGCCGCTAGCGCGCGCGGTTCAGCGGTTCGCCAGCTGCGCGAGGCGCGGCGCGGCGATCAGGGCCTGCGCGCAGCGCTCGCGCTCGGAGGCGAACGCGTAGTGGACGCAGGCTTGCCCGGCCGCGGCCGCTTCGGCGAGCGGCATGCCGTAGGACGCGAACAGGCCTGCAACGGCGCCGAGCGTGCCGAACGAGACCAGCGTGGCGAGGGCGGCAGCGGCGAGCGTCGCGGCGAGGGGGCGCGGGGCGAGGACGGGCGTGGTCATGGCGTTCTCCTGGGAGGGTGGGGGAAGGTCTTGCATGGGTGCCACCTTCCGCCTGGCAACCGCCTTCAGTCCTTGACCGGGGCTTAAACGTTCTGAAGCCGTCCTGCGCGGTCCGAAAGCCAGCCAGCGTGTCCGACCGAAGGACCGCTGTTGCGCGCGCCGCTCCGGAACGCGAAGCCGCCGGCGACGATCACCGTCGACCTGATCGCCGCCGTAACGCCGCCGGCCCGACCGGCCCGCTGCATCGTTCGCGCCGAGGCGCGCGACCGCCTGAGCCGGCGGGTTGCGCGTCGCATCGCGCGCGCCGACAATCGCGGTCCGTCCCACCACGAAGGGGAAATCGCATGGCGAAGCGCTGGGGTTGGCTGGTTGCAGGACTGCTGCCGCTGGTCGCGCTCGCCGCGACACCCGCGCAGGAGAAGGCGTTCGTCGACGCCTACAAGCAGGCGTACGAGTCGAAGGACGCGAAGGGCCTGCACGCCCTGCTCTACACCAAGGGCGCGGATCCGCAGGCGCTCGAGTTCTACAAGATGATGACCACCGACGGAATGGGCGGGAAGCTCGGCTCGATCGCGCTCGAGCCGCTTTCCGCGGACGACAAGGCGAAGGCTATGGCAGCGATGCCCGGGCCGGGCGGCAAGTCGTTCCGGCTCACGCTCGCGCCGGTGAAGAAGCTCGTGATCAAGCGCACGACCAAGGACGCCAGCGGCTCGTCGTCGTCGACCAGCCAGGTGTTCGTCGCCGAAGCCGACGGCAAGCTCGTGATCCCGGTGCCCGGTCCTGCGAAGTGAGGCTCGTGTCCGGCGCCGAGCCGGACACCGCTCGACGTGAACGCATCGTCACGACTGGTGCCGGAACACGAAGCGCTGCGGCGCGCCGTCGCATGGCTCGCCGAGCGTGGCTCGTGGACGCCCGAGCTCGTCGACGAGGCGAGCCTACGCTTCGACCTCTCGCCGACCGACGAAGCGTTCCTGTTGCGGGAGGCGGAGCGGATCCGCGACGAGCGCCGCGGGTCTTGATGCCGCAGCGCCCGGGTCCCGCCCAGGCGCTGCGACGCGGCTAGACTCGCCGCTTGTACTCGCCGGTGCGCGTGTCGACTTCGATCCTGTCGCCGGTGCTGACGAACAGCGGCACCGCGACTTCGAAGCCGGTGGCGAGCTTTGCCGGCTTGGTCACCTTGCCCGACGTGTCGCCCTTGACCGCGGGCTCGGTGTAGGAAACCTCGCGCACGACCGTGTTGGGCAGCTCGACCGAGATCGCGCGCCCCTCGTAGAAGGTGATCTCGCAGGAGAGCCCGTCCTCGAGGTAGTTGAGCGCGTCGCCCATCGATTCCTTCTCGACCTCGAACTGGTTGAACTCGTTGTCCATGAACACGAACATCGGGTCCTGGAAATACGAGTAATGCACCTCGCGCTTGTCGAGCTGGACCGTCTCGAATTTCTCGTCGGCGCGGTAGATCGTCTCCGTGCCGCTGCCCGAGAGCAGGTTCTTGAGCTTCATCTTGACCACCGACGCGTTGCGGCCGGACTTCGAGAACTCGGCCTTCTGGACGACCATCGGATCCTTGCCGACCAGGATCACGTTGCCGGCCCGGACTTCCTGGGCGATCTTCATGGGTGTCTCCGCGGGCGGCGGCCGTGTGGGCGCGCGTCCGGATCAATGGGGAAAACCATACATTATAACAGGTTATCGACGTATTCCGTCAGCGAGCCCGCGAGGTCAGCGCGCGCGGCGAGGCGCTCGCTCCACGCGCGGCGATGGGGGGCGAGCGGGGCGGCCGCGCGATCGAACGCGGGCCAGGCAGCGACGAGCGCCGGTCCGTCCGCGCGGTTGAGCGCGCCGTGGAAGGCTCGCACCGCATGCGCGGCATCGGGCGGCGCGCCGGCGAGGTACCGGTCGAGGAACGCGTCGACCTTCGTGAGGTGCGCGGCGCCGTCCTGTGCGTAGGCCTGCCAGCCAAACGGTACCAGCGCCCATTGCGCGCGCACGAACGAGTCC
>DATLIR010000231.1:0-9844 GCA_035539315.1 Casimicrobiaceae bacterium
GTCCCAGCGTGGGGTGGCGCTTGCCCTTGTTCCACGAGGTCCCGCCCAGCGTCACCCCGTGGTAGAGCGTCGTGTCGTCGCCGATCTCGGCGGTCTCGCCGATGACGATCCCCATGCCGTGGTCGATGAACACGCGCCGGCCAATGGTCGCTCCGGGGTGGATCTCGATGCCGGTAAGCCAGCGGCCCAGGTGCGAGATGACACGCGCGAGCCACTTGAACCCGTGGGTCCACAGGGGATGCACGACCCCCCGGTGCCACGCCAGCGCGTGCAAGCCCGGGTAGCAGGTGAGTACTTCCCAACGCGTGCGGGCCGCGGGGTCGCGCTCGAACACGACGGCGATGTCTTCGCGTAGACGATCGAACATGCCTCGATTCTGTCATACCCGATTGAATCACTCAACTATTACAAGAGGCGGCGATGGGCGATGGGCGATTGGAACCTCCCCCCGGTCCCGTCGCCTATCGCCTTTCGTCGCTTCAGCCTTCCCGGCTACACTGCCGGCGCCACGCCGAAGCGGGCAGCGAACCCGGTGCCGGCTCCACAGGAGGATTCCATGTCGCTTCGTTCCCTCGTCGCCGCGGCGCTCGCGCTCGCGGCGCTCCCGGCCCTCGGTCAGGAGATCACGCTCAAGGTCCACCACTTCTGGGCGCCGACCGCGATGCCGCCCTCCACGCTGCTCGTGCCGTGGTGCGACAAGATCGCCAAGGACTCGAACAACCGCCTCAAGTGCCAGATCTATCCGGCGATGCAGCTCGGCGGCGCGCCGCCGCAGCTGATCGATCAGGCCAAGGACGGCGTCGCCGACATCGTGTGGACGCTGCCCGGCTACACCGCCGGCCGCTTCCCGCTGATGGAGGTGTTCGAGCTGCCGTTCATGTCCGCCTCCGCCGAGGCGACCAGCCAGGCCGCGTGGGAGTACTTCGACAAGTACGCGCGCAAGGAGTTTCCCGGCCTCCAGGTGCTGGTCGTCAACGTGCACGACAACGGCTTCGTCCACACGCGCGAGAAGCAGGTGAAGTCGATGGCCGACTTCAAGGGCCTCAAGATGCGCGCGCCGACGCGCCAGACCAACAAGCTCCTCGGCGCGCTCGGCGCCACGCCGGTCGCGATGCCGCTGCCGGCGCTCGCCGACGCGCTGTCGAAGGGCGTCGTCGACGGCTACCTGCTCCCGTGGGAGGTGATCCCGTCGATCAAGGCGCACGAGCTGTCGAAGTACGACACCGAGACCGACCCGTCGATGCGCGCGCTGTACACCGCGGTGTTCACGCTCGCGATGAACCAGGCGAAGTACGACAGCCTTCCGCCGGACCTCAGGAAGGTGATCGACGCGAACTCCGGCCTGGCGGGGGCGAGGGCGTTCGGCAAGCAATGGGATGCCTCGGCGCCGCCGGCGCGCAAGCTCGCCGCGGAGCACGGCAACGTCTTCTACACGGTCCCCGCGTCCGAGCTCGCGAACTGGCAGAAGGCGACGTCGAACCTCGACGAGGAATGGGTGAAGGACGTCACCGCCAAAGGCAACGACGGCAAGATGCTGCTGCAGGCCGCGCGCGACCTGATCAAGAAGTACGAAGGCGCGAAATAGCGCCGGCGCGACGCGGGCGCGCGCCAGCAGGCGCGCCCCGTCCGCGCGACTCCTGCCGTCGATGGCCTTCGACCCGCAGCCGCCCCGGCGCGGCTGGCTCCTCGCAGCCGCGGAGCTCTGCGCCTACCTGGGCGGCGCGATCTTCGTCGTGATCGCGATCCTCGCGGTCGGCTCGATCGCCAGCCGCGCGCTGTGGTCGCGGCCGCTGCAGGGCGACTACGAGCTGGTGCAGCTCGGCGGCGCCGTGTTCGTGTCGCTGTGCCTGCCGATCACGCAGATGCGCACCGCCAACATCATCGTCGACTTCTTCACCGTGCGCAGCGCGCCGACGACGCGCGCGTGGCTCGACGCCGTGGGCGCACTGCTTCTCGCGCTGGTGATGACGGTGCTCGCGTGGCGGTTGTCGGTCGGGACGGTCTCGATGCGCGAGGCCGGCGAGACGACCACGATCCTCGGCTGGCCGCTATGGCTCGCGTACGCGGCAATGGTGCCAGGCATCGCGCTGACCGCGCTGGCCGGCTTCGCCAGCGCGCTCGATCACGCGCGCAAGGCGCTGCGTTGAGCCCGCTCGTCGTCGGCGCCATCCTGTTTGGCGCCATGCTGGTGCTGATGGCGATCCGCGTGCCCATCGCCATCGCCATGTTCGTGCCCGGCGCGCTCGGCTACATCGTGCTGTCCGGTGCCATGCCGCTCCTGTCGCACCTCAAGGGCGCGCTGTACGCGCGCTTCTCGGTGTACGACCTGTCCGTGATCCCGCTGTTCCTGCTCATGGGGCAGTTCGCGACGCAGGGAGGGCTGTCGCGCGCGCTGTTCCGCGCCGCCGCGGCCTTCGTCGGGCACTTCCGCGGCGGCCTCGCGATGGCGGCGGTGCTCGCCTGCGCGGCCTTCGGCGCGATCTGCGGCTCCTCGGTGGCCACCGCAGCCACCGTCGCGCAGGTCGCGCTGCCCGAGATGAGGAAGTACAACTACTCGGGCCGCCTGTCGACCGCCACGCTCGCCGCCGGCGGAACGCTCGGCATCCTGATCCCGCCGTCGGTGGTGCTGGTCGTCTACGCGATCCTCACCGAGCAGAACATCGCGAAGCTGTTCGCGGCCGCGATGATCCCCGGCATCATCGCCGCACTCGGCTACCTCGCCGCGATCTGGGCCATCGTGCGCATCCATCCCGACCAGGGCCCCGCGCAACCGCGCCATCCCTGGTCGGAGCGGCTCGCGTCGCTGCGCGGCGTGTGGCCGGTCGCGGCGATCTTCACGGTCGTGTTCGGCGGCATCTACGGCGGCACCTTCACGCCGACCGAGGGCGCGGCGGTCGGGGCCGTCGCCACGTTCGTCGCCGGGCTCGCCACGCGCGAGCTCGACCTCGCGGGCATGAAGCGCGCCTTCCTGGCGACGGCCGAGACCTCGGGCATGATCTTCATGATCTTCGTCGGCGCCGACATGCTCAACTCGGCGCTCGCGCTCTCGCAGCTGCCGGCGGCGCTCGCGCTAACGGTCACGGCACTGGGGCTGCCGCCGCTCCTCGTCATCGTCGGCATCCTCCTCTTCTACATCGTGCTCGGCTGCGTGATGGACGAGCTGTCGATGATCCTGCTGACGATCCCGGTGCTGTTCCCGGCCGTGATGGGGCTCGACCTCTTCGGCCTCAACCCGACCGAGAAGGCGATCTGGTTCGGCATCCTGGTGCTGATGGTGGTCGAGATCGGACTGATCGCGCCGCCGGTGGGTCTCAACGTCTACGTCGTCAACGGCATGGCGCGCGACGTGCCGATGGCCGAGACCTACCGCGGCGTCGTGCCGTTCCTCGTGTCCGACGCCGTGCGCGTGACGCTGCTGTTGCTCTTCCCGATCATCTCGCTGTGGCTCGTGCGGGTCATCTCCTGACCGCCGCGCGCCCGCCGGCGTCGCCGCGCCGCCCGTTGGGCCGGTGAAGCGATGGGCCTCGCGCGCTCGATCCCCGCGTCGGGAGGCGTGTTCCTCGCCACCGAGCGCTGGATGCCGTCCGGCGCGCTGCGCGGGCAGGTCGTCTTCGTGCACGGCCTCGGCGAGCACCGCCGCGCGCGGCCCTACCTGCCGTTCTACGACACGCTCGCCGCGCACGGATTCGGCGTGCTCGCGTTCGACCTGCGCGGCCACGGCGTGTCGCAGGGCGCGCGTCTGTATGCGCGCGACTTCGCGGTGCTCCAGGACGACCTGGCGCGCGCGATCGCGCTCGCCGCGGACGAGGCGGAAGGACGCCCGGTGTTCGTGATCGGCGGCAGCCTCGGCGGCCTCCTCGCGCTCGCCGCGACGCTCGAGCCGCACGACTCGCTCGCCGGCGTCGTCGCCGGGGCACCGGCCCTCGACGCCGGCGGCGTGTCGCCGCTCCTGCGGCGCCTGGCGCCGCTGATCGCGGCGGTCGCCCCGCGCGTGCGGCTCGCGCCGGGCTTCGACATCGCCGGACTCGCGCACGATCCCGCGGTGCTGGCGGACTACCTCGACGATCCGCTGATGCAGCTCGGGCGCATCACGCCCGCGCTCGGCGCCGCGACGCTGGCGGGTATCGAGCGGGTGATGCGCCGGGCCGACGACCTGGCGCTGCCGATGCTCATGCTGCACGGCCTCGCCGACCGCGTGGTCCCGGCCGACGGGACGATCGCGCTGCACGCGCTCGCCGGCGCGCGCGACAAGACGCTCAAGACCTACCCGCAGGCGTGGCACCACCTGCTGCTCGACGACGTGCGCACGACGGTCACGAACGACATCGTCGCGTGGCTGCGGGCGCACATCTGAGCCGGACGAGGGGTCGGCGATGGGTGGCGCCGGGCCCTAGCGAAACAGGATCGCGGCCAGGAGCAGGGTCAGCACGGCGACGAAGAACAGCACTGCGTAGACGGTCGTCACGACCAGGCCGCGGGCGATCGTGCCGCTCCAACGGCCGCCGTAGACGGCATGCATCGACGCGAAGAGCCACACGACGCCCCACAGCGCGATCGCCGCGGCGACCGGCGCGAACGGCACGGCGATCATCAGCGCGACGGCGAGCGCGACGAACGCATGGCTGTGCGCGCCGTACACGAGGTGCTCGGCGTACCGCCGCGGGCGCTCCGGGTAGCGGCGCGCGCGCCCGATGTAGAGCAGCTGGATGATGAGCGCGAATGCGGGAAGCATCGCGATCAGCGCGTAGGGACCGTAGCGGAGCATGCCGTTGACGATCTCGCGCACCTTCTGGTCACGGTCGAGGCGGTTGAAGCTTGCGAGGTGGCGCTCGAAGCGCTCGCCGAGCACGCCCGCGCCGGTGAGGCTCACGTTGAGCGCGGGATCGAACACGACGCCGCCCGGGCCGACGCCGATCGTGATCGGCTTGTCGTCGAGCTCGACGACGGCGGCCTTCTTCGCGGTGTCGCCGGGCGTCGGCGTGCCGACGTGAACCATGCCGTCGGGCTCGGCGAACCAGCGGGCGACCGCGAACAGCACGATCGACAGCACGAGCACCAGGCGCGCGGGCCTCACGTAGCGGCGGCGGCGGCCGGCGAGGTACTCGCGCGTCAGGAAGCCGGGACGGATCGCGAGCGCGGCAAGCGTCCGCCACATGCGACCGTCCAACGCGACGTATCGCCCCGCCGCTTCGCGGATGAACGTCGTCGCCTTCGGGAGGCGCAGCGTCGTCTCCTGGCCGCACGCGGGACAGAACGCGCCGGGCGCGTCGGCGCCGCAGTTGCGGCACGTCAGGTCGTCGGCGGCCCGATCGTCGAGCGGCTCCGCGCGCGTGCGGCGGCCCAGCGCGACCAGGGAGCGCAACCGAGCGAGCGCCTTCATCGGCTGCGCTCGATCAGCTGGTCGATGCGCGCGAGGATGCCGCGCAGGATGTTGACCTCCTCGCGCTCGAGCCCGGCGCGCGCGAACAGCCGGCGCAGCCGCGGCATCAGTCGCCGCGGCATCGCCGGATGCAGGAAGCGCATCGCGACGAAGGTACGCTCGGCGTGCGCGTGGAGGCTCGCGATCGCCTCGCCCGTCGCCGGCGCGAAGCGCGGCGCCTGCCACACCGCGTCGCCGAGCGCGGCGGCGCGCAACTCGTAGGCCGCGACCTGCACGGCGGCGGCGAGGTTCAGCGATCCGAAGTCGGGATTGGCCGCGATCGTCGCGGCGATCGTGCAGCGCGCGAGCTCGTCATTGGCGAGGCCGGACATCTCGGTGCCGAACACCAGGGCGACCTCGCGCCCGGCGCGCGTGGACGCGACGGCGAGGCCGGCGGCATCGCGCGCCGAGCGGACGTCGCCGGCGAACTCGCGCGCCCGCGCGGTGTAGCCGATCGAGCAGGCGACGCCGTCGAGCGCGTCGTCGAGCGTCGCGACCACGCGCGCGTCGTCGAGCACCGTCGTGGCGCCCGCGGCGCGCGCCACCGCGTCGGGATCGGGAAACCGCGCCGGCGCGACGAGCCACAGTCGCGCGAGGCCCATCGTGAGCATCGCGCGCGCCGCGGCGCCGACGTTGCCCGGGTGGGTCGGGGCGACGAGCACGACGCGCACGCGGTCGAGCGGGGTCATGCGGGAGCGGAGCCTCGAAGGTCGAGTCGCGTAGAATAGCGGGGATTCCCGCTCTTTCGCGCGATCGCCTCGCGCGTCCTTCGCCGCCATGCATCCGATGCTCACGACCGCCGTCAAGGCGGCCCGCCGCGCGGGCACCATCATCAACCGCGGCGCCCGCGACCTCGACCTCCTCAAGGTCAGCGCGAAGGGACCGAAGGACTTCGTGAGCGAGATCGACCACGCCGCCGAAGCCGCGATCGTCGACACGCTGCTCACCGCGTATCCGGGGCACGCGATCCTCGCCGAGGAAGGCACCGCGAAGGGCGAGAACGCGGCGGCCGAGCACCTGTGGATCATCGACCCGCTCGACGGGACGACCAACTTCCTGCACGGCTTTCCCCAGTACTGCGTGTCGATCGCGCTCGCGCACCGCGGCGTGGTGACGCAAGGCGTCATCTACGATCCGGTGCGCAACGACCTGTTCACGGCCACGCGGGGCCGCGGCGCCTTCTGCAATGACCGCCGCATCCGCGTCAGCAAGCGGGCGCATCTGCGCGACTGCCTGATCGGCACCGGCTTCCCGTTCCGCGACGGCAGCTTCCTCGACGCCTACCTCGCGATGATGCGCGAGATGATCACGCACACTGCGGGGCTGCGGCGCCCCGGTGCGGCGGCGCTCGACCTCGCCTACGTCGCGGCCGGCAATTACGACGGCTTCTTCGAGATCGGCCTCAATCCCTGGGACGTCGCCGCCGGGAGTCTCCTCGTCCTCGAGGCCGGCGGCCTGATCGGCGATCTTTCCGGCGAGGGCGACTACCTCTACGGCGGACAGGTGATCGCGGCAAACCCCAAGGTGTTCGTGCAGATGGTCCAGGCGCTGTCCCCCTTTCGCCATGCCCTCGGACGCGAGGCGGCCGCCAAGCCCGCCTAGGGCAGACATCCCAGGGGGCATTGCGTACCATCGGCGCGACGTCCGGCGCCCGTGTGCCGGCGTTCGCCGTGGCACCGATCTTGCAACGGTCGCCGGCTCGGCGCACGCCCGCCTTGAGCGCCGAACCAAGGAGTCCGCCCATGCGCCATCCCGTCGTCCGACCGCCTCGGCCCACTCGCCTGGCGCTCGCTGCCGCCCTCGCGATCGCGATGCTCGCCGCGTCCGCCACGGCCGCCACCGTCGCCGGCGTGCGCGTGATGCTGCACCCCACCGCGGCCACACGCGGAACGCTGCCCGAGGCGATGCGCACGAAGCTCGAACGCATCGCCGGAACGACGCTCGCGCTCGCCGGCACGACACGCACCGGCGCGCTCGAGCTCGCGACGCCGGGACCGGTCGACGAGGCGGTCGCCGGGCGCATCGCCAAGGCGCTGCGCGAGGACCGCTCGGTGCTGTGGGCCGAGCCGCTGCGCGCCCCGCGCACGGTCGTCAAGGCCGCGACGCAGCCGGCGCGCTACAACCGCCCGGGCCGCCAGCTCATGGTGCGCCTCGCGGACGGCGTGGCCGAGGACTGGGCGACGCTCGCGCCGCGCTTCGCCGAGCGCGTCGGCATGCCGGTCGCGGTCGAGCGCAAGGTCGGCAACGTGTGGCTGGTCTCGCTCGCGATCGCGCGCGCGCCCGACACGCTCGCCGCGCTCGCGGCCGCGCTGGAGGAGGACGAGGCCGTGATGTACGCGGATCCGGTGCGCCGCCTGTACGCGCAGTTCACGCCCAACGATCCGCTGTTTCCGCAGCAGTGGTCGCTCTTCGACCCGCGCTCGGGCGTGAACGCGCCGGCGGCGTGGGACCTGCAGCGCGGCACGGCGGGACTCGCCGTCGCGGTGATCGACACCGGCATCGTCGACCATCCCGACCTCGCCGGACGCGTGCTGCCCGGGTACGACTTCGTCACCGACGCGACCCGCGCGCGCGACGGCGACGGCCGCGACGCGAATCCGCACGACGAGGGTGACTGGGCCGGCGACGGCCAGTGCGGCGACGGCGTGCCCGCGCTCGACAGCTTTTTCCATGGCCTGTTCGTCGCGGGACTGATCGCCGCGAACCCGGACAACGGCATCGGCATCGCCGGGATGGATTTCGCGGCGAAGATCCTGCCGGTGCGCGCGCTCGCGGCCTGCGGCGGCACCGATGCCGACGTGTTCGAGGCGATGCTGTGGGCGTCGGGCGTTCAGATCGCGGGCGTGCCGCCCAATCCGAATCCCGCGCGCGTCATCAACATGAGCCTCGGCGGCTTCGGCCAGTGCTCGGCGGCGATCCAGGAAGCGGTGGACGATGCGCTCGCGCAAGGTGCGGTCGTCGTGGTCTCCGCCGGCAACGCCACGCTCGACGTGCAGGACTTCAATCCGGCGAACTGCAGCGGCGTGATCACGGTCGGCGCGACCAACAACCTGGGCGAACGCTCCGGGTACTCGAACTTCGGCACGAGGGTCGACCTCTCGGCGCCCGGCGGCGAGAGCGGTGACGAGTCGACGCTGATCCTGTCGACGTTCGCCGAAGGCACGACGACGCCCGGCGCGCCCAGCTACGCGATCGCCGCGGGCACCAGCTTCTCCGCGCCGCTCGTCTCCGGCGCCGTGTCGCTGATGCTCGCGCGCAACGGGACGCTGACCGCGGGACGCGTGCTGTCGATCCTGCAGGGCACGACGCGCGAGTTCCCGCTGGGGACGCAGTGCCGCGCCGGCTCCGTGTGCGGCGCCGGCCTGCTCGACGCGGGCGTCGCGGTGGCGAGCACGGTGCCGTCGACGGCGACGATCCCGCCCAACGCGATTCCGGTGATCGAGTACTACCGCGCCGACATCGACCACTACTTCATCACGGCCGATCCGAACGAGGTTGCCTACCTCGACGTGTTTCTGCGCGACGTCTACGAGCGCACCGGCATCGTGTTCTTCGCCTACCCGGGGACGCTCCTCGCGCCGCCGGGCGTGAAGCCGGTGTGCCGCTTCTTCGCCGGCGGCATCATCAACTCGCACTTCTTCACCGCGGATGCGGCCGAGTGCCAGTTCGTGCAGACGCGCTGGGCGGGCACCTGGATCCTCGAGTCGCCGGCCGCGTTCTGGATCGAGACGCCGGACGCGACCGGCGCCTGCCGCGAGGGCACGATCCCGATCTACCGCTTCTTCAACAACCGGCAGGACGCGAACCACCGGCACACGCCCGATCTCTCGGTGCGGCGTGCGATGAACAACCGCGGCTGGGTCCCGGAAGGCATCAACGGCGTGGCATTCTGCTCGCCGATCTGAATCTCCGGCGCGCTTGCGGATCGCTGGCGGGGAAGCGACCCCCCGCCTTCGCTCCCGTCGAGCTCCCGCTCCGCCGATTCACATGCTCGGCCGCCTGCTGAAGGACCTCCTGCTCGGCCGCTGGCGCGCGTCCGCGTCGAGGAGCCCGGGGCCGCCCCCACGCGCGCCGGTGCTCGCGCGCTACCGCCCGGAGGTCTTCGACGTTCCCGACGAGGCGGCGGCGCGCGCCATCATACTCACGCCCGAAGGCGGGACGCCGACGGAAACGCGGTGGGAACGTGAAACACCCTACCTTGCGCGGCTGGCCGTCGCCGAGCTGCAGATCGTCGCCGGCATGCGTGTCATCGACTACGGCTGCGGCATCGGACGCCTCGCGCGGGAGCTCATCGCGAAGACGCATTGCAACGTCGTCGGCGTCGACGTCGAGCGGCTCTCGCTTGATGCGTCGGAAGCGCGCCTCCACAAGCGCGGCGATGTCGACTCCGTCGTTCACCCAGCCCGTGTCGCCGGGGACTGCGCG
>DATLIR010000232.1:0-9304 GCA_035539315.1 Casimicrobiaceae bacterium
GGGCAGCGGACGGCCGACCAGGCCCAGCGCGTCGGCGATGCCGTGCTCCTCCACGGTGGTGCGATCCGCCTGCTCCGAGGAGAAGCAGACACCGCGCATGCCGTGACCGAGCAGGCGCCGCAGCTTGTCCTTGGCCGTGACCACGGCCAGCGAGGCGCCGGCGCGCGAGAAGGCGGCCAGGATGGTGTCCGACCGGAGGTACTTGGGGTCGTTCATCATCACCTCCACGCCGGCGTCCCGGTCGTAGAAGTAGTTGCCGCAGATCCCGTGCACGGAGGGCGGTGCGCCGGTGACGATCGACAGGTTGTTGGGATTGGTGAACGAGGGGACGACGCAGTCGGCCGTGAGGCAGGTCCCGCGGTCGGCGAGGCCCGCGAACCACGGGGCGCTGCCGGCGCCGATCGCGAGGTTGATGTAGTCGGGCTCGCAACCGTCGACGCATACGACGACGACCGGCCTGGACGGTGCCCGGTAGGTGCGGCCATTGAGGGAGAGCGGGGTCATCGGGATCGGGTCGAGGATGCGGTCGCGCCCGGCGCTCAGGCGCTCTTGCGCGCACGGCGCGGTCGGGCCGCGGAAAGGGCGGCGCCAGTCTTGCGGTGCATGCGCTCGCGGCTCGCGATCACGTGCTCGCGCAGCAGGCGGCCTGCCGCTGCGGCCTGGCCGGCCGCGATGCAGTCGACGATCGCGCGATGCTCGCCGAGCGACATCGACGGGATGCCGGACTGGTCGAGCGTGGCGCGGCGGTAGAGCGACAGCTCGTTGACGAGGCGCCGGTAGAGCGCGAGCAGCTTGGCGTTGCCGGCGAGCTCGACCAGGCGGTCGTGGAAGCCGAGGTTGGCCTCGTGGTAGGCGTCGAGGTCGCCGCGACCGACCGCGCGTTCCATGCGCTCGAGACGCAGCCGCAGGTCCGCGACGTCGGGGGCGCCGGCGTTCTGCGCGGCGAGACGGCCCGCGTAGTCGTCGAGCACGGCGCGAAGATCGTAGATCTCGTCGGCCTCGTCCAGGCCCACCTGCCGCACGAACACGCCGCGGTTCTTCTCGAGCCGGACCAGGCCGGCGGCCTCGAGGGCGCGGAACGCCTCGCGCACCGGGCCGCGCGAGACGCCGAGCCGCTCGGCCACCGACGCCTCGTTGAGCTTGGCCCCGACGGAGAGCTCGCCGGCGAGGATCATCCGCTCGAGCTCCCGCTGCACCAGCGTGGGGAGCGAGCTCGAGCGAAGCAGCGCGATGCCGTCGGCGGCGGCGGGCGCGGGAGCGGGGGTTCCGTTCGGCGCGCGGGGCCGGACGGTCGCGCGTCGCGCCGCCGCCCGGGGTGCGGGAGGCCTGGACATGTTGCGTATTGGACGCGAACGGGTGTAGATTGTCAACAATCTGCAATCCGGCGCGCCCACCCTTGCCACTCGCGGTCTTCCGCATCCCGGCTCTCACGAGGCCCGATGGCTCGGCTTCGCGTCCTGCCGGTTGTCGTGCACACCGTCGCGCGGTGGCGGATCGTGGCGGGCTTGCCGGCGGGACGCGCAACCGCTGCCGTTGCCGCGTGCGCACCGAGCGCGTAGCATCGATCGCCGCCGTGACGCGCCCGTCCCTCGTTCCGCTTCGCACCGGCCGTCCCGCCGCATCGTTTCGACCACCCCCGTCCCAAGGAGTGTCCCGATGAAACCCCGTTCCGGCTCGCGCTGGCTCGTTTCGTTCCTCGCCGCCGTCCCCCTCGCGCTCGCCACCGCGGCCCTCGCGCAGAAGACGACGCTCACCGTCTACACCGCACTCGAGACCGACCAGCTCAAGGCCTACCAGGAAGGCTTCAACAAGGCGAATCCCGACATCGAGCTCACCTGGGTGCGCGACTCGACCGGCGTCATCACCGCGAAGCTCCTGGCCGAGAAGTCGAACCCGAAGGCCGACGTGATCATGGGCGTCGCCGCCACGAGCATGGGCATCTTCGCGGCGGAAGGCATGCTCGAGCCGTATGCGCCGAAGGGGCTCGCGCGCATCTCCGCGTCGTATCGCGAGGCGAAGAACCCGCCGGCGTGGGTCGGCATGGACGTGTGGGGCGCGACGATCTGCTTCAACACGGTCGAGGCGCAGAAACGCAACATCCCCAAGCCGGAGACCTGGAAGGACCTGACCAAGCCGGTCTACAAGGGCCAGGTCGTGATGCCGCACCCGGCGTCGTCGGGCACCGGCTATTTCGACGTCACCGCGTGGCTGCAGGTGTTCGGCGAGACCGAGGGCTGGAAGTTCATGGACGGGCTCCACGAGAACATCGCGCAGTACATGCACTCCGGCTCGCGTCCCTGCGCCTCCGCGGCGAACGGCGAGTACGTCGTCGGCATCTCGTTCGAGTACCGCGCCAACCGCGAGAAGGCGCAGGGAAAGCCGATCGAGCTCGTGTTTCCGAAGGAAGGCCTCGGCTGGGACCTCGAGGCGATCGGGATCTACAAGGGCACGAAGAACCGCGCTGCCGCGGAAAAGCTGATGGACTGGGCGGCCTCCGACGAGGCGATGGCCCTCTACGCGAAGAACTTTGCGATCGTGGCCATCCCGGCGCTCTCGCAGCCGCTGCCCAACGTGCCGGCCAACTACGCGAGCCTGCTGGTCAGGAACGACTTCGACTGGGCGGCGCGCAACCGCGACAAGATCCTCGCGGAGTGGAGCAAGCGGTACGAGTCGAAGGCGGCCCCCAAATAGGGTCATTTCGTCGTCGCGGCGGGACAACTGAGCTGGCTGTCGCGCGTTGGCGCGCGACGACGGAATGACTCGCCGGATTGAGCGTCGGCTCACGCCAACGCTCAATCCGGCGGAGTGCGGCGGCACTTCGTGCGCCGCCCAGGTGAGCGCGAATTGCCCACATGAGTGACACGCCGACCCCTCCCGATGCCTTGCGCATCGAAGGCATCCACAAGGCCTTCGGGAGCTTCGTCGCGCTGAACTCGATCGACCTCGCCATCCATCCGGGCGAGCTGGTGTGCTTCCTGGGCCCCTCGGGCTGCGGCAAGACGACGCTGTTGCGGATCATCGCCGGGCTCGAGAACCAGACGACGGGCCGCGTCATCCAGAACGGGCGCGACGTGTCGAACGCGCCGCCCGCCGCGCGCGACTACGGCATCGTGTTCCAGTCGTACGCGCTGTTCCCCAACCTGACGATCCGCGACAACGTCGCGTACGGGCTGGTCAACCGCCGCCGCGACCGCGCGGCGATCGAGGCCCGCGTCGCCGAGCTCCTGACGCTCGTCGGCCTGCCTTCGTCGGGTCCCAAGTTCCCGGCGCAGCTCTCCGGCGGCCAGCAACAGCGCATCGCGCTCGCCCGCGCGCTCGCCACGGCGCCGTCGCTGTTGCTCCTCGACGAGCCCCTGTCGGCGCTGGACGCCAAGGAACGCGACCGGCTCCGCGGCGAGATCCGGCAACTGCAGAAGCGGCTCAAGGTCACCACGATCATGGTCACGCACGACCAGGAAGAGGCGCTGTCGATGGCCGACCGCGTCGTCGTGATGAACCACGGCGTGATCGAGCAGATCGGCACGCCGCTCGAGGTGTACGAAAAGCCGACGACGCCTTTCGTCGCCGATTTCCTCGGCAAGGTCAACGTGCTCAAGGCGACCTGCGTGGGCAGCGGCCGCTACCGCGTGGGCAGCAAGGAGATCGCGACGCCGACCAACGGCATCGCGGCGGGCGAGGCGGTGCGGCTGTACCTGCGCCCCGAGGACCGGGTGCTCGCCGATTCGGGACCGGTCGAGGCCATGCCCAACGCGATGTCCGGCGTCGTGCGCACGGTGGACTTCCTCGGCACCTATTGTCTCGCGAGCCTCGATGTCGACGGCTTCGATGGCCAGCGCATGGTCGTCTATTTCTCGCTCAACCAGACCCACGAGCTCGGCGTTCGCGAAGGCGCGCGCGTGGCGTTCGCGCTGCGCGGCGAGCGCGTGCGCGTGTTCGGGGCATGAACGGCGCCACGGCGGAAGGCGGCGCAGCCGCACCGCGCCCCTGGGCCCTCGCGACCGAAGCGCTGGCCGCGCGTGGCGGTCTCCTGCTGGTGGCCGCCGGCCTGTTCGTGTTCCTGGCCGCGCCGCTCGCGGCGATCCTGATCCGCAGCATCGAGGACAAGTCCGGCGCGTTCGTCGGCTCCGCGAATTTCGCGCAGTACTTCGCATCGCCCGCATTCGCGCACTCGGTGGGCAACACGCTGACCTTCGCGGCACTGACCACGCTGCTCACGGTGCCGCTCGCGTTCACGTTCGCCTACGCGATCCAGCGCACCTGCATCCCGGCGAAATGGCTGTGGCGCAACATCGCGCTGGTCCCGATCCTCGCGCCGTCGCTGCTGGCGGCGCTGTCGTTCATCTATCTGTTCGGCAACCAGGGGCTGTTCAAGGACCTGCTCCCGTACCTGGGGCTGTCGACCATCTACGGGCTCCCCGGCATGGTGCTGGCGATGACCTTCTCGGCGTTCCCCCATGCCGTGATGATCATGCTCGCGTCGCTGTCGCTGTCGGATGCGCGGCTCTACGAGGCGGCCGACTCGATGGCGACCAGCGAGTGGCGGAAGTTCGTCACCATCACGTTGCCCGGCGCCCGCTACGGGCTCATCTCGGCGGCGATGGTCGTGTTCACGATGGCGGTGTCGGAGTTCGGCGTCCCCAAGGTCATCGGGGCCAACTACAGCGTCCTGGCGATCGACATCTACAAGCAGGTCATCGGCCAGCAGAACTTCCAGATCGGCGCGGTGGTCGGCCTGATCCTGCTGGTGCCGGCGCTCGTCGCGTTCTTCATCGACTACGCGATGCGCGTGCGCCAGAAGGCGCTCATGTCGGCGCGCAGCGTGGCCTACGTGCCGCGGCCGTCGCGCGTGCGCGATCGCGCGATGCTGGCGTTCGTCGTCGTGCTGTCGGCGGCAATGCTGCTGGTCATCGGCATGGCGGTGCTCGGCTCGTTCGTGAAGGTGTGGCCCTACAACCTCTCGTTCACGCTCAACCACTACACCTACGGCTTCGAGGAGGCGGGCGTCGAGAACGCCTACCGCAACAGCCTGGTGATGGCCTTCTGGTGCGCGCTGATCGGCGCGGTGCTGACCTTCGCCGGCGCCTACTGGCTCGAGAAGACGAGGGGAGCCAACGCGTTGCGTCCGGTCGTCCGGCTCCTCGCGATGATGCCGATGGCGGTCCCCGGCCTGGTGCTCGGCATCGGCTACATCCTGTTCTTCAACGCGCCGGGCAACCCGCTCAACGTGCTGTACGGCACGATGACCATCCTGGTGCTGTCGACGGTCATCCACTTCTATTCGTCGTCGCACCTGACCGCCGTGACGGCGCTGAAGCAGCTCGACAACGAGTTCGAGTCGGTGTCGGCGTCGCTCAAGGTGCCGTTCTACAAGACCTTCTGGCGCGTCACCGTCCCGGTGTGCCTGCCGTCGATCATCGACATCAGCCGCTACTACTTCGTCAACGCGATGACGACGATCTCGGCGGTCGTGTTCCTCTACTCGCCCAAGACGATGCTCGCGGCGATCTCGATCGTTCAGCTCGACGAAGCCGGCGCGATCGGTTCGGCCGCGGCGATGGCGACGCTGATCGTGGCGACGTCCGGCGTGGTCACGCTGCTCTCGTTCGCGGCCGAAGGCTGGCTCATCCGCCGCACCCAGGGCTGGCGCCGCGCAGCGCCCACCCGCTAGACCGACACTGCGAGGTTCCCGATGCAACCGCCCTCCCGCGACCCGATCCTGCTCACGCCCGGACCGCTCACCACGACGCTCGAGACCAAGGCGGCCATGCTCCGCGACTGGGGCTCGTGGGACGCCGCGTTCAACGCCGTCACCGCGAACGTCCGCAAGCGGCTGCTCGACATCGTCAACGGCCACGCCACGCACGTGTGCGTGCCGATGCAGGGCAGCGGCACCTTCTCGGTCGAAGCGGCGGTCAACACGATCGTCCCGCGGGACGGCCACCTGCTGGTGCTCGTCAACGGGGCCTACGGCAAGCGGCTGGTGAAGCTCGCGCAGATGATGGGGCGGCGCGTCAGCGTGTTCGAGACGGCGGACGACGTGCCGACCACGGCCGAAGACGTCGAGCGGCTGCTGGCACGCGACGCGTCGATCACGCATGTCGCGCTCATCCACTGCGAGACGTCGACCGGGATCCTCAACCCGCTGCCGGCGATCGCCGCCTGCGTCGCGCGGCACGGCCGGCGGCTGATCGTCGATGCGATGAGCTCGTTCGGCGCGCTGCCGATCGACGTCGCGGCGACGCCCATCGACGCGCTGGTCGCCGCCTCGGGCAAGTGCATCGAAGGGCCGCCCGGCATGGGCTTCGTGATCGTCCGGCGCGCGACGCTGGAAGGCTGCGAAGGCCGCTCGACCTCGCTCGCGCTCGACCTCTACGACCAGTGGGCCTACATGGAGAAGACGACGCAGTGGCGCTACACGCCGCCCACGCACGTCGTCGTCGCGTTCGATGCGGCGCTCGGGCAGCACGCCGCCGAGGGAGGCCAGCCCGGCCGGCTCGCGCGCTACACCGCCAATGGCGCGGCGCTGGTCGAGGGGATGCGCGCGCTCGGGTTCCGCGTGTTCCTCGACGCGGCGATCCAGGCGCCGATCATCTACACGTTCCATGCCCCGGCGGACCCGGCCTACGAGTTCAAGCGCTTCTACGCCGAGGTGCGCGAGCGCGGCTTCGTCCTCTACCCGGGCAAACTGACGCAGCTCGAGACGTTCCGCGTCGGCTGCATCGGCGCGATCACCCCCGCGGACATGCGTGGCGCGGTGCTCGCCATCGGCGATGCGCTGCGGGCGATGGGGATCCGGACCGTCACGTCGGGCGCGAAGCGCGCGGCGTAGCGGCGCGAGCGTGTGGGTCGGGATTCAGCCCGACACCCGGTGAGTCGGGCTGAAGCCCGACCCACGGAGGTTCACCGGCCGGCGCCGCACAGCGCGGCGAGCCACGGGTAGAACGGGTCGTCGGCGTCTATGGCGCCCAGGCGGATCAGGGCGTCGAGTGCGACGAGGCTCGCGTCCGCCGTGAGGACGTCCGCGCCGGTGTCGTTCGCGAGCAGCGCGGGCAGGGCGGGCAGCGGCCACAACCGGTGCTCGACGGCTTCGCCGTCGCGGTTCGCCGGCACGAAGTCGCGCGGCAGCCACAGGTCGTGCACGAGAATCGTCTCGTGCTGCAGGCCGTCGGGCTGCAGGCGCCTGATGTGCAGGGCGCCCGCCGCTCGTGCAGTGCGTGCGACCGACGCGTCGATCCCGGCCTCTTCCCACGCTTCCTTGACCAGCGTTTCGACGATGCCGGTGCCCGATGCGATGCCGCCGCCGACGAGGTTGTCGAGGAGGCCCGCGTCGATCGCCTTGGACGGGCTTCGTCGCGCGATCCACATTGCCGCGTCGCCGGCCGTTTCGACCAGGCCGTTCACGTGCACCGCGCGCGTGCGGATGCCGAAGTAGCGCGCCGCGGCGCGCTCGAGGACGCACACGACCGGGTGCGCATCGCTTGCTCGCACGTCGTAGCGCTCGTCGCGCCAGGCGGTCAGGGCGCCTTCGGCGGCGAGCGCGCAGGCGATGCGGGCGAGGGCGGAGGAACGCGCCTCGAACGTCGCGCAGGCGTCCGCGAAGCCCAGGCGGTCGCCGTCGAGCGCGAGCCCGTCGCGGAACGCCGCCGCGCGCTGCGCACGCTCGACGGTCAGCTCGCCGACACGCATGCCGTCGACGTCGAACGGGACGAGCGCGACGCCTGGCGGCGCGAGCGCGGCCGCGAGGCGCGCACAGAGCGCAGGTAGAATGCGTTCCTCGATCACGAGGTGGATTGTAGCGATGGCCCGCACCGACCCGGCAGTGCCTGCGTCGTTCGCATGAGCGCACGCCTCCTCGACGGCAAGGCGCTGGCCGCGCGCGTCACCGACGAGGTGCGGTCGGCGGTCGAGACTCGCGTCGGGTCGGGCCGTCCGGCGCCCGGGCTCGCCGTCGTGCTGGTCGGCGACAACGCCGCCTCGCACATCTACGTGCGCAACAAGCGGCGCACGACCGAAGGCGTGGGCATGCGCTCGTACGCGCACGACCTTCCCGCGGACGTGTCCGAGGCGCGCCTGCTCGCGCTGATCGACACGCTGAACGCCGACCCCGCCGTGTCGGGGATCCTGGTGCAGCTGCCGCTGCCCGCGCAGATCGACCCCGAAGCCGTGACCGAGCGCATCGACCCGCGTAAGGACGTCGACGGCTTCCACCCGTACAACGTGGGGCGCCTGGTGCTCAAACGGCCGACGCTGCGGCCCTGCACGCCGTTTGGGTGCATGAGGCTGCTCGCCGAGACCGGCGAGTCGCTGGTCGGCAAGCACGCGGTCGTCATCGGCCAGTCGAACATCGTCGGGCGCCCGATGGCGCTCGAGCTCCTGATGGCGCGCTGCACGGTGACGGTCTGCCACTCGGCGACCCGCGACCTTCCGGGGCTGGTGCGTCAGGCCGACATCGTCGTCGCCGGCATCGGGAAGCCGGCATTCGTCGCCGGGGACTGGATCAAGCCGGGGGCGATCGTGATCGACGTGGGCATCAACCGGCGGCCCGACGGCACGCTCTGCGGCGATGTCGACTTCGACGCAGCGCGCGAGCCTGCCGCGTGGATCACGCCGGTGCCCGGCGGGGTCGGGCCGATGACCATCGCGATGCTATTGTCGAGCACGCTGCGCGCGGCCGAGTGGCAGGACGCGGGTGCTCCCAAGGAGATCTCATGACCGCCATGCGAATCACCCGTAGCCTCGTCGCCGCGACGCTCCTGCTGGGCACGTCGCTCGCTGCCGCGCAAGCGTGGCCGGCGAAGCCGGTCCGCCTCGTGGCGGTGTTTCCGCCGGGCGGCTCGGTCGACCAGGTGGCGCGTGTCCTGGCACAGCAACTGTCCGCGCAGCTCGGAGCGACGTTCCTGGTCGACAACAAGGGCGGCGCGTCAGGCTCGATCGGCACCGCCGAAGTCGCGCGCGCCGCGCCGGACGGCTACACGTTCGCCGTCGTGTTCGACACCCACGCCGTCAACCCGTCGCTGATCCCGAACCTGTCGTTCAACACGACCAAGGATCTCGCGCCGGTGATCCTGATCGGCACCTCGCCGATGGCGATCGTCACGCCGGCGTCGCAGCCGTACAAGGATTTCCGCGACGTGATCGCCGCGGCGAAGGCCAAGCCGGGAGCCGTGGCGTTCGGGACCATCGGCGCCGGGTCGCTCGGCCACCTCGCGATGGCGCAGATCGGCAACCAGCTCGGCGTCGAGTTCACGCACGTGCCGTACCGCGGCGGCGGCCCGCTGATGAACGACGCGATCGGCGGGCAGGT
>DATLIR010000233.1:0-2680 GCA_035539315.1 Casimicrobiaceae bacterium
ACCGCCGCGCCGAGCGGATTGCCGCCGAACGTGCTGCCGTGGTCGCCCGGGTTGAACACCTGCATCACATCGTCGGTCGCCACGAACGCGGACACCGGCATCAGCCCGCCGCCGAGCGCCTTGCCGAGGATGATGCCGTCGGGCATCGCGCCGTCGTGCTGCCAGCCGAACGTGTGGCCGGTGCGGCCGAGGCCCGTCTGCACCTCGTCGCAGATCAGGAGCACGCGATGGCGGCGGCAGATCTCCGCGCAGCGCGCGAGGTAGCCTTCCCGCGGCACGACGATGCCCGCCTCGCCTTGCACCGGCTCGACCAGGAACGCCGCGGTGGACGGCCCGATCGCCGCTTCGAGCGCTTCGGGATCGTCGAACGGAATGGTGCGCAATCCCGACGGATAGGGCCCGAAGCCGTCGCGGTACTGCGCCTCGGTCGACAGGCCGGTCGCGGTGATCGAGCGCCCGTGGAAGTTGCCGCGGCACGCGATGATCTCCGCGCGCCCGTCCGGCACGCCCTTCACCTTGTGCGCCCACTTGCGCGACGCCTTGATCGCGGTCTCGACCGCCTCGAGCCCGGTGTTCACGGGCAACGCGCGGTCGAGCCCGGTCATCGCGACCAGGCGCTCGAGGAGAAGCGGCAGGCGATCGTTGAAGTACGCGCGCGACGTGACGGCGAGTCGGTGCGCCTGCTCGGTGAACGCGGCGAGGATGCGCGGGTGCGCGTGGCCGAAGCTCACGGCCGAGTACGCGCTCATCAGGTCCAGGTAACGGCGGCCTTCGACGTCGGTCAGCCACGAGCCTTCGCCCTGGCTGATCACCACCGGCAGCGGATCGTAGTTGCGCGAGCCGTAGGCGCGCTCGCGGCGGATGTAGTCGGCGGCGGTCCTGCCGGCCGTCGCGGCGGGCGCCGCGAAGGCGGGCTGGCCGGGCTTTTGCCCGGGCCGGATCAGCGTGGTCATGCGAACGCTCCTCGTGAGAGACGCCCACCGTCGCGACCGATCGGGATCGGGTCGCGCTCCTAGTTACGCCAGTCGGGACGGTCGGCCGATGCGCCGCGGGTCACCTTCCGCCGGGTGGGCGGTCGGCATCACGCAGCGTTTCGCGGGCGGAACCAGGGTTTCCTGACCCCGCCGATGCACGGCGCGGATTCTACCGGGGGCCCGCGGGTTGGCCTAGCTGCACCGCACCATCGGCACCCTTCCCCGCATTCGGGCCCCGAGCCGGCTCCCGGGGTGCCGGGTCCCCCGCGGGGTGCAAGGCGTCGAGATTGCTCGCGGCCTTGGGATGCGCAGGGTCGATGACCAGGGCGCGCCGGTAGGCTTCGCGCGCACGATCGCGGTCACCCGCGAGCTCGTAGGCATGCCCGAGGTTGTTCCAGGCGCGTGCGTTGCCGGGCGCCGCACGCACCGTCGCCTCCCACAGACGCGTTTCGCTCGCATAGTCGGTGACGCGGACGAACGTGGCGGCGGCAAGCACGAGCGACAGCAGCGCGAGGGCGATGCTGGCGGTGGCGCGCGCGGTCCACGACGCGAGTCCCACGCCGACGATGAGCGCCGGTCCGACGATGGCGAGGTAGAGCTGGCGGTCGTTCGCGAGCTCGTAGCGCGCGAGCGGCCCGTGCGTCGGCAGGAGCGCGAGCAGGAACCAGAGGATGCCGAAGCCGAGCCACGGTCGGCGGCGCAGCGTTGCGCATCCGAGGATCGTGAACGCGACCAGCGTCGCGGCCTGCGCCACCCAGGCCGCGTCGATGGCGTCGCGTGCGACGAGGCCAGGATCGAAGTTCACGCGCAGCGTCGCCAGGGGTCGGGTGACGAGGTAGGCGATCGCGCCGACCTGCGCGACGAGGTTGTCGAGCGGACCGCGGATGGCGAGGCTCGTCGCGAGCAGCTGCCGGTAGGCCGGCACCGCGAGCACCGCGACCGCCAACGCGGCGAAGAGCAGCCAGAACGCGGTGGTGCGCCGGATCGCGTCGCGCAGGCCAGTACCGCGCGCGACCTCGACCAGCACCAGCAGGAACGGCAACATCCAGGCGGACTCGCGCGCGCCCATCGCGGCGGCGAACAGCAGCAGGGCGCCCACCCGCCATGCGGTGCGCCCGTCGCGCGCGCGTTCCCACGCATGAAGCGCCCCGAGCGTGGCAAGCGACGAGAGCGCCGTCGAGCGCCCGGCGATATAGACGATGGCTTCGGTCTGCGCCGGGTGCAACGCGAACACGAGCGCGGTCGCGAGCGCGGCGAACGCGGGACGCGAAATGCTCGGCGCGAGCGCACCGATCCAGCGCCGGGCCAGCGCGAGGACGAGGAGCGACGACGCAACGTGCATCGCAACGCCGGCGACGGCGAATCCGGCCGGTTTCGGCGACACGAGCCAGTTCGCGACGTAGCTCGCCTTCGTGAGCGGGCGCATGCCCGGCATCGATGACCACCACGCGCCCCACGAATGCACGTCGCGGTCGATGACGACGACACGGAAGTCGTCGTACTGGAACGCGGTGCCCGGCGCCATGGCGTAGGCCGCGAGTGCTACGGCGATCACCACGCCGGCCAGCGCCCGGTCGCGCGAGGCGCCCGCGGGCGATGCACTCACGGCGGTCGCGAGCCGCGCGGCGCCGGCCGCGCACGCGCCTCGTCGAAGGCCGACTCGATCATCGCGACCGCATCCCACCAGCGGTCCGGCGCGCCGAGCA
>DATLIR010000234.1:0-7926 GCA_035539315.1 Casimicrobiaceae bacterium
GGGTCGCCGGTGCGCGCCATCGCCACCGTGTAGCGCTTGTTCCGAAGGCCGTTGGCGCCTTCGTGCGCGATCGGCGCGCGCGTCTTCTTCTGCTGCATGCCGGGCGCGAAGCCGCCGCCCTGGATCATGAAGCCGTCGATCACGCGGTGGAAGATCGTGTCGTCGTAGTGCTTGTCGCGCACGTACTGCAGGAAGTTGGCGACCGTCGCCGGCGCGTTCTCGTCGTCGAGCGCGAGCACGATGTCGCCGTGGTTGGTCACGAGCCTGACCTGGGTCATCGGGTCCTCCGGTTGCGGGGCGCGGGTGGGCGGGCGGCGGGCGTCATTTCGCGTCGAGCACCCTGGCGCTCTTGACCAGCACGCGCGTCGCCGGCACGTCCTTCGGGAACGGTCCGCCGGCGCCGGTGGGCGACTTCGCGATCCTGGTCACGACGTCCATGCCCTCGACCACCTTGCCGAACACCGTGTAGCCGTAGCCGCGCGAGGTCGGCTCGGTGTAGTTGAGGAACTTGTTGTCGGCGACGTTGATGAAGAACTGCGACGAGGCCGAATGCGGGTCGGAGGTGCGCGCCATCGCGACGGTGCCGGGCGTATTGAGCAGCCCCGCCTTGGTCGCGCTCTCGCCTTCGTTGCGGACCGGCGGGCGCGTGGGCTTCTGCGTGAAGTCGGCGGTGTAGCCGCCGCCTTGGACCATGAAGCCGTCGATGACGCGATGGAACTGCGTGCCCTCGTAGTGGCCGGACTTCACGTAGCCGAGGAAATTCTCGACCGTCTGCGGCGCGGCCCTGGCATCGAGCTCCAGCACGATCCTGCCGGCGGTGGTATCGAACTCGACACGCTGGGCGAGGGCGGGGGTGGTGCCGAGCGCGGCGGCGGCGACGGCGAGGGCGAACAGCGAACGGATCATGCGATGCTCCGGAAAGGAAACGACGGGGGAATCAGCGGGCCGCGAGCGCGTCGCGCACGAGCTTGAGCTTCGCGGGCGCGGCGCCCTTGCCCTTCTCGAGCGTGATGGCGCGCTCGTACTGCCGCGCGGCGAGTCGCGCGTAGACGTCGCCCAGGTTCTCGACCGCGGGCGCGTACTCGGGCGAGGAGGCGATCGCGAGCTCGAGCTCGGACTTCGCGAGGTCGAGGTTGCCGCGCGCCGCATGCAGCACGGCGAGGTTGTTGTGCACTTCGGGAAGCTCGGGGAAGTCGGCGACGAGCGCGGTGAGCGTCGCCAGGGCGGCATCGCCCTTGCCCGCCTCGCTCTCGGCCACGGACTTGAGGAAGCGCGCCTGCGGCTCGCGCGGCCTCTCGCGCGACAGGCCCTCGAGGCGCGCGATCGCGTCGTCGTAGCGCCGCTGCGCCATGAGCTCGCGGGCGTCCTTCAACCCGGCGGTATAGGCGCGTCGGGCCTCCTCGGAGAATTCGGCCGGCAGCGGCGTAGGCGGGGGCTCCGGCGGCAGGCGCGTCGACGGCGACTGCGCGTGCGCGCCCGCGGCGGCGAGCGCGAGCGTGAAGGCGAGGGCGGGAAGCGTGCGGGAAGGCATGCGCGAAGGCCCGATTCTAGCGCAGCGCCCGCGGCGGCCCCGGCACGGGGCGACGCTTCAGGCGGCGCGCAGGCGCGCTACCGTCGCGTCGATCAGGTGGCGCGCGATCGACACGGGCGACGGCAGCGGGGGCAGCGCATCCAGCGCGAACCAGCGTGCGTCCTCGATCTCCGGGTCGTCGAGGCGGATGTCGCCGCCCGCGTAGTCGGCGGTGTAGGCGATCATCAGCGAGTGCGGGAACGCCCACGACTGGCTCGCGAAATAGGTCGGCCGCGCGACCTCGATGCCGACTTCCTCGCGCACCTCGCGGGCGATGCAGTCCTCGATGGTCTCGCCCGGCTCGACGAAGCCCGCGAGCGCCGAATAGACGCCGGTCGCGAAGCGGGCCGACCGCGCGAGCAGCAGCTCGCGGTCGCGGGTCACCAGCACCATCATGGCCGGCGACACGCGCGGGTAGGCGACCAGCCCGCAGGAGGGGCACTCGACTGCGCGCTCGTCGTCGCGGAAGCGCGTGCGCGTAGCGCAGCGGCCGCAGTAGCGGTGCGAGCGGTCCCAGTCGGCGATCTGGAACGCACGCGCCGCGAGCGCGAGTAGCGGCTCGTCCAGCTTGAAGAACCACGCGCGCAGTCCCGCCGAGACGAATCCTTCGGGCAGCACTGCGCTGTCGTCGAGCGCGATCGCGACGCACGGCAGCCCCGCGAGCGTGCCGAGGAAGTGGCGATCGCCGGCGAGTCCCGCCGCGTCGAGTTCGGCGAGCGTCGCGATCGCCGGCTCGTCCTCGCTGCCGCGCACGACGAGCTTCGCGCCCGCGAACGGAAAGGCGAGCGCCGTCGGCGGCAGGACGGCGGGCAGGCGATGGGCGGGTGTGAAGCCGTCGGGGGTGCGCATGGGGGAAGGCGGCGATGGACGACGGGCGATAGGCGATGGACGAGCGCGTCGCCGTCGCGTCCAGTCGCACGCAACGACCGGACCACCGCATTGTGGCACCACCGACGCCGGCGGGGGCCGGGCGCAGGACGTCTGTTCCTATCGCCTATCGCCCATCGCCCATCGCCGCCTTGGCCTCACCTCACGAACACCCCATCGCGCCCGATCGCCGTGAGCTCGACATAGCGCGACCCGCCGTGGTCGGCGCTCGTGTAGGTGACCGAGAAGCCGCCGACGTCGTAGTCGTTCATCGTCTCGAGCGCGGTGACGAGCTTCTCGCGCGTGAGGTCGCGGCCGGCGCGGCGAAGGCCTTCGACCAGCACCTTCGCGGCGATGAAGCCTTCGAGGCTCGTGAACGAGTAGTTCTCCTTGCCGGTTTCCGCGACCAGGAGCTTCTGGTACTCCTTGACGACGGGCGTGCCGATGTTCCACGGGAACGGGACCACCTGCGAGATCGCGACGCCGCGTCCTTCGTTGCCGAGCTCGGTCGCGAGCGCACGGCTGCCGACGAACGACACGTTCATGAACTGCGCGTGGATGCCCGCGGCCTTCATCGCCTTGATGAACGCGGCGCAGGACTTGTAGGCGCTAATCATCACCACGGCCTGCGGGTCGACCTTGGCGAGCGCGGCGACGGCGGCCTTGACGTCGGTGGAGTTGCGCTCGACCGTCGCGGTGGCCGCGATCGGCATGTTGCGCGCCCTGGCCGCGCGCTCGACGCCCTCGAGGCCGGCCTTCCCGTAGGTGTCGTTCTGGTAGAACACGGCGATGCGCTGCAGTCGCAGCGTCGCGAGCAGGTCGACCAGCTTGTCGGTCTCGGCGAAATAGCTCGCGCGCACGTTGAAGATGTAGCGGTTGAACGGTCGGCGGAACGCCTCGGCGCCGGTGAACGGGCCGATCAGCGGCACCTGCGCCTTGGTGAACACCGGCATCGCGGCGATCGTCGTCGGCGTGCCGACGTAGCCGAACAGCGCGAACGCCTGGTCGGTCTCGATGAAGCGGCGCGTATTGGCGAGCGCGCGATCGGGCTCGTAGCCGTCGTCGAGCGTGCGCAGCTCGATGCGGCGGCCATTGACGCCGCCGCGGGCGTTGACGAAGTTGAAATAGGCCAGCGCGCCGGCCCGCATCTCGGTGCCGAGCTCGGACGCCGGACCGGTCGTCGCGGCCGACTGGCCGACGACGATCGTGGTCGGCGTGACGCCCTGCGCCGTCACGGCGGCGGGCGCGAGGGCGGCCAGCGCCGCCACGGCGATCCATCTCAGCATGGGGAAGCTCCTTCGCGGCCCATTGCGCGCGCCCGGTCCCCGGGCGTCCTGCGCAGGGCCTGGCGGAGGGGATGCAAACATCGGGCCAACGATGACCTTCGCGGGCGGCCGTTTCGCGGGCACGGCGCCGGCGCCGGGGTGTAACGTCGCAGGGCGGGGGTGGGTTATCTCCCGACGTGGACGCACGGCCGCCTAGGCCAGCTTGAGCGGCAGCGTGCGCAGCCGCTTGCCGGTCGCCGCGAACAGCGCATTGGCGAGCGCGGGTGCGATCACCGGCGTCGCGGGCTCGCCGACGCCGGTGGGCTTCTCGCCCGACGGCACGATGTGCACGTCGACCTTCGGCATCTCGTTGATGCGCAGCACCGGATAGTCGTGGAAGTTCGACTGCTCGACCGCGCCGTCCTTGACGGTGATCGCGCCGTACAGCGCCGCCGACAGGCCGTAGCCGATGCCCCCCTCCATCTGTGCGCGGACGATGTCCGGGTTGACGGCGATGCCGCAGTCGACCGCGCACACGACGCGGTCGACCGAGAAGCCCTGGTCGGCGCGCACCGTCACGTCGACCACCTGCGCGACCACCGTGTTGAACGACTCGTGCACCGCCACGCCGCGGCCGCGCTTCTCGCCAGGCTTGCCGGGCGGCAGCGGCTGCCCCCAACCGGCTTCACTCGCCGCGAGGTCGAGCACGGCGAGGTGGCGCGGGTGCTTCGCGAGCAGCGCGCGGCGCAGTGCGACGGGATCCTTGCCCGCCGCGGTCGCCAGCTCGTCCAGGAAGGTCTCGGTCGAGAACGCGGTGTGCGTCGACCCGACCGAGCGCCACCACTGCACGGTCACCGGCTGCCACGGCGAGTGCAGATCGACCTGGATCGCGGGGATCGAGTAGGGCAGGTTCGCCGCGCCCTCGACCGAGGTGCCGTCGACACCGTCCTTCACCATCACCTTCTCGAACAGCGTGCCTTCGAGGATCGACTGGCCGACGATGCGGTGCTGCCAGCCGACGATCGCGCCGCTCGCGTCGAGGCCGGCCTTCAGCGCGTGGAAGTACGCCGGCCGGTAGTAGCCGCCGCGCATGTCGTCCTCGCGCGTCCACACGAGCTTGACCGGGACGTTCTTCGTGCCCGCCTTCGCCAGCCGCGTGACGATCTCGGCGCATTCGAGGACGTAGTCGGAGGACGGGTTCGCCCGGCGGCCGAAGCTGCCGCCGGCGTAGAGCATGGTGATCGTCACCTTGTCCGGCGGCAGACCGGTCAACTGCGCAACCGCCATCTGGTCGCCGGTATGGAACTGCTCGCCGTTCCAAATCTCGCAGCCGGCGTCCGAGAGCCGCATCACGCAGTTCATCGGCTCCATCGCGGCGTGCGCGAGGTAGGGGAACTCGAACGACGCTTCGAGCGTCCGCGCCGCGCCGGCGATCGCCGTCGCGGCGTCGCCGTCGGCGCGGGCCACCTTGCCCGGCTTCTCGGCGAACTTGCGGTACGCGGCCATCACCTCGTCGGTCGAGCCGGTCCACGCACGGTTGTCGTTCCAGTCGACCTTGAGCGCGTCGCGGCCCTTCTTCGCGGTCCAGAAATTGGTCGCGATCACGGCGACGCCGCCGGGGATCTCGATCACGTGGCGCACGCCCGGGATCGCGCGGACCGCGTTGGCGTCGAAGGCGCGCACGCGCGCGCCGATGCGCGGCGCGTGCAGCACGACCGCGGTCAGCATGTTGGGCAGCTGCACGTCCTGCGTGAACAACGCCGTGCCGTTCGACTTCGCCGCGCTGTCGGTGCGCGGCACATGCTTGCCGATGTAGACGAAGCGCTTCGGGTCCTTGAGCGCGACGGAGGTCGGCGCGGAGATCGCCGCGGCGGCCTCCGCGAGCTCTCCGAACGTCGCCTTGCGTCCGGACGCGTGCGACACGAGACCCGCGCTGACGACGATCGAGTCGGCCGGCACGTTCCAGCGCTTCGCCGCGGCGGCGACCAGCATTGCGCGTGCCGCCGCCCCCGCGTTGCGCAGCTGCTCCCACGAGTTGGCGATTGCGGTCGATCCGCCGGTGCCTTGCGCCTGGCCCCAGAACAGGTTGTTGTAGCGCGACGCATCCGCCGGGGCGCCGACGACGCGCACCTGGCTCCACGCCGCGTCGAGCTCCTCGGCGACGATCGTCGCGAGTCCCGTATAGGCGCCCTGGCCCATCTCGACGTGCTTCGCGACGACCGTGACCGTGTTGTCCCGGCCGATGCGCACGAACGCGTTCGGGGTGAATCCCGCGGCGGCGGAAGTGGCGCCGGCCCTGCCGGGACCGCCCATCTGCGCGAGCGCGGGAATGTGGACGCCGAGCACGAGGCCGGCGCCCGCGGCACCGCCGGCCTTCAGGAACGCGCGGCGCGAGCGCGACAGGTTGACGACAATCGGTTCGCTCATTGCCTTCTCCTCACGCGAGCGAACGCGCGGCTTCCTTGATCGCCGCGCGGATGCGGACATAGGTCGCGCATCGGCACACGTTGCCCGCCATCGCGGCGTCGATGTCGGCGTCGGTCGGGGCCTTGTTCTTCGCCAGGAGCGCGGTCGCGCTCATCACCTGACCGGACTGGCAGTAGCCGCACTGCGGCACGTCGAGCTTGACCCACGCCGCCTGCACCGCCTGCGACTCGCGCGTCCTGAGGCCCTCGATCGTCGTGACCTCGGCACCCTGCCGGAGCGAGGAGAGCGGTGTCTGGCACGAGCGCACCGGCGCGCCCTCGACGTACACGGTGCAGGCGCCGCATAGCGCCATGCCGCAGCCGTACTTGGTGCCGGTGAGCTTGAGCGAATCGCGCAGCACCCACAGGAGCGGGGTGTCCCCCGGGACGCTCGGCGCGATGTCGACGCGCTCCTTGTTGACGAACAGGACGGCCATGGAAGTTGCTCCGCAAGCGCGAACGGGACGACGTCGATGGTAGCGAGCCGAGGGCGCTTCGACAATGCGTCGAGCGCCGCAAAGACCTTCCGCGCAGCGAGGGGATTGACCGCTGCATGGTAGAATCGCGCCCCGAAATGCGGTCCTGCGCCTCGCGCCATCCCCATGGAACCCGAGCAGCTCAACCTCCTCGCCAACACGCTCGCCGACCTCAAGTCCCGGTCCGCCGAGATGCGGAGGTTGCTTTGACTTCGACCTGAAGTCGAAGAAGCTGGAAGAGGTGCGTCGCGCGCTCGAGGATCCGCAGGTCTGGGGCGATCCCGCCCGGGCGCAGGAGCTCGGCAAGGAGAAGAAGGCGCTCGAGGGCGTGGTCGGCACGCTGACCGGCCTCGACCGCGGGCTTCACGACAGCGACGAGCTGTTCGCGCTCGCGCGCGCCGACGCCGACGACGCGACGCTCGGCGCGGTGCGCGACGACGTGGCGGCGCTCGCGAAGACGCTCGAGGGTCTCGAGTTCCGGCGGATGTTCAGCCATCCGATGGATCCGAGCCCGTGCTTCGTGGACGTCCAGGCGGGCAGCGGCGGTACGGAGGCGCAGGACTGGGCGTCGATGCTGCTGCGCATGTACCTCAGGTACTGCGAGCGGCGCGGCTGGTCGGTCGAGGTGCTCGAGGAGTCGCCGGGTGACGTCGCCGGCATCAAGAGCGCTTCGTTGAAGGTCGACGGCGACTACGCGTACGGGTACCTGCGCACCGAGACGGGCGTGCACCGGCTGGTCCGCAAGAGCCCGTTCGACTCCAACGCGCGGCGCCACACGTCGTTCGCGAGCGTGTTCGTCTATCCCGAGGTCGACGACTCGATCGCCGTCGAGATCAATCCGGCGGATCTTCGCGTCGACACGTTCCGGGCGTCCGGCGCCGGTGGCCAGCACATCAACAAGACCGACTCGGCGGTGCGCATCACCCACCTGCCGACCGGCCTGGTGGTGGAATGCCAGGATGACCGCAGCCAGCACAAGAACAAGGCCTCGGCGCTGAAGGTGCTGGCGGCGCGCCTGAAAGATGCCCAGCTGCGCGAACAGCAGTCCAAGGAAGCGGCGACGCGCAAGTCGCTGATCGGCTCCGGGGACCGCAGCGAGCGCATCCGCACCTATAATTTCCCGCAAGGACGCGTCACCGATCACCGCATCAATTTGACGCTCTACAAGCTGCCGCAGGTGATCACCGGCGAAGCGCTCGGCGAACTGGTCGACGCGCTGACCACAGAACATCAGGCAGCGCAGCTCGCCGCCCAGGGCGCCGCGGCGTGAACGACGATCTTGT
>DATLIR010000235.1:0-23639 GCA_035539315.1 Casimicrobiaceae bacterium
AAGGACATCGGCATCGCCGAGGCGCGCATCTTCGACCGCTCCGCGCTCGACCGCGCCGAGCAGGAGCTCAAGCGCCAGTACATCACGCGCGGCCTTTACTCGGCCAAGGTGCAGACGACGGTGACGCCGCAGGAGCGCAACCGCGTCGCGATCAACTTCACGATCGACGAGGGCGAGGCCTCCCGCATCGCGCGCATCAACATCATCGGCACCAAGGCGTTCACCGAGGCGCAGCTCCGCAAGGAGATGACGCTGACCACGCCGGGCTGGCTGACCTGGTACACGAAGAACGACCAGTACAGCAAGCAGAAGCTGCAGGGTGACCTCGAGTCGCTGCGCAACTTCTACCAGAACCGCGGCTATCTCGAGTTCGAGATCGAGTCGACGCAGGTGTCCATCTCGCCCGACAAGGAGGACATCTACATCACGGTCAACGTGAACGAGGGGCCGCGCTACACGATCGGCGACGTGCGACTCGCCGGCGACCTCGCCGTCGACGAGTCCGAGCTTCGCAGCCTGGTGCGCGTGAAGGCGGGCGACGTCTACTCGCGGGAGAAGCTGCAGCGCACCGCCAAGGACATCTCCGACCGCCTCGGCGCCGAAGGCTACGCGTTCGCCAATGTCAACGCCGTGCCGGAGATCGACCGCGCCAACGCGTCGGCGGCGTTCACGATCTTCGTCGACCCCGGCCGCCGCGTCTACGTGCGCCGGCTGAACGTGAGCGGCAACACCAAGACGCGCGACGAGGTGATCCGCCGCGAGTCGCGCCAGCTCGAGGGCGCGTGGTTCGACGGCCAGCGCATCGAGCGCACCAAGGTGCGTGTCCGGCGGCTCGGCTACTTCGACGACGTCAACGTCGAGACGCCGCCGGTGCCGGGAGCGTCCGACCAGATCGACGTCGAGTACACGGTGACTGAGCGCTCGACCGGCAACCTGCTGGCCGGGCTGGGCTACTCGAGCGCGGATGGCCTCGTGTTCAGCGGCTCGATCTCGCAGCAGAACGTGTTCGGCTCGGGCAACGCGATCGCGCTGGCGGTCAACACGAGCAAGATCAACCGCACCTACTCGATCGCCTACAGCGAGCCGTACTGGACCGTCGACGGGGTGTCGCGAACGCTCGAGGTCTACGCGCGCCGCCTCGACCCGACGTCGCTGTCGATCTCGCAGTACGCCTCCGACACGGTCGGCGGCGCGATCGGCTTTTCGGTGCCGATCACCGAGACCGATTCGATCCAGATCGGCTTCCGCTACGACCACACCAAGCTCACGCTGTTCGCGGACAGCCCGCCGGTCTACATCGATTTCGTCGACCAGTTCGGCGCCACGACCGACGCCTTCATCCTGACGCTCGGCTGGGCGCGTGACACCCGCGACGACATTCTCTATCCTAACCAGGGACGCCTGCAGAGCCTGTTCCTCGAGTTCGGCCTGCCGTTCGGCGACCTGGCCTACTACAAGGCGCAGTACATCCACCAGTGGTTCTGGCCGGTCTGGTCGCCTTTCGTGCTGATGCTGCGTGGCGAGGTCGGCTACGGGGACGGCTACTCGGGCAAGCCGCTGCCGTTCTTCAAGGCGTTCTATGCCGGCGGCGTCGGGTCGGTGCGCGGCTACGAGTCGAGCTCGCTCGGGCCGCGCGACACGTTCGGCAACGTGCTCGGGGGCAAGCGCAAGATCGTGGGGAACGCCGAGCTGTTCTACCCGGTGCTGGCGGGCCAGCAGGCGGTCCGGCTGTCGGTGTTCGCCGACGCGGGCCAGATCTACCTGAACGGGCTGCAGCCGGAGTTCGAGTCGTTCCGCTATTCCGTCGGCGCCGGCCTGGCGTGGAATTCGCCGCTGGGGCCGCTCAAGTTCAGCTACGCGTATCCGATCAACGAGAAGCAGGGCGACAAGATCCAGCGCTTCCAGTTCCAGGTCGGCTCGGTGTTCTGACCCGCGCCGCGACCGCTCGCAGGAGATTCCCGTGAAACGCATCGTTCATCTCGTGGCCGCCGCGGCGCTGGCGGCGGCCGCCACCGTCGCCTCGGCCCAGGCGGTCACGACGACCATCAAGATCGGCTTCGTCAACACCGAGCGGCTGTTCCGCGAGGCTGCGCCGGCGAAGCGCGCGCAGGCCAAGCTCGAGAAGGAGTTCGCCACGCGCGACGCCGAGGTGCAGAAGCTCACCAAGCAGGTGCGCGACCTGCAGGCGAACCTCGACAAGGACGGCGCGACGATGGCCGAGACCGAGCGGCGCAACAAGGAGCGCGACCTCGCCAACCTGTCGCGCGACCTGCAGCGCGCGCAGCGCGAGTTCCGCGAGGACCTGAACCTGCGGCGCAACGAGGAGCTCGCGCAGCTGCAGGAACGCGCCAACAAGGTGATCCAGCAGATCGCCGAGGGCGAGAAGTTCGACCTGATCCTGCAGGACCCGGTGGTCTACGCGAGCCAGCGCATCGACATCACCGACAAGGTGATCAAGGCGCTGGCCGACAAATAGCGCGCGCCGCTCCGGCCGCGCCGCCGCCGCGATGGGGCCGAACCACACCACCACGGGCTGGTCGCTGGCCGATCTCGCGCAGGCGGCGGGTGCCGCGCTGCACGGCGACGGTGCGGTCCGCGTGACGCGCGTCGCGACGCTCGAGCGTGCCGGGCCGGGAGCGATCGCGTTCCTCGCCAACCGCAAGTACGCCGCACAGCTCGACTCGACGCGCGCCGCGGCCGTGATCGTGTCGCCCGAGGACGCTTCGCGCACGGCGTTGCCGCGGCTCGTCTCCCCGACGCCGTACCTCGCCTACGCGCGTGTCGCCGCGCTGCTCCATCCCACGCCGCCGCCGGCGCCGGGCGTGCATCCGTCGGCTGTCGTCGACCCCGCCGCGACCGTCGCCACCGGCGTCTCGATCGGCCCGCACGCGACACTCGCAGCGGGAGCGGTCGTCGCGGAAGGCGCCTCGATCGGCGCCGGCTGCGTGATCGGCCGGGACGTGCACGTGGGGGCGCGCGCACGCCTCGACGCGCGGGTGGTGGTGTACGACCGCTGCATCATCGGCGCCGACGCGCTCGTCTGCGCCGGGGCAGTGATCGGGGCCGACGGCTTCGGCCTCGCCGAGGACGGCGGCCGCTGGGTGCGCGTTCCGCAGCTCGGACGCGTCGTCGTGGGCGAGCGGGTCGAGATCGGCGCCAATACGACGATCGACCGCGGCGCGATCGACGACACCGTGATCGGCGACGACGTGAAGCTCGACAACCAGATCCAGATCGGGCACAACTGCACGATCGGCGAGGGCACGGCGATCGCCGGATGCGTCGGGATCGCCGGATCGACGCATATCGGCCGGCGCTGCCGGATCGGCGGCGCCGCGATGATCTCGGGGCACCTGTCGATCCCGGACGGCACCACGCTCGGCGGCGCCACCGTGGTGATGTCGAGCCTCGACGAGCCGGGCGCCTACAGCGGCGCCTTCCCGGTGCAGAAGTACGCCGCGTGGCGCCGCACTGCGGCGCGGCTGCGCCAGCTCGACCGTCTCGCCGAACGCGTCGCGGCGCTGGAGCGCGCGCTGCGCGCGACGGCCCGCGACGAGCGCTGACGCAACCCCCGGGAGGGGCATGGAAACGCTCGACATCCACGGCATCCACGCGACACTTCCCCATCGCTACCCGATGCTGCTCGTCGACCGCGTGCTCGAGCTCGAGCCCGGCGTGCGCATCAAGGCGCTCAAGAACGTCACGATCAACGAGCCGTTCTTCCCGGGCCATTTCCCGCACTACCCGGTGATGCCCGGCGTTCTGATCGTCGAGGCGCTGGCGCAGGCGTCGGCGATCGTGTGCTATCGCGCCGATCCCGAGGCGCTCGCCGGCCGCAAGCTGTTCATGTTCGCCGGCATCGACGACGCGCGGTTCAAGCGGCAGGTGGTCCCCGGCGACACGCTGATCCTCGAGTCGACGTTCCTCAAGGGGATGCGCGACATCGGCAAGTACGCGGTGCGCGCGAGCGTCGACGGGCAGGTCGCGTGCGAGGCGACGCTGCTGTCCGTGCTGCGCCCGGTGCCGGCTCGCTAGGATCCGCGGGAAGGCGATGCCGGCCATCCATCCCACCGCGCTGGTCGACCGCACCGCGGAGCTCGCCGACGATGTCGAGGTCGGGCCGTACTCGGTGGTCGGTGCCGCCGTGCGCATCGGTGCGGGCACCGTCGTCGGGCCGCACGTGGTGATCGACGGGCGCACGACGATCGGCGCGCGCAACCGGATCTTCCCGTTCGCCTCCGTCGGGCTCATCTCGCAGGACCGCAAGTACGGCGGCGAGCCGGTCACGACGACGATCGGCGACGACAACGTCATCCGCGAGTTCGTGTCGATCCACGCCGGCACCGCGCAGGATCGCGCCGACACGCGCATCGGCGACGGCAACTGGTTCCTCGCCTACACGCACGTCGCGCACGATTGCGTGGTCGGCAACCGCACGACCTGGTCGAACAATGCGCAGGTGGCGGGCCACGTGCAGGTCGGCGACTGGGCGGTGCTCGGCGCGTACGCGGGCGTGCACCAGTTCTGCCGCGTGGGCGAGCACGCGATGCTCGCGGCCGGCGCGATCGTGCTGCAGGACGTGCCGCCGTACACGATCGTGCAGGGCTACCCGGCCGCGCCCAAGGGCACCAACAGCGAGGGGCTGCGCCGGCGCGGCTTCACCGCCGAGCAGATTCTCGCCGTGCGAAGAGCGTACAAGACGCTCTACCGCGAGGGCCTGACGCTCGAGGACGCACGCGCGCGCCTCGAGCGCGACGCCGCGAACGAGCCGGTGCTCGCGCCGCTGGTGTCGTTCCTGTCGGTCGCGGGCCGCGGCCTCGTGCGCTGACCGGCTCCGGCCCGACCGACATGCCCGACGCAGCGCGCGGACCGGCGCCGGTCACCGTGGGGATCGTCGCGGGCGAGGCCTCCGGCGATGCGCTCGCCGCGACGCTCATCGCCGCGGTCCGTGCACGTCTGCCGCACCTGCGCTTCGCCGGGATCGCCGGACCGCGGATGGCCGCGGCGGGTTGCGACGTCTGGGTGCCCGCCGAGGAGCTGGCGGTTCGCGGCCTGGTCGAGGTGGTGAAGCACCTGCCGCGCCTGGTGGCGATCCGCCGAGCGCTGGCCGCGCGGCTGCTCGCCGAGCGCGTCCCGCTGTTCGTGGGCGTCGATGCGCCCGACTTCAACCTCGGCCTCGAGCGCCGGCTCAAGCGCCGCGGCGTGCGCACGATCCATTTCGTGAGCCCGTCGGTCTGGGCGTGGCGGCGCGAGCGGCTTGGCACGATCGGTCGCTCGGTGAACCGGATGCTCGCGCTGTTCCCGTTCGAGCCGCCGCTCTACGAGGCCGTCGGGATCCCGGTGACCTACGTCGGCCACCCGATGGCGGCGCACGCCGCCTCCGACTGGAGCCGGCGGACGATGCGCGAGCGCTTCAAGCTGGGGCTCGCCACGCCGGTGTTCGCGCTCCTGCCCGGCAGCCGCCTCTCCGAGCTCGAGATGCACGCGTCGCTGGTGATCGGCGCGGCGAAGCGCATCGCGCACGCGCGGCCCGACGCGCGCTTCCTGGTGCCGCTGGTGTCGCGCGCGACGCGCGAGGCGTTCGAGATCGCGGTGTGGCGCGAGGGCGCCGATGCGGTACCCTTCACGCTCATGTACGGGCACGCGAACGACGCGCTGCGCGCCGCCGACGTCGGCATCGTCGCATCGGGCACCGCCACGCTCGAGGCGGCGCTGGCGCGCTGCCCGCACGTCGTGTTCTACCGCGTCGCTCCGCTCACCGCCAGCATCATGCGCCGCAAGCTGCTGGTCCCCTGGGTGGGATTGCCGAACGTCCTCGCCGGCCGCTTCGTCGTGCCCGAGCTGATGCAGGAGGATGCGACGGCGGAGAACCTCGCGCAGGCCGCGCTCAACCTGTTCGACGACACCGTCACGCGCCACGCGCTCGAAGACCTCTTCGCCGGCTTCGCGCGCGAGCTCGCGACGGACACCGGGGCGATCGCGGCGGAGGCGGTCGCGCACGAACTGGCGCTGGCGGCCCCGGCATGAAGGTCTACACCACCGTGCTCCTGTGCGCCGGCGTCGACGAGGCGGGCCGCGGCCCGCTTGCCGGCCCGGTCGTCGCCGCCGCGGTGATCCTCGACCCGAAGCGCCCGATCCGCGGGCTGGCCGATTCGAAGGTGTTGACGCCGGAGCGGCGCGAAGTGCTCGCCGAGCGCATCCGTGACCGCGCGACGTCCTTCGCCGTGGCGCTGGCATGCGTCGACGAGATCGACACGATCAACATCCTTCAGGCGTCGATGCTGGCGATGCGACGCGCCGTCGAGGCGCTCGGCATCGCGCCCGAGGAGGTGCTGGTCGACGGCAACCGCTGCCCGGAGGTCGCCTTCCGCGTGCGCGCGATCGTCAAGGGCGACCGCGACGTGCCGGCGATCTCGGCCGCCTCGATCCTCGCGAAGACGGCGCGCGACGCGATGCTGGTCGCGCTCGACCGCGAGTATCCCGCGTACGGCTTCGCCCGCCACAAGGGCTATGCGACGCCGGAGCACCTGGCGGCGCTCGCGCTGCACGGACCGTGCCCGGCGCACCGGCGCAGCTTCGCGCCGGTCGTGCAGCCCTCGTTCGACTGGAACTAGGGCCGTTGCCCTGGCGCCCCTCGACGCTACGTCGCGGCGCCGATGTCGACGAAGTATTCGTGGTGCGCGGTGTTGACGCGTGACACGCGCCATTCGATCGGCTCGCCGCCGAGCCCCAGCGCGACGCGGCGGATCACGAGCAGCGGCGCGCCGCGCGGCAGGCGCAGCAGCGCGGCGGCCTCGGCGTCGGCGACGGTGGCGCGCAACCGCTCGCTCGAGCGCGCGACGGTGATCCCGAACGCGTCCTGGTAGAGGTTGTAGATCGTCGACGGGCGATCGCGGAACTGCTTCTCGGTGAGGCCGGGAAAGCGCGCCGCGGCGATCGCGAGGTCGTCGACGATGATCGGCTCCCCCGACAGGAACAGGAGGTTGCGCATACGAAACACCGGATCGGCGGCGGCGATCGCGAGGCGCTCCGCCTCGACGCGATCGGCCTTGCCGCGCGCGAACGATACCAGCTTGACGACCGGGTACTCCTTCGCGCCACCCTCCGGCGCCACGTGGAAGAAGTAGAACAGCATCCGGTCGCGGTTGTGCGTCGCGACGAACGTGCCGCGTCCCTGCTGGCGGATCACGAGGTTGGCGTCGGCCAACGCGTCGATCGCCTTTCGAACGGTGCCGATCGACACGCCGTAACGCTCGGCGAGGCGCCGCTCGGCCGGGATCGCGTCGCCCGGCTTCCATTCGCCGCGCGCCAGGGCCTCGCGCATCTGGCGCTCGAGCTCGCGGTAGAGTGGAACGGTGAGCGGGACGCCCGGGACGGTCGCGTCGGTCATGGGACCCCAGTCTAGCCGCAGCGACCAGGTGATGCAAATGATATAGATGATCTAGTTGACTGCGCAGCGCTGCGGCGCTAGGATGCTGCGGGGTGTCCGCCTCGCTGCGGCCGCCGACCCCGTTCCGCCGGAGCCCCCATGATCCATTGCGTGCTGCACGACCCCGACGATTCGGTCGCGGTGGTCGTGGTCGAGAACCTGAAAGCCGGAACGCGCCTGACCGGCCTGATCCTCGACGAGGACCGCACGATCGAGCTCGAGTGCCGGCAGGACATCCCGATCGGCCACAAGGTCGCGCTCAGGGACCTCGCGGTGGGCGACACGGTGATCAAGTACGGCGTGGACATCGGCAAGGTGGTGCAGCCGATCAGGCGGGGCGAGCATGCGCACGTTCACAACATCAAGACGAAGCGGTGGTGAGGGGCGTTAGCGCGTTCGCGGGGCAGGACGCGATTCCCGCGCCGCGCTCCCGTAAGCTGATTGGAGCGTCACGTGCCGCGACGCTCAATCCCTTACGGACCGCGCGGTCGAGGTCGTCGTGACACGAGGAGTCTGCCGGTTCGCGCGCTTGAGGAGCAAGTGATGCACAAGACAGTATGGGGTTACCGCCGCGAGAACGGGCGCGTCGGCGTCCGCAACCACGTGATCGTCCTGCCGGTCGACGACCTGTCCAACGCGGCCGCCGAAGCGGTCGCCCACCACATCAAGGGCACGCTCGCGATCCCGCATCCCTACGGACGGCTGCAGTTCGGCGCCGACCTCGACCTGCATTTCCGGACGCTGATCGGCACCGGCGCGAACCCGAACGTCGCCGCGGTCGTGGTGATCGGCATCGAGGACCAGTGGACGAAGAAGGTCGTCGACGGCATCGCGGCGACCGGCAAGCCCGTGAGCGGGTTCGGCATCGAGCTGCACGGCGACCATGACACGATCATGCGGGCGTCGAAGGCGGCCAAGGAATACCTGCAGTGGGCGACCGAGAAGCACCGCGTCGAGTGCGCGCTCGAGGAGCTGTGGGTGTCGACCAAGTGCGGCGAGTCGGACACGACCTCGGGCTGCGGCGCGAACCCGACCGTCGGCGACGCGTTCGACAAGCTCTATGCGGCCGGCTGCACGCTCGTGTTCGGCGAGACCACCGAACTGACCGGCGGCGAGCAGATCGTCGCGGCGCGCTGCCGCGACGACAAGGTGCGCGCGGACTTCATGCGAGTGTTCGACCGCTACCAGAAGGTCATCGAGCGCCACAAGACCTCCGACCTGTCCGATTCGCAGCCGACCAAGGGGAACATCGCCGGCGGCCTGACGACGATCGAGGAGAAGGCGCTCGGCAACATCCAGAAGATCGGGCGCAAGTGCCTGGTCGACGGCGTCCTCGACAAGGCCGAGATGCCGAGCGGCCCGGGGCTGTGGTTCATGGACAGCTCGTCGGCGGCCGCCGAGATGGTGACGCTGTGCGCGGCGTCGGGTTTCGTGGTCCACTTCTTTCCGACCGGCCAGGGCAACGTCATCGGCAACCCGATCCTGCCGGTGATCAAGATCTGCGCGAACCCGCGGACGGTGCGGACGATGGGCGAGCACGTGGACGTCGATACGTCCGGGCTCCTGCAGCGCGAGATCACGATGGACCAGGCGGGCGACAAGCTCATCGACATGATGTTCCGCACGGCCAACGGACGCTTCACCGCCGCCGAGGCGCTCGGCCACCGCGAGTTCGTGCTGACGCGCCTCTACGAGAGCGCCTGAACCCGTCGTAGGCGATGGACGAGCGCTTCGCGAAGCTGTTCGACCTGCGCGGGCGCACCGCGCTCGTCACGGGAGGCAGCTCCGGCATCGGCCGGGGGATGGCCGAAGCGCTCGCGGGCGCCGGGGCGCATGTCCTGCTCGCCGCGCGCCGGCGGGATGCGCTCGAGGTGACGGCACGCGCGTTCACCGTGCAGGGCTGGCAGGCGTCGGCCGAAGCCGTCGACGTCGCCGACCGCGCCTCCGTCGTGGCGCTGCTCGCGCGGCTGAAGGACGCGCGGCGCCATGTCGATATCCTGGTCAACGCCGCCGGCATCAACCTGCGCATGCCGTTCGAGGAGATCGGCGACGCGGACTGGGATGCCACGCTCGCGGCCAACCTGACCGGGCCGTTCCTGCTCACCCGCGGACTCGCGCCGGCGATGGCCGCGCACGGCTGGGGGCGCATTATCAACGTGGCGTCGCAGCAGTCGGTCCGCGCGTTCGGCAACAGCGGCGCGTACGGCGCGTCGAAGGGCGCCATCGTCGCGCTGACCCGCTCGGCCGCGGAGCGCTGGTCCGCGCGCGGGGTGACGTGCAATGCGATCGTGCCGGGGTTCGTGCTGACGCCGTTGACCGCGCAGGCCCAGGCCGACCCCGCGCGCGTCGCGGCCATGGCGGCGCGCACGATGATCGGCCGCAACGGCACGCCCGACGATTTCATCGGCGTCACGATGCTCCTCGCGAGCGACGCCGGGGCGGCGATCACCGGCGAGACGGTGTTCGTCGACGGCGGCTTCAACGCGACCTGACGCGCGTTTCGCCGAGGCGATCGCCGTGCCTTTTATAATGACCTCGTCCTGCGCCGACACCCGCCGATGAACGACCGCCTCGACCCTTCGCTCGCGCTCCCCGACCTGGCGGCGATCCGCGCGGCGCACGAGCGCATCCGCCCGCATGTGCATCGAACGGCGGTGATCACCTGCGCGGCGCTCGACGCCGAGGTCGGCGCCCGGCTCTGGTTCAAGTGCGAGAACTTCCAGCGCATCGGCGCCTTCAAGGCGCGCGGTGCCTCCAACGCGGTGTTCTCGCTCGACGACGACGTGGCGCGCCGCGGCGTCGTCACGCATTCGTCGGGCAACCATGGCGCCGCGATCGCCTACGCCGCGCGGCGGCGCGGCATCCCGGCGTGGGTCGTAATGCCGGAGGGCTCGGCGCGCGTGAAGCAGGAGAACGTTAGACGCTTCGGTGCGACGATCCGACACTCCGGTATGGACGCGGCATCGCGCGCGGCCGCGTGCGCGGAGGTCGAGCGCGATACCGGCGCGACGATGATCCATCCGTTCGACAATGCGAGCGTGATCGCGGGGCAGGGCACCGCGGTCGTCGAGCTGTGCGAGTCGGTTCCCGACCTCGATGCGATCGTCGCTCCGGTCGGCGGCGGCGGACTGCTGTCGGGCACCTCGATCGCCGCGAAGGGCCTGCGGCGCGACCTCCTGGTCTGGGGCGCCGAGCCGGCGAACGCCGGCGACGCGGCGCAAAGCTTCCGCACGGGCAAGGTCGAGCCGTTGCCCGCGGGCGTGACGCTCACGATCGCCGACGGGCTGCGCACGCCGCTCGCGCCGCGCACGCTCGGCGCGATTCGCGCGCACGTCGACGCGCTGGAGACCTGCGGCGAGGACGCGATCGTGCGAGCGATGCGCATGACCTGGGAGCGCGCGAAGATCGTCGTCGAGGCGTCCGCTGCCGTGCCGCTCGCCTGCCTGCTCGAGGGGCGCTATCCGGCGGCGGGCAAGCGTATCGGCGTGATCCTGTCCGGCGGCAACGTGGACCTGGAGCGTCTGCCTTGGCAGTAGCGGGGATCAGGCAACAGGTATCAGGTATCAGGTATCAGGTATCAGCGCGTCGCCGTTGCCCCGTCACTGCCACCCATTCTGATTCCTGATTCCTGATTCCTGATCCCTGACTCCGATGCCCCACCTTCCCACGACGCCATACCCCCGTTTCCACCTCGCGTTCCCGGTCACCGACCTCGACGCGGCGCGGCGCTTCTATGGCGGCTTCCTCGGTTGCGCGGAGGGACGAAGCTCGCCGGACTGGGTCGACTTCGACTTCTTCGGCCACCAGATCGTCGCGCACAAGGTCGACGCGAGGGACATGAGCGACGCCACCAGCCTCGTCGACGGGCAGGACGTGCCGGTGCGGCATTTCGGCGTCGTCGTCGACCTCGCGACCTGGGATGCGCTCGCGGAACGGTTCCGCGCGGCGGGCGTCAGTTTCGTGATCGAGCCCTACGTCCGCTTCCGCGGCGAGCCGGGCGAGCAGGCGACGATGTTCTTCCTCGACCCGTTCGGCAACGCGCTCGAGTTCAAGGCCTTCGGCGACATGAGCCGGCTGTTCGCGACCTGACCGGCGGCTCGCCACGCGCGTGCGCATCGTCATCACCGAGTTCATGGACGCGCCGGCGGTCGCGGCGCTCGCGGGCGCGCACGACACGCGCTACCTTCCCGACCTCGTCGACCGCCCCGAGGCCCTTGCCGCCGAGTCGGCGGACGCCGACGCACTGATCGTGCGCAACCGGACGCAGGTGCGCGGCGCGCTGCTCGCCGGCGCCCGGCGGCTGCGCGTCGTCGGCAGGCTCGGCGTCGGCCTCGACAACATCGACGTCGCCGCGTGTAAAACGCGCGGGATCGCCGTCATCCCGGCTAGCGGCGCCAACGCGCAGGCCGTCGCCGAGTACGTGATCGGCGCCGCGCTCGTCCTGCTGCGCGGGGCCTACGTGTCGAGCGCGGACGTCGCCGCGGGCCACTGGCCGCGCACGGCGCTGTCGAGCGGCCGCGAGATCGCGGGCAGGACGCTCGGGGTCGTCGGGTTCGGCGACATCGGCCGGCGCGTCGCGCGGCTCGGCCGCGCCCTCGGCATGCGCGCGATCGCGCACGACGTCGCGGTCCCCGCGCATTCGACCCTGTGGCGCGACGAAGGCGTCGAGCCGCGCGACCTCGACGCGCTCTTCGCCGCGGCCGACGTCGTCACGCTGCACGTGCCGCTCGTCGAGGCCACGCGCCGCCTGATCGATGCGCGCGCTCTGGCGTCGATGCGCCGCGGCGCGATCCTGGTCAACACCTCGCGCGGCGGCGTCGTCGACGAGGCGGCGCTGGCCGCATCGCTCGCCAGCGGCCACCTCGGCGGCGCGGCGCTCGACGTGTTCGAGCACGAGCCGCTGCCCGCCGGCTCCGTGCTCGCCGACGCCCCGAACCTGTTACTGACCCCGCATGTCGCCGGCCTCACGCAGGAGGCGAACCAACGCGTGTCGACGATGATCGCGGAGCGCGTGTTGGCAACGCTCGCGGGACGCTGACGTTGCCGCGCTACGCCCCTGCCGAGCTCGTGCGGCTCGCCACGCGCGCGCTGGAGCGTGCGGGCGCCAACCGTCCGATGGCCGAGGCCACGGCGCGCGCACTGGTCGACGCCGACGGGCAAGGCCTCGCGTCGCATGGCGTGTCGCGCCTCACGCAATACGCGACGCACCTGCGCAACGGACGCGCCGACGGCTCCGCGCACCCGCGCATCGCGCACGAGCGCGGCGGCGCGGTGCTGGTCGATGCCGGTTGCGGTCTCGCGTTCCCGGCTTGCGCGCTCGCGGTGGCCGAAGCGATTGCCCGCGCGCGCGTCCACGGCGTCGCGTTCGCCGCGGTCACCAACAGCCACCACTTCGGCGTGGCGGCCTATCACCTGCAGCCGGTCGCGGCCGCGGGGATGGTGGGGCTCGCGATGGGCAACTCGCCGTCGGCGATGCCCGCGGCCGGGGGCAAGCACCCGATCTTCGGGACCAACCCGATCGCCGCTGTGTTCCCGCGCCGCGACGCCGCGCCGCTGGTCGTCGACCTGTCGCTCTCCGAGGTCGCGCGCGGCAAGCTGATGGTCGCCGCGCGCGAAGGACGCCCGATCCCGGAAGGCTGGGCGCTCGATCGCGACGGCCGGCCCACCACCGACCCGAAGGCCGGCCTCGAGGGCTCGATGCTCCCGGTAGGGGGCGCCAAGGGCGCGATGCTTGCGCTGGTCGTCGAGCTGCTCGTCACGGCGCTCACCGGCGCGGCGATCGGGGCCGAGGCGTCGTCGTTCTTCGTCGACGAGGGCAACCGGCCGCGACTCGGCCAGGCGTTCCTGGTGATCGATCCGGAGGCATTGGCGGGCCGTGCGACCTACCTCGCGCGCGTCGAGGCGCTCGTCGCGGAGATGCTGAGCGACCCGGGCGTGCGCCTGCCCGGGGCGCGTCGCGACGCGCTGTCCGGGCAGGCCCGGGACGCCGGCATCGAGATTCCCCAGGCGCTGGCCGACGTCCTAACCGCCTGACCCGGCCGCCTGCCCGCGCGGCGTGGCCGATGGTAGAGTGGAAGGCGCTCCGGGCCGGGTGGCGGCCCGCGGCTCGGTAGTGGCGAGAGGCGACGCGTATGGCGTTCGAGTGGCCGATGGTGCTGTGGCTGCTCCTGGCGGTGCCGGGGCTGGTCGCCGCGTACCTGTGGCTCAAGCGCCGGCGCAAGAAGCTCGCGCTGCGCTTCGCGAGCCTCTCCGTCGTGCGCGAAGCGCTCGGCCGCTCGCCGGGCTGGCGGCGCCACGTGCCGCCGGTCCTGCTGCTGGTCGCGCTCACCGCGTTGATCGTCGCCGCCGCGCGACCGGGCGCACGCATCACGCTGCCGTCCGACCATCGCACCATCGTCCTGGCGATCGACGTCTCGCTGTCGATGCGCGCCAACGACATCGAGCCGACGCGCATCGCGGCGGCGCAGGCGGCGGCCAAGACCTTCGTGCACGCGCAGCCGTCGGACGTCCGCGTGGCGCTCGTGTCGTTCGCCGGATCGGCGGCGGTCGTGCAGCCGCCGACCCGCAACCGCGACGAGCTCATCGCCGCGATCGATCGCCTCGAACTGCAGCGCCACACGGCGATCGGCAGCGGCATCCTGACCTCGCTCGCCACGATCTTCCCCGAGCACTCCGAAGAGCTGACTGCCGCCAACGTCCCCGGCGGCCTGGCACGCGCGTTCGACCAGTCGCAGGGACGCTCGCTCGACGCGGCGCCCGCGCAGGCGAAGAAGGCGTTCCAGCCGGTGCCGGCGGGCTCGCACAAGTCGGCCGCGATCATCCTGCTGACCGACGGGAGGCGCACGACCGGGCCGGACCCGATCGACGCCGCACGCATGGCCGCCGAGCGTGGCGTGCGCGTCTACACGGTCGGTTTCGGCACCGCCGAAGGCGCGCCGGTGAGCTTCGACGGCTGGTCGATCTACATGCGCTTCGACGAGGAGGCGCTGAAGGGCATCGCCGACGTCACCAAGGCCACCTATTTCCATGCGAAGTCGTCGACCGACCTCGTCAAGGTGTACGAGGCGCTGAACGCCCAGTACGTGTTCGAGCGCACGCACACCGAGATCGCGGCGCTGTTCGTCGCCGTCGCCGCCGTGCTGACGGTGCTCGCCGCGTCGCTGTCGGTCGTCTGGTTCCAGCGAATCGCCTAGCCCCTGTGGGTCGGGCTTCAGCCCGATTGCCGCGTCACTGGCGCGCTGCCGCGATCGCCTCCCGCAACGGCGTGAACAACCCCGGCGCCGCCGCGATCACCTCGTTGGTCCGCAGGAATTCCACGCCGCCCGCGAAATCGCCGACGCGGCCGCCCGCCTCCTTGACCAGCAGTGCACCGGCGGCGATGTCGCCGGGCTTGAGGCTGGTCACGAAATAGCCGTCGAGCCGGCCCGCCGCGAGGTACGCGAGGTCCAGCGCGCAGGCGCCGGCGCGCCGCAACCCGGCGCAGCGCTTCATCACAGCGGTCATCAGCGGCAGGTACGCCGCCATCTTGCCGCTGCCACGCGCCGGGAACACCGTGCCGACGAGCGCCTCCTCGAGTCGCGTACACGCGGACACGCGGATCGGGGCGCCGTTGAGCTGCGCCCCCTTGCCGCGCACGGCCGTGTAGAGCTCGTCGTGCATCGGGTCGAGCACCGTCGCGTGCGTGACATCGGTGCCGTGCGCAAGCGCGATGGTCACCGCGTAGTGCGGGTAGCCGTGCGCGAAGTTCGCGCCCCCGTCGATCGGATCGATGATCCACTTGTAGGGCGACGGGTCGGGCGGCTCGTTGCCCTCGCGTGGCTCGCGCCCGAGGATCTCGTGCTCGGGGAACGCCGCGCCGATCGTGGCGATGATCGCGCTGCGCGCTTCCTCGTTGGCCGACGACGCGATCTCGAGGTGCTCCTTCGAGAACGTCGGCAAGCGCTTGAGGTCGCGTGCGGCGTCGACGACCACCGAGGCGGCGCGGCGCGCCGCGCGCACCGCGACCGCCAGCACCGGATCGCCGATCAGCGGGACGTCAGGCATCACTGCCTCCCGGCGTCGAGGGTTTCCTGCTCCATGCGCAGGTAGGTGCCCCACGCGTTGATCCGGTTGGCCGGCTCGAACGCCGGCAGCGTCCGGAAGCGCGACCAGTCGGTCTTCGCGTAGGCATCGTCGAACGGCTCGAGGTCGCGCGCCGCGCGCCCCATCGCATCGCGAAGGTAGGCGAGGTAGTCTCGCGTCGTCACGAGGTCGCGCGCGACGTCGCGCGACGCGGGTCCGTGACCCGGTACCACGACCGCGGGCGCGAGCGGGATCAGTCGCTCGATGGCGGCGAGCCAGTGCGCCGAGTCCGCGTTGCCGACGAACGGGATGCGGCCGGCGAACAGGAGATCGCCCGCGAACAGCGTGCGGTCGTCCTCGACCAGCAGCATGATGTCGTCCGGCGCGTGCGCGCCGCCGGTGTCGATGATGCGAAACGTCGTGCCACCCATCCGGAACGATGTGTCGGCGTCGACCAGCACGTCGGGCCGCACCAGCTCGGTGGTCTCGTCGACCCACGGATAGAGGTCGGCCTGCCGTTGCGCGAGGCGCTCGGCGGCGACGCCGGAGGCGAAGTAGCCGAGCGCGCGACGGTGCGCCCAGATCTCCGCGCCCGCGGCCTTGAGCGGGGCGAGCCCGTAGACGTGATCGGCGTGGTAGTGCGACACGACGACGCGGCGGATCGGCTGGTCGGTCACCCGGCGGATCGCGGCGACCATGCCGCGTCCCAGAGCCGGCGTGCCCAGCGCGTCGAACACCACCACGCCGTCGCCCGTGACGACGAAGGCCGCGTTGGACATGAAGCCACGGTTCGCGGCGCTCGCCATGCCGGCCTCGCCGCGGAAATACCAGGCGCGCTCCGCGACGCGTTCGGGCACGAGGTCGATGGTGAGCGGTGCAGCGGGCTGCGCGAGCGCGTCGAGCGCCGCGAGCGCGAACACCGCGACGGCGAGCCGCCGATCATGCGGGGACGCGAGCATGCCCCATTCTAGCGCGGCGTCGCTGGGCCTCGCACCCCGATGCGGTAGCGCTCCATGAAACCGCGGTCGATGCGATCCTTCCAGCGCCACACCCAGTCGCCGGCGAACGACCAGCGGCCCCACACGGCGATCGCGTGCTTGCCGCCCGTCGAGATGAGCGCGAGCGCGCGCGCCTGCGGCCGGTAGGTCGCGAGCGCACGCCCGGTCGCCGCCGCGCGAAGGTTGGCGGCGAGCGTCGGTCCCTGGCGCACCGCGTAGACGCCGGAGCGCGGGTGCGGGGGACCATCCTGCGTCGCGCAATCGCCGGCAGCGAAGACGTTCGCGTGCGACGGCGAGCGCAGGTGCGCGTCGACGCGCACGAAGCCGCGCGCGTCGCACGCGAGGCCCGAGGCAACGAGCCAGGGTGCCGCCGTCGCGGGTGTCGCGCCGAAGATCGCGTCGGCGGACACCCGCGCTCCGTCGGCGAGCACCACCGCGCCGGCATCGAAGCCGGTCGCAGCGCGGCCAAAGTGCTTGTCGATCCCCGCGGCGTCGAGGCACGCGAGCAGCGCCCGGTTCGCCGCCGCCGGCAGGTTGGAGCGATCTGAGACGAGTGCGAAGCGCGGCGCGCGTCCCGGCATGTCGTGGGACAGGCGATGGTGCATCGCGAGCAGCACCTCGACGCCTCCTGCGCCGCCGCCGACCACGGCGATGCGCTGGACGGTTCCCTCGCGAACGGCGTCGCGGACCGCGGACCATCGGGCGAGGAACGCCTCGACCGGCTTGACGCCGATGGCGTGCTCGCGCGCGCCGGGCATCGACAGGTCCGGCTGCGAGCCGATGTCGAGCGACGCCACGTCGTAGCGCAGTGCCGCCCCCGAGGCCGTGGTCGCGACCGCCGCCGCGGCGTCGAGCGCGACGATGCGGTCGCGCACGAAGCGCGCGCCGGCGCGACGGGCGAGCGGCTCGAGGTCGATGTGGGCCTGTTCGCGCGTGTAGTGCCCGGCCACCAGGCCGGGCAGCATGCCCGAGTACGGCGTCTCCCGGTCCGGCGAGACGAGCACGAGATCCACGCCGGGCTCGCGCGCGAGCGAGAAGCGGCGCAGCACCTCGACGTGCGCGTGACCGCCGCCGGCGACGAGGATCGTGCGTTCGCTCACGGGGAGGTTCGACACGCGAGGCTCACGGGGAGCCGCGCCGCGTCACGAACGCGCTCGCCCGCGGTCGACCGCGGTATCGGAAAGCTCGGAAAGCCGGACATCGTGCCCTTCACCGGTCGGTGGCGGGCCCGAGTGTGGTCCTTCTGCCCGGGCGCGTCCTTTTCTTCTATGCTACCGAACTCCCCCCTCGCGGACGATCCGAGGCATTCCGTGCGACCCGCGACAAGGCGCTTGATGGCGTCGCTGGCCTGGCCCCCCGCGGTCCTGACGGCGAGCCTGGCATGGGCCCAACCCGCGCCGGTCGACGTCGCGATCGATCCGGTCGCCGTCACCGCGACGCGCCGCGTCGAGCGCACGTTCGACGTGCCGGCGTCGGTCGACATCATCGGCCAGCGCGAGATCCAGCAGTCGCAGCCGATGGTCAACCTGTCGGAGACGCTCGTGCGCGTGCCGGGCATCGTCGCCAACAACCGCCAGAACTACGCGCAGGACCTGCAGATCAGCTCGCGCGGGTTCGGCGCGCGCGCCGCGTTCGGCGTGCGCGGATTGCGGCTCTACCAGGACGACATCCCGCAGACGATGCCCGACGGGCAAGGCCAGACCGGCAGCTTCGCGCTCCTCGCCACCGAGCGCATCGAGGTGCTGCGCGGGCCGTTCTCGACGCTGTACGGCAACGCGTCCGGCGGCGTGATCGGCGTGTTCTCGGAGTCCGGCACGACGGCGCCCGAGATCACGTTGTCGGGCGGCGGCGGAAGCTACGACAGCTGGACATTCGGCGCCAAGGCGACCGGGACCGTGCGCGGCGTTGGCTACGCGGTTGCCGCCAGCCACTTCGAAACCGACGGCTACCGCGACCACAGCGCCGCGCGCCGCGAGCTGGCGGTCGCCAAGGTGAGCATCCCGCTGGGCGAGGCGACGCGACTCACCTTGATCGGCACGCTCCAGGACCAGCCGCATTCGCAGGATCCGCTCGGGCTCAACCGCGCGCAGTTGGAGGCCGACCCGAAGCAGGCCGATCCGCTCGCGACGCAGTTCGACACGCGCAAGTCGATCGACCAGCGGCAGGTCGGGGCGACGCTCGACCACCGCTTCGACGCGGACACCTCGCTCAAGGTCGTCGGCTACGGCGGCCAGCGGGCCATCGAGCAGTACCTGTCGCTCGCCGGCACGCTTCCGGCCAGCGCCGGCGGCGTGGTCGACCTCGACCGCGGCTACGGCGGCGTCTCGGCGAAGCTCGAGCGGCGCGCGCGCCTCGGCGATGCGCTGCTGATCGCGACGATCGGCGCCGACTACGACGTTCAGGACGAGACGCGCAAAGGCTACGTCAACGACAATGGGCAGCGCGGCGAGCTCAAGCGCGACGAGGACGACGAGGTCACGGCGACGGCGGTCTACGCACAACTGGTCTGGTGGCCGACGCGGCGGCTGTCGTTCACCGCGGGCGTGCGGGCGAACGAAGTGCGGTTCAAGGCCACCGACCACTTCATCGCCCCCGGCAATCCGGACGACAGCGGCAGCAAGGACTACCGGCGCACGACGCCGGTGGTCGGTGTGCTGTGGCAGCCCGTCGACACGGTCGCGCTGTACGCCTCCTACGGCGAAGGCTTCGAGACGCCGACCTTCGCCGAGCTCGCCTACCGCCCGGGCACGACCGGCCTCAACCTCGACCTCAACGCGGCGACGAGCCGCGCCGTCGAGGTCGGCGTCAAGGCGCTCCTCGGCACGCGTCATCGCGTCAACGCCGCCGCGTTCGCGATCGACACGAAGGACGAGATCGTCGTCGACGCGGCGACCGGAGGGCGCACGACGTTCCGCAACGCCGGCAGGACGCGGCGCCGCGGCGTCGAGCTCCTGTGGGACGGCGACCTCGGCGCCGGCGTGCGCGCGCACGCGAACTACACCTGGCTCAAGGCGGAGTTCGCCGACGACATCGCCAGCGGGTCGCCGCCAGTGGTGGTGCCCGCCGGCAACCGGCTGCCCGGCGTGCCCGAGAACGCCGCGTATGCCGAGATCGCGTGGGTCCCGCTCGTGCTGCCCTGGCTCGAGCTCGCCGCCGAGGTGCAGCACACCTCGAAGCTGTACGTGAACGACCGCAACACCGATGCCGCGCCGGCCTGGACGATCGGCAACCTCCGCGCGAGCGTCGTGCATCGCGTCGGCGCGTGGACGCTGCGCGGGTTCGTGCGCGTCAACAACGTCACCGACCGCGACTACGTGGGCTCGGTCATCGTCGGCGACACCAACGGTCGGTTCTTCGAGCCGGCACCGGGAAGGAACGTCTTCGCCGGCGGCAGCGCGCACGCCGCGTTTTGACCGCTCGGGTCGTCCCGCCGTGCCCGTCGCCCCGCGATGGGCGCGCCGTCGCGCCGTCTCGTTGCCGACACCGTGCGAGCCGCAGTATAGTGACCCGTAGCCATCCGGCCCCAAGACCGGACCCGACAAGCCCACCCCGAAGGAGGAGCACGTGGCCGTCACGCTTTCGCTGACCGTCAACGGCAAGCCCGTCACCGCGACGGTCGACCCGCGAACGCTGCTGGTCGAGTACTTGCGCCAGCACCTGAACCTCACCGGCACGCACGTGGGATGCGACACGGCCCAGTGCGGGTCGTGCACCGTCCACGTCGATGGCCATGCCGTCAAGTCGTGCAATGTCCTGCTCGCGCAGGTGAACGGCACCAAGGTCGTCACGATCGAGGGCCTCGCCGCGCCCGACGGCACGATGCACCCGATGCAGGCCGCGTTCAAGGATTGCCACGGGCTGCAGTGCGGCTTCTGCACCACCGGCATGGTGATGAATGCGGTCGACCTCGTGAACCGGCACCCGAAGGCGTCCGAGGCGCGCATCCGCGAGGAGCTCGAGGGCAACCTGTGCCGCTGCACCGGCTACCAGAACATCGTCAAGGCGGTGCAGCAGGGCGCCGCGGCGATGGGCAAGTGAGGAGATGGCCATGGGTGCGAACGAACCTAACGTGATCGGCCAGTCGCTTCGCCGCAAGGAGGACGCACGGTTCCTCACCGGCAGCGGGCAGTTCACCGACGACGTGGTCCAGCCGAACCAGACGCATGCGTTCTTCCTCCGGTCGCAACACGCGCACGCGCGCATCCGCGGCATCGACACCAAGCAGGCGAAGGCCGCTCCCGGCGTCGTCGCGATCTATACCGGCGCCGACCTCGAGGGGGTGAACGGCCTGCCGTGCGGCTGGCTCATCACCAGCGTCGACGGGACCCCGATGAAGGAGCCGCCGCACCACGTCCTGGCGAAGGGCAAGGTGCGGTACGTGGGCGACCACGTCGCGCTGGTGATCGCGGAAACCGCGCACCAGGCGAAGGACGCCGCCGAGCTGATTGCCGTCGACTACGAGGTGCTGCCCGCGGTCGTGAACCCGGCCGACGCGCTCAAGCCCGGAGCGCCGCAGGTGCACGACGAGGCGCCGGGCAACAAGTGCTACACCTGGCAGCTGGGCGACAAGGCGGCGGTGGACGCGGCGTTCGCGAAGGCCGCGCACGTCACCAGGCTCGACATCGTCAACAACCGGCTGATCCCCAATGCGATCGAGCCGCGCGCCGCGGTCGCCTCGTACAACCGCGCCGAGGACAGCTACACGCTGTACGTGACGAGCCAGAACCCGCACGTCGAGCGGTTGCTGATGACGGCGTTCGTGCTCGGGCTGCCCGAGCACAAGGTGCGCGTCATCGCGCCCGACGTCGGCGGCGGCTTCGGCTCGAAGATCTACCTGTACGCCGAGGAAACGGCGATGGTGTGGGCGAGCAAGCGCGTCAACCGCCCGATCAAGTGGGTGTGCGAGCGCAGCGAATCGTTCCTGTCGGACGCGCACGGCCGCGACCATGTCACGCATGCCGAGCTCGCGCTCGACAAGGACGGCAAGTTCCTGGCGCTGCGCGTGCACACGGTCGCGAACATGGGCGCCTACCTGTCGACGTTCGCTTCGTGCATCCCGACCATCCTCTACGCGACGCTGCTCGCCGGCCAGTACACGACCCCGGCGATCTTCTGCGAGGTGACGGCCGCGTTCACCAATACCGCGCCGGTCGACGCCTACCGTGGCGCCGGCCGTCCCGAGGCGACCTACGTCGTCGAGCGCATCGTGCACCAGGCCGCGCACGAGCTCGGCATCGCGCAGGACGAGCTGCGCCGCCGCAACTTCATCCGCACCTTCCCGTACCAGACGCCGGTCGCGCTCCTGTACGACACCGGCGGCTACGATGCGACGCTCGACGAGGCCAACCGCCTGGCGGACGTCAAGGGGTTCCCGGCACGCAAGGCGGAGTCCGCGAAGCACGGCAAGCTGCGCGGCCTCGGCTATGCCTCGTACATCGAGGCCTGCGGCATCGCGCCATCGAACGTCGCCGGCGCGCTCGGCGCCCGCGCCGGCCTGTTCGAGGCGGGCGAGGTGCGCGTGCATCCCACCGGGAGCGTCACGGTCTTCACCGGGTCGCACAGCCACGGCCAGGGCCACGAGACGACGTTCGCGCAGGTCGTCGCGTCGCGCCTGGGCATCCCGGTCGAGAACGTCGACGTCGTCCACGGCGACACCGGGCGCGTGCTGTTCGGCATGGGGACCTACGGCTCCCGCTCGCTCGCCGTCGGCGGCACCGCCATCGTCAAGGCGATCGACAAGATCGTCGACAAGGGTCGCAAGATCGCGGCGCACCTGCTCGAGGCGGCCGAAGGCGACATAGAGTTCAAGGACGGCAAGTTCACCGTGGCGGGCACCGACCGCAGCAAGGCGTTCGGCGAGGTGGCGCTCGCCGCCTACGTGCCGCACAACTACCCGCTCGACAAGCTCGAGCCGGGGCTCAACGAGATGGCGTTCTACGACCCGACCAACTTCACGTTCCCGGCGGGCACGCACATCTGCGAGGTCGAGATCGATCCTGACACCGGCGTGGTGCGGGTCGAGCGGTTCGCCGCCTGCGACGACTTCGGCAACATCATCAACCCGATGATCGTCGAAGGGCAGGTGCACGGCGGCGTCGCGCAGGGCATCGGCCAGGCGCTGCTCGAGCAATGCGTCTACGACCCGAAGAGCGGGCAGCTCCTGACCGGCAGCTACATGGATTACGCGATGCCGCGCGCCGACGACCTGCCGACGCTCAAGGTGGGCACGAAGGTCACGCCGTGCACGCACAACCCGCTCGGCGCGAAGGGCTGCGGCGAGGCTGGCGCGATCGGCGCCCCGGCGGCGATGATGAACGCCGTGATGGACGCGCTCGCGAGCGTCGGCGTCAAGCACTTCGACATGCCCGCGTCGCCGCACCGCGTCTGGTCGGCGATCCAGTCCGCCCGGCACGCGTAAGGAGGCCGCCATGTACGCATTCGAACTGCATCGCGCGAAGTCGGTGGCGGACGCCGCCGCGACGCTCGGCAAGACCGGCGGCAAGGCGCTGGCCGGCGGACAGAGCCTGGTCGCGGCGATGAAGCTGCGGCTCGCGCAGCCGGGGCACGTCGTCGACCTGTCGGGCCTCGCCGAGCTCAAGGGTATCCGCAAGGATGGCGACGTGCTGGTGATCGGCGCGATGACGCGCCACGCGGAGGTCGTGAGCTCGGACGTCATCCGCGGCGTGCTGCCGGTGCTGGGAGCGCTGGCCGAGGGCATCGGCGACCGCCAGGTGCGCAACATGGGCACGATCGGCGGTTCGCTCGCGAACAACGACCCGGCCGCGGACTGGCCGGCCGCGGCGCTCGCGCTCAACGCGACCATCGCGACCAACAAGCGCAAGATCGCCGCCGACGCGTTCTTCACCGGCATGTACGAGACCGCGCTCAACGCCGACGAGATCATCGTCTCGGTCTCTTTCCCGGTGCCGAAGAAAGCGGGCTATGCGAAGTTCCCGAACCCGGCGTCGCGCTTCGCCCTGGTAGGCGTGTTCGTCGCGCAGACCGCCGCGGGCGTGCGCGTGGCGGTGACCGGCGCAGCCCCGTCGGTGTTCCGCTGCAAGCCGCTCGAGGATGCGCTGGCGAAGGCGTGGACGCCCGAGGCCGCCAAGACGGTGAAGGTCGACGCGCACGGCCTCAACGCCGACCTGCAC